>CAZLTL010000010.1:0-93696 GCA_964562525.1 uncultured bacterium
AGATATTACTTCCGGAGGCGGGGACATTACTTTTACTGCGGATAGCGACGCAAATGGAACTGGTGTTTTTAACCAATCAAACTCTGGAAGCGTCATTACGACATTTAATGCTGCAGGCAGTGGGGATGTCACCATTAATGCAAGTGATATTACGGTGAATGGAATTATTAATGCGGATGACGGAACGGTTTTTTTAAAAAATTCGACTGTGGGAAGAACATTCGGTCTGGGTAGCGCCGCAGGGGATATTAGTATTTCGAGCTTTGAAGCATCCAGAGTTTGGGCTGACACATTAGAAATTGGCACGGCTACAGCAGGAAATATTCAGGCTGACGGATTTATCTCTGATCCGACTTATTTAGTTCTAAGAACGGGAAATGATGTTCTTGGAACCGGTGTTGGAACCGATGTTGATGCAGGTAATGTCGCTATCCATGCCGGCGGCGCGGTCAATCTGGATACCAATGTTGGGACTATCGCGGTTGATGCCGTTGGGCCTGTGGTGCTGAATGAATTGAGCTCTCTTGTTGTGGGTACGGTAAAAGGGCTTTCAGGTATTACAACCGTGGATAACAATATTGAAATTACAACTTCACTTGGCGGTTCTTTAGATTTGGAGCAAAGCTTAAATGCCGGAACGGGTGACATTACTCTTAACAGCGGATATGAAATTAATCAAACCGGCGGAACCATTATCGCGGACAGCTTGTCTTTTACAGCGGAAGAGTTTGTCTCTTTGGCGCAGGCAGGAAATACTTGGAACATGATCACGGGCACGACGACTGCGGGCGCGATTAATATCGCTGACAGCGGAACGAATACCACGATTCAAAATCTTCAGACAGTCGGATCAACAATTGATTATGAGCATACCGGTGCGGGGGATGTAACAATTACTGGTACAGTTTCGTCAGGAGATGAATTCACAGACGGTGGTAATATTACGATTAATTCTTCGAACGGTTTAACGACGAATGTGGATAGCTTAATTAGTTCGGAGACCGGCAGCGGCGGGACTCCGACACTTGGCAGCGCTGTGGTTAATGGAGACATTGCTGTCGGAGCCGGAGACATTACTTTGAGTGGTGGCGCTACTGTTTTAGACACGATTATCAATACTCCGATTAGCGGTGCAGCTGCTGTTTTTATTTGGGCTTTGCGAGATGTCATCATTTCTAACTCGGTAACAGGGGATGATGCCACAGATATTACTATCACCGCGGATACTGATCTTGATGGTGATGGCGGTGTGTGGCTTAAAAGCGGTGCCGACATTAACTCAGATGCGAACTTAACGATTACCGGCTCGAAAATTAATGATACAGGCGCAAATGGTGAGAGCGTACGTATTGACGCGGGCGCCACTGTAGATGCGGCTGGCGACATTACGATCCAGCATTCTTCAAACACACCTGTGGATGCCGATATCGTGGTCAATGGAACGGTGACAACAACTAAGGTTGGCGGAATCATCAGCGTAACTGCAAAAGATCAAATCGATACGACTAATGATGGCACTGCAGATTTCGTGGGCGATAATCTTCTGCTCGCAGCGGCAAACGGTATCAACGTTGAATCTGATGTGAAAAATGCGGGTTACAATAATTCAACTTCCGGCGACGTCGCGATTGAAGATATGTCCGGCGGTCTCGTTATTACCGGTGCAGCAGTCAACGGCGGCAGCGGTTCAACGACAATCATAACTCACAGCCCTCTGACGATCGCGGCCAACATGATTCAGGCTGGTACGATCAATTTGACGGCCGGTGAAGCTGTAGGCGCCGGCGATGATTTGACAATTAATGCCGCAGTCCAGGCGACAGGTGCTGGCAGCGATGTGAACTTAACAGCCGGTGATAATGTTGTAATTAACAATGCAGTTCAAGCAAACGATCAGGTCAATATTACGGCTGGTTCTGTTGATACGGACAATGCCGGTGATATCACTCTCGCAGGCAATGTGATTGCAGGCGCGAACGCAGCTTTCATCGCGCTCAAGGGCTTCATCAATCAGACAGCGGGCACGATCACTGTTCCGGGAACTTTGACGGTAACAACAAACACAAATGATGCTGTTACTTTAATGCAGGCAACGAACGATTTCGGAACGGTTACAACAGGCGTGGGATTGGTTTCTAATCTCGATATCCGTGATGCGAATTCAATCGTTCTTGGCGACATCGCCGCGAATTCCGTTTCGACTATTCAGACAAGCGGCAGCATTACCCAAACCGGAACTATCACGGGCGACAGCAACTTTTCGTTTGATGCGGGAGCCGGTAATGACATCACTCTCGGGAATGCGAATGACTTCGGCGGCATTGAAGTCATTTCCGGCCGCGACGTTGTCCTGAATGACGTTAACGGTTTCGGTTTCTTTGATTCAACGATTAGCGGCACTTTAAATGCTTCTGCCAATGGAACTATTTTTGACAACGGCAATATCGTAGTGAATGGCGGTACGACTTTGGCAGCCGGCAGCGGCAACATTGAGCTGGGCGGTAACAATCACGACTTCCAGGGCGCTGTTACGGTTGTGAGCGCAAACAACGTAGCTATCAATGACGCAAACGATCTTACTGTTACCGATATGACTATCGGCGGAAATCTGAATTTGAAAGCCGACAGCGATAACAATACCGCAGGGGCTTCATTGACGGCAGGTGTGATTAACGCGGACAGCGTTGCTCTTTCCGGCGGCACGGATCTTGATGACACGATTACCTTGAATGGGGATGTGACAACCACCGCAGGTGGAGTTACAGCTCAGAATGCGGCAACAGTAAACTTTGCTGACAGTGTGGATGTAACCGCAACGGGCGGGACAATTAGTTTTGTGACCAATATCGCACAGATTCTTCTTGGCGCAACCGGAACCAATATATTCACAACTAACTCTGAAGATGCCATTACGCTTGGAGCCGTTACTGGAACTGGTGCAAGTCTTACCATTGCTTCAAACAGCGATGTCACGCTTGGTGATGTAGACCTTGGAGTAAATGGGGATTTGACCGTTGACGTAGATAACAATGACGCGGTCGGCGGTAGCACAGGAACTTTCGGCGCAATTACGGCCCGCAATCTTTCCATCGAAGGACATAACTTAAGTAGTCCGGATGAAAATTTCACTTTTAACGGTGCAATTAATTTGACGGGTGACTACGACATCGGCGGCCTCGGTATCTTGACCTACAACAATGATATTACTGCGAAATCGATCACCATTCATGATATTTCGGTTCGCGTTCAGCTCGGCGACAATGTCGACTTAACTTCGACGAACGGAATTTTGAGCGTTGTTACCAATGTGGCTATGATTCTTTTGGCCGGCGCGAATGGCACCGTCAATATTTTTGACGGTAACGGTGATGCAGCAGTGAATCTTGGTGCGATCAGCGCAACTAACAATCCTAATTTGACGATTAATTCCGAAGCGGGTATCAACCTTACTTCCGCGAATATTGGAACGGGCACTTTGACTCTTGCAGTTGATAACGATGCGGACAGCGTCAGCGCCGGTTCTTTCGGTGCGTTGACTGCGGGCACGATTAACGCGGGTGGATCAAGCGATGATAATTTGGATTTTAACGCTGCGGTTGTCGCGAACACGGCCGGCGTCACGATTTCCAACGCGAACAATGTTGATTTTGACAGTACGATCAACACCGCAACGGATTTGACGCAGACCGCAGGTTCCGGAACAACCACTTTTAGTGGCTTAGCGACAGTGGGCGGTAACGCGGATATTACAACCGGAGCAATCGCGTTTAGCGGCGCGACTGGAAGCATTAATTCCAACGCAGGAACGGGTGCGGTTAAATTGACGGCGCAAACCGGCGGAATTACAAGCGGTACAGCCGCTTCGGATGTGGTTGCCGGTTCTTTGGAAGCGCAATCCGCGAATGGCATTGATCTTGATACCGATATTAACAATGTGGCTTTCAACAATACCGCGGGCGCAGTGGCGATCCGCAATACGGGTGCGTTGACTGTTAATAGCGTCGGAGCTTTGACGACTTCAAATAACACAGGCACAACAACGGTACTAAGCGCTTCAAGTCCTTTGACTTTCGCGGTGAATACAACTTCCGCAGGGGACTTAACTGCAACAGCGGGTGAACTTGTGGGCGCGGGCGATGACTTGACTGTGAACGCGGGCGTAACCGTGAAATCAACGACCGGCAATGTTCTTTTGCAGGCCGGCGATGATGTGAATCTTGCGGCTACCTCTGCGGTTCAATCTGACGCGGGCAGCGTCACTCTGACCGGCGGATTCAATGACTTAGCCGATACTTTCGGCTCCGTTTCATTGGGCGGAACCGTTACGGCGGCAACTTCGGCAATTATCACGGCGTTAATTGGTTCTGTGAATGGCGGCGGTCTTGTAACCGCTGCTACTGCGAATATTGATGCGGTTACCGGAATCGGTAATACGACTGCGCTTAATACCGCTGTTTCTAACATTAGCGCTGATACAACGAACGGCAATGTTGATATTAACAACAACCTTGCGACTGCCGTTGACGCGACGAGCTTAACGACAGGTACGGGTACGATTAATTTTGATCAAACCGGCGGCGGTAATTTAACGGTTACGAGTGCTGTTACCGGAAACGGTGATATTACCGTAACCAATGCGGGTGCAGATTTGACTGCGGTGAGTGTGATTGCGGGAACCGCGGCGGTGGGTGACGGCAATGTCAATTTGACCACAACAACAAGCGGCAATATTTTACTTGAGACCGTGAGCGCGCTCGCCGATACGGCAACCATCACTTCAGCCGGAACGATTGGCGAAATGACCAATGATGATGCCGGCGCTCAACATTCCGATGTAAATGCTGGAACAATTAGTTTAACTACAACGGGCGCTGCAGGTGACATCGGAGCTCCTGCGAGTTATCTTGATATCACTCCAACGACGCTTTGGAATGCAACTACCAATGGTGGCAATATTTACATTAGCTGTATCGGTGTTTGCCCGATGGGGAAAATAGATGCTGGTACGGGGACTTTCTATTATGCAGGTAACATTACCGATGGTAACGATACGGTAAGAGGTTTTTTTGATGAAACGGTTGGGCCGCCTGGCGTTTGGAAAGCGATTGATTCCGGAACTGCGGCAGATTGGAATATCCGTGCAGGTGGTGTTCATCTTGATGCTGCTAATTCGGTTGCCGGTTTCATCGGTTCTTCGACAAACTGGATTGAAATGCGTTTAGGATCAGGAGCAACTCTCGGTAAAATTACTGCGGCTGCCGGAACAGGCGGAATTCATATTAGTAATGATGATGAATTCGCACATCCCGGATTACAAATCGGTGGAGTGGTAGCGGTTCCAGCTCCAAATACGCTCGCGGATGGATTGGTTTCTACTGGCGGTATTGAAATTTACTCTTTCTCACCGCTTGTGATTGCTGCGAATGTAATTGATAACAGCGCAAGCTCAATTGATTTGGTTGCAGCAGGAAATCTCGCTGCGGATGATTTGACTGTGAATACAGGTGTTACGGTTGACCAGCAAGGCAGCGGAACGGTTCGTTTGTTTGCTGGTGACTCGATCGCAATGAATGGAACTGCGCTCGTCCAATCGACTAGTGGCAATGTTTCACTTCGTGCAGGTGAAGACTTTGCTGATTTTACAATTGATCAGGATGGTAACGTTGGCGCGAGCGGCGGTGACATTACGATGAGCGATGGTTCGATTGCGCGTTCAACTTCAGGACGCGTCATTCTTGATGCGGCTGACGATGTGGTATTAAGTTCCGCACAAACCGGAAGCAATGCAGGGAATGCTGTAAGAATTGATGCTCGGGCCGGAGCGGTTTCCGATGCAGGAGATACGCATACGGACATAATCACTGGCACGACCGGTACAGTCATCATTAACTCTGTATTGGGTGTTGGAGATGGTAATGCGCTTGAAACTTCGGTGGGTAATGTGGATATTGATAACTCCACTTCGGGCAATATTCAAATCATTGAAATTGGATCTGGTGCTAACCTTGGAATTGACAAGGCCGCTCAAGGTGCTACTGGCAATATTAACATTCGCACCACGAATGGTAATTTGACCGTAAATGCAAATGAAAGCGGTGTTTCATCGAATGATGGAACGATTACGCTTCAAGCTCGTGACTCCGGTGGGGTTGCCGATAAGAATTTGAATGTGAACGATACAGTCACTTCGACAACTGGAAAAATCAACCTTGATGCTGCAAATAATGTTAATTTTTCAGCCGCGGGTGATGTGACTTCAACGACGGGTGAAATTGAAGTTGAAGGCGGCACCGACGCACAGTTTGCGACCGGACATGTCACCATGTCGGATGGAACGATTTTGAGTACAGGCGGGTTGATTGATGTTGATGCTCAAGGCAACATTACTTTGGGATCGGTACAAACAACCAGTACGTCGAATGATGCGGTGAACTTGAACGCGGTGAACGGTGGCGTGATTGATGGTGGTGATATCGATGTCGATATCGTTGCTCAAAATGGACGCACTAACATTACAGCTGCGACAGGTGTCGGAAGCGCGGGGCAAATTGACACTGAAATGAAGGAAGTGGATGTTCAAAACTCAACTTCCGGTGATATCCGCATTCGTGAAGAGTCTACGGGCGGTAACTTAGACATCATTCGTGCTGATAACTTAGCTGCGACGGGCGATCTTCGTATTCGCACCGAAGATGGTAGTTTGACTGTGGTTGCCGCTGGATTAGGCGGACTTGGCGTCGCGGCAGTTGATGGCGCAATTCGTTTGTTTGCTGCGGATCAAAATGCTTCAGGCGGTGATCATCTCGTGCTTAATAACACCGTCAAGAGCGCGGATGGCAAAATCAATCTTGATTCGGAAAATGATGTCATCGCAAGCGCAGCTGGAGATGTCACTTCGGGTGATGTTACACGCAAGGTTGGTGCAACCGGCGCGGAAATTGAAGTCGATGCGCTTGGTAATATCACTATGGCGGACGGAACGATTTTTAATGCCAATGCCGGCGGACCTCAAGGCGCGATTGATATGGATGCGAATGCCAATATTACTTTGGGCTCAGTTCAAACTTCAAGCAATGCCAATAACGCAGTTGTGATTGTTTCTCAAAACGGTCAAATCATTGATGGCGGTGACACGGATACTGACATTGTAACGGGCGTGACAGGTGCGTCTCATCTTGTTGCGGAAACCGGTATTGGTAGTGCCAATGGTCTTGAAACTCAAATGGGGCAATTGGCTGCTCGTACCGAGACAGGTAATATTCAACTCTTCAACCAGGGTGATATGACTGTCACATCTTTGACGGATAATGATAACTCAGCTCAAACTACGTTGAATGGTGGAACAACCGCTGGAGTTCAGATTACTGATCCAACCAATTTAAATACTGGTAATAACTTTATTTTCGTGACTAACAACGGAAACTTAACCGTGAATAACGATGTTTCCAACTTGGATGGTGGCGATGTTTCCATGTATTCGTTTGGTAATGTTGGATTGGGTGATATGAATATCAATGCCAACATTGAAAGCATTGGAGCGAACGGCAATATGCGTGTGGTTTCGGGCGGTGATATGAATATGGCGGCCGGAACGAATGTCAGCACTGAAGGCAATGGCGTTGCTTCAGGCACAGGCGTGATTGCTGTTGGAGCAGGTTATGACGTGAGCGGTAAGACGCGTAATCCTGACATGTCCGTTAACCCTGTTTTTGCGGCAGATGTACTGCCGGGGTTGAGCGCGACATCTTTGGCAACAACAAGCACCAATGGCGCGGGATCATTACTTGATACCGTGAAAGATGCAACCGCGAATCTGACAATGGATGAAACGGCACGCATTTCAACGGAAAGCGGACAAATCATCGTTGATGCGCAGAACAACTTTACGGTTGGACGCGTTGATGCAGATGGTAATGCCGGAGCTAATGGGCTTACAGATGGTGTAGTTGGTAATATCCTTGCGTTTGCTCGCAATGGTTCTATCACCGACGCTGCAGCGGGTCCTGATTTTGGAAATGCCAACTTGGACTTTGTGGCTAACTCGCTTTCGCTTTTAGCTAATGGGGCGATTGGTAGTTCAGCTGACCCAATTGAAGGAAGTGCGCCGTTTACAAATACTTTCTCATTCGGTAATCAGTTTATGAATATGCAGGGTGACAGTCAGGTTGAACTGAACTCAGCCAACGGAAGTATCTTTTTTAATGCAACCGGAACAATCTTGCTAGGTCACGCAAGTGCGTCGGGTGGCGAAGTTCATCTGAATGCGGGCGGTGATATTCTTTCACAAGGTGGCGGAGAAACTCGAGTCACGGCCTCTAACTTGATTGAGTTGATTGCAAATGGGATTTTGGGGACAACCTCAAATCCGATTCATACGCATTTGAACGCGACACCGGCTCAGATTAATCTTTCAGCCGGCGGACAAGCTGGAAATGGCGTTTCTGCGGCGGTGTTTAGCAATATCAGCCCGTTGGCGATCAATATGCTGAACAATCCTCCGGGATTGGTTCTTTTTAACGGAACACCAGTTGCAGGTCAGGCTCTTCCGGGCTTGATTGGTAACCAAGCTTCACTTTATTACAAAGCGTTTGTTCGCGGTTTGCGCCAATACGGTGACTTTGACGGCAACTATGCCGCTGATTTCCCCGGTTTTGTCGATTACCAAGGCTTGATCTCAAGTCCGGATTTGACCGTGGATACAACCGGTCTCGACATACCTCTGCGCGGTATCACAACCGCACCGAGAGTGGTTCCGATCCCAGCACCGGCCGTACCGACACCGGTTCAGCCTACAGCTGTCGAGCCGCAGCCTGCAGTTCAGCAACAAGTTCCGGAATTGTCAACTCAGGAGCCAACACCTCCTGCAGTCGTTCCGATTCCTGCAAGAGCGCAGCCTTCGGATCAGGCTACAACCGACGAGGGAATTCCCGAGACTCCGGCTACTTCAAACTAATTACGGTTTTAAGCTATAAGAACCCCTTGGCAGCAATGCCAAGGGGTTTTTCCTTTCTGTGATTATTTACGCTCCTCGATTAAGCTCCGATTGTGAGGCAGAGCTTTGAGCTTTAAGCGGGAGCTTGCGGTCGTATGAGACCGTATGACCACGCTCAACCGCGGACAAATCTCTGCGCATCAATGCTTCGGTGAGATGAAACTACAAAGCCCAGAGGGGCATTTTTGATATGTGTTCGGGGCCTGGCAAATTCCGATTCGGAAGACAAATGCGAGATGAAGTTAAGATGCCGGAGATTGTTGATTGATATTAGAAGAGAAGAAACTTAGCGGATTGAAACGGAATTTTGATTAACCAACTGGTCGATTTGGTTTGCCCATTGGGTCACTCCGGTTAATTCCATGCGGAGATTTGGGTTTTTAGCGGGATTATAATTTAAGAGAGCTTCAACGACCTTGCCGTTTTTATATTGATTGGCGAATCCTGCTTTGACTTTGCCGTCATCGTAATAAAGTACCGCATGATGCGCCAAAGCCGCTTTGAGAGCGCCGATGTTTGGATTCTCAATGTAATGAGCCCAGGTTGTTTTGACCACTTTTCCTTTTTCATGATTCTTGACGATGAGGTCACGGGAAATAAGACCTTGCGCGGGCTGCTTTACAATATCAATCGATTCTTTTTCAATCATGCGCGATCCATCAGAAAGCAGTTGATATTCGGATTTTACGCGGATTGTTTCTTCGCTGGTTTGATTGCCGTTGGCATCATAGCTTTTTGTTACGGTTTGTCTTTTAGCGTCGTTCCCGAAAGTTTCCCATTGCGACTCAACTTCGGCAAAACTGCCGTTTTCATTTCGGATCAGGCATGATTCCGATCCCTGCGACGCGTTGCCAGCGGTGCTGCATTGCTTTCCCTGACCTGAAACTTCGGTAAAGCTAATGACATCTGGGCCTGATGTTTCTGATGCCTTGGACAAGGGGGAGGATTCGCTTAAAAAGTCTTGAGTCAGAGTTTCACCCTGAGAATCTGCTGGAAGCGGTTGCTCAGAGGAGGTATCTGCTTGTGCGGTTGGCCTTTGATTGATAGCATTCTCAATGCTGGTTGCTTCGTTAGCGAAGAGATTAGAGGCGAATGCAAGCAGCCAGAAGACCGCAACCAAGGTCATGGTCTTAATTAGCAATTCCTCAACTTGAATGGACTTAGTTCTGCTCATATTCCTGCCTCCATTAGTAATATAACACCCATATCCAATATGTCAAAAAACAGACTAAATAAGTGTTAAAACAACTAAAAAATAGCAAATAGCATCAATTATGATCATTTGCAGTTTATCTATTTAAAAGTGTCATTTAAGTGTTATGTTCATATCAAGATTGACACGAAAACCTTTATCATCGGAGAGCTCAGTGCTCAAAAAGAAACCCCGAACTGTTTATTACAAGTCCGCTTCAAAATCATTTTCCGATCATAAGATCTTAAACCGCGATCCTTTTTTTAATGCTTTGATGGCCAAATCACAGGCCATTGCCTATCGTTTTGTTTCCTCTGATCGCGGCAAAAATTGGACTGTCGAGTACTTGAGCCCTGAGTTGTCTTTGATGATGGGTATCGAGCCTCGAAACTTTATAGGGAAGCCGGTCACGCTCTTCTGGATGGCTCTCCGTCGTAATGATGCCGAAAAACAATGCGTTTCTGAAGACTGTATATGGATCAATCCCCATCGCGGCGAAATGGGTTATGAGCTTTGGGATGCGCAGGGGCGTAAAAGATATTGGGAAGAGTCGTTTCAGTTTTTGAGGAAAAACCGCGGCAAAGAATTTCGTCAGCACGGCATTTGGTTTGACCTCACGGAAAGAATTCGCGGTGGGACTAGTTATGAGCTGCGCAATTTGCCCGAGACGCCGCGCCTTACCAGCCGTACCTTTTTTCTCGACCGTGTCCATCAGGCCATGAATTTGGCACATCGCCAAAATGAGAATTTTGCCGTGATCGGTGTGGATCTCGACCGGCTTGGGCGTATTAATCAATCGTTCGGCTATGAGACGGGCGATTTGATTATCCGCGAGATGGCGCAGCGGCTTAGCCGCATTCTTTATGAGACCGACAGTATTCTTCCGCTTGGCGGCGATAGTTTTATGATTTTGATTCCGCGTGTCTCACAGAAAAAAACGATCGAAGCCATCGCGAATAAAATCCTTTTCGCTTTCAAGACGCCTTTCCATGTCGGGAACCAAGATGTCGTGATGTCCTGCAGCATGGGTATTGCGGTTTATCCGTTTGATGGAAAGACAGCGACCGAGTTGATGCAGCACTCCTATCAAGTGATGCGCACGGCTCGCCAAAAAGGGGGCGGGAGGTATCATTTTTACTCTTCGCAAGACGGGAAAGATGTTTTGGACACTTTGATCATTGAGTCGCAACTGCGGCACGCGCTTGAGAAAGATCAGTTCCGTTTGCATTATCAGCCGCTCATGAATTTAAGTACGGGGAAGATTATCGGGGTTGAAGCGCTGATCCGATGGGAACATCCTGAGCTCGGAATGGTGCCGCCGCTTAAGTTTATTCCTATCGCGGAAGAAACAGGAATGATTCATCCGATCGGGGAATGGGTGCTCAAAACCGCGTGCCTTCAGCGAAAAGAGTGGGAACGTTGCGGGGTCCAAAAGCTCGGAATGTCTGTCAACTTATCCGCAAAACAATTTCATCACGTCAGCATCGCGGATGTTGTTTGCCGTGTCATTCGAGAAACCGGCGTTAATCCGCAAGAGCTTGATCTCGAGATTACGGAAAGTACTTTGATGCAGTACAGCGAAGATACAAAACAAACGTTAATGAATCTCAAAGCCATGGGAATTCGATTCTCAATTGACGATTTCGGAACTGGTTTTTCCTCTTTGGTGGCGCTCAAGCAGTTGCCGGTGGATACGCTTAAAATAGACCGTTCTTTTGTGCGTGACCTTTGCACGGATACGGACGATCAAGCGATTATCCAGGCGATTATATCTATGGCGCATGAGCTTCATCTGGATGTTGTCGCAGAAGGAATTGAAGACTTTCAGCAAATGGAGTTTTTAAAGTCACGTCGGTGCGATAAAGGACAAGGCTATTATTTCGCCAAGCCGCTCGCAAGCGAGGTGATGCTTCCTATGTTACTTGCTTCCCGTCACGCTGCTTAGAAATCCTCTTAAAATCTTCTCAAGGCACGGAAGTTTTGGCCGAAGTCCTAAGTATGAAGAATTCCCTGAAATATATTTTCTTGGGCAGTTTTTTTTACCTGCTTTTCTGCGGGTTTTATTTTCCTTTTCCGAATGAGGTGGTTCATCCGCAAGAGAGAAAAGTTCACGTGGCACTCAATTTGTCGATACCAAGTTCATTTCAGCGGCGGGAATTCGCAGACGGTGGCATGGAACAACCTGAGCCCTTAGAATATTTCTTGCGTGGAATTCTCGCTGTCGATCATTTTTCACGCTCAGCCTGAGCTGACCTTTCTCTTCGCTTAAGATTCGCTGGATTTTGTATAGCGAAAACGCCATAATGCCCAATCATGATTCAGCTCGCTTGCACGCATTGCCATCATCAATTCGAACTTGAAACCCTTGCCGGAGCGGTATGCCCATCATGCGGTTGGTCTTCGTCAGTTGTTCGCGCCTCGGAATTACAGGACGAACCGGTGATTTCAAAAGAAAAAAAGAAACCCCAGGCTTCGCATTGGCTTTTTGGTTTTCTCATTTTTTGTTTAAAAATTGCTGTTTTAGCGGGTGTCATCGTTTTGCTTGTGCTGGGAGTTCGTTCCTTTATAAAGCATCGTTTTTCTGACGCGAAGCCGAAATCAGCTCAGGCCTCCAATTTAGGCGGATTTTTTTCTAAGAAAAAAGAAACCGCCTCTTCAGTCAGTATTCAACCTGATGCGGCTTTGCCTTTGGCGGGAGCTTTGTCAGCGGAAGAAGAAGCGTCGTTGTTAGCTGCTCTTGATGTTTCGGATGAACCTGTTTTAAGCGACCAGGACCTCAAACTGCTTCAACGTGCCGTTGATTTACAAGCGGGAGTGGTTGAAAAGCTTCCTTCAGCAAGCTGGACTCTGGCTGAGTTTAAAGATTTTATTGAGGTGCAGGAAGGTAAGTTTAAAATGCCTTTGCCGCGCGGATATAAAAAAGATTTAGCTGAACTTTTTGAGAAAACTTATGCCACTGCTTATGATCATTTTTTAAATGGGCGGTTGCTGCAAGCGCGCGATGCTTATGTTACTTCACTCGCTTTGCCGGTTTACCTCAATGATGTCCGCAAGCACCGGGCGGTGGTGTTAACCATGCTGCGCGGTTTTTTGAATGATACGATTGCGAAAGTCGGTGCCCTCAATTTTGCTCTTGCCCGTCAGGGAACGGTATCTCAATCCGAGCAGGCCGGTGCTGAATATGCTCATTTTCAGTCATTGGTCCGGACTTCCAAGTGGGTTGAGGCTATGGCCTCTTTACAAAAGCTGGAAGCTTTGTTGCCTGCGGATCCGCAAGCCGGATTGGTGACACAGGCCGCACCCTACGGACCGGAATTTGCCAAAGTGGATGCGGATATTCAGCCCTCGTTGACGCGTTTGATCCAGGTTCCGGCATGGCCCTTCGACGTGAACGCGCTCAAGGGGGATTTATCCGTTAAAAAGATGATTTTAGCGCCTTTAACCGATTCTGAGCGGAAGCCTTCGATTCAGAAATACCGTGAAGCGATGCGCTTGATTCAGTCCAAGTCTTGGTCCCAGGCCGCAAACTTGCTTAAAGAAGTAAAAAGTCCCGAAGATTTAGCACAAGATGCCGATGATAAGTTAAAGTTAATTGAGCGGCTTGTTGCCGCGGGTCAGCCTGAATTAAGCGGAACTGAATTATGACATTACATTTAGTTTATGAACTTCCCAAACCGGTGAAAAGAGAGCTGAAGGAAAATATTCCGCAGCTGACGGAAGAAGAGCAGCGGATTATTACAACACAAATTCGCCGGAACTCGGCTGTGATCCATGGGTTGATCAAAAAGATTGATCTCTATATGAATTTAGAAAAAGTTCCCGAGCAGGAAGCTTTTATTTTAGAAATCCGTTCGAAGCTGGCTTTGCTGATGCAGGAAAATGATACTTTTCGTAAAGTTTTGTGGAAACATTTTCAAACCGATAGTGATTTTGAAGAGGAAGATATATGAGCGCGAGAGTGACGACTTTGATTTTGGGTGGCGGACGAGGAACTCGGCTTTCGCCTTTGACGGATTACCGCTCCAAGCCGGCTGTTCCAATCGGAGGAAAATACCGTTTGGTGGATATTCCGGTTTCAAATTGTTTGAATTCAGGCCTCAAAAAAATCTTTATTCTGACGCAGTTTAACTCTCGTTCTTTGCACCGGCATATTCACCGTGCCTATCCGTATGAGCCCTTTCATCAAACCAGCGTTGAGCTGCTTGCCGCGGAACAAACCCTCAGCAGTGTCGATTGGTTTCAGGGAACGGCCGACGCGGTGCGCAAACACTTTCATCATTATCAAGCAGGCGAGAGCGATACGGTTTTAATTCTTTCGGGCGACCATCTGTACCGCATGGATTACCGCGAGATTTTGGATTTCCATGATAAAAGCGGCGCGGATGTGACCGTGGCGTCCATTCCGGTCCCTCGCAAGGAAATCAGCGGCTTCGGTATTATGGATATCGAGAAAGACGGAACAATTAAAGCTTTTGTCGAGAAGCCGCAACCTCAGGATGATGTGAAGCATTTAATCATGCCCAAAAATATTTGCGAAGAATTTAAGGTGACACAAGCAGAGCCGATGTTTATGGCTTCCATGGGTATTTATGTTTTTAAAAACGATGTTTTGCGGTCCGTTTTATCCGGAAGCGAAAAAGATTTCGGCAAAGAAATTATTCCGCGCGCGATTAAGAACTTTAAAGTTCACGGCTATGTCTTTAACGGATATTGGCGCGATATCGGAACGATTCAAAGTTTTTTTGACGCGAACTTGGATTTAGCTAAGTCCAATCCGCCGTTCCATTTTATTTCTCCTGAAGGGACGACTTTCACACGCTCACGGTTTTTGCCGCCCGCTTACTTAGATGGCGCAAAACTGAAATCTGTTTTGCTAGGGGATGGCTGTGTTTTGAAAGATGTGGAGTTGGAAGAGGTTGTGATTGGATTGCGCGCCGTGGTTGGCGAGGGCACAGTGATCCGTCGTTCTATTTTAATGGGTAATGACTATTACAACGGTATCGGCGAAGGCGCGTATCACAATGTCGGAATCGGAAAAAATTGCCGCATTGAAAACTGCATCATTGATAAAAATGTTTTGATTGATGACAACGTGACGATTGTCAATCCGACGAAAATTCAAAACGCGGATGCTCCGAATTACGTGATTCGCGAAGGGATCGTGATTATCCCCAAAGGCGCTCATATTCTTTCAGGCACTCAAATCTGACGGACATGCGTCCTTTTTTTTCTGCCGCGATCTGCCTTTTTGCCGCAGCTCTAATTTTTGTCTTGCCTGCTTTTGCCGCAGAGGAATCTTTAACCGACATTGATCGTCAGCGTGCCTTTGTTGACCAATTCAATCACGATCTCGAAAAACAGCAGCTGAAAAAAGAGGCCGAGCGACAAGCAGAAGAAAAAAGGCGGAGGGCTCTTAAGCGGCGACGTGATGAAGCACGTATTTCAGCGCAGTTCGCTGGGCTTTCCAATAAGCTATCAGGGCTGCCTGAGTTGCCCAAGTTTGAAGGGCAGTTTACGACTGAGAAATCGAATCGAGATTCTTTGGAGAGCTAGCGCTTATTTATTCGTGATTAGCGCGGTCGAGTTGAAAGAGCATGACCGCAAAAAACGCTCCGTGATGAAGCCATGCGCCCAGCCAGGGCCAAATCTTGCCTGACTTTCCCAATGCCGTGAAAACCGCGCCCAAAACGTGGTAAGCAAAAATGATCGCGAGACATTGCAATACCATTCCGGCAAGCGCTTTGCGCGACCGCACCGTGCCGAGAACCGGAAGCGTCAAGAAAATCATCAGAAAGCTTTGCCAAGGTAAAGCGAGGCGTTGATAGAACTGAACTTCTTCATCGGAAGCATCAATCCCTTTGGCCTTCATTTTTTGAACGAGGTTTCCAAGTTCAAAAATGGACATTTTTGCCGGATCTTTTGATTCATGAATCAAATCCTCGGGCTTGACGGTAATTTCAGGCATGCTTGTCTTTGCTGAATGCTCCGGCTGCCCCAGTACTTTACCCTGCGAATCTGTTTGGTAAGAAATGACCTCGTAAAGATCCCAGCCTTGGCCGTTGTAATGCGCTTTTTTAGCGGTTAATTTTTGATAGCGGTTGGGAAGAGCTTCGTCCCACTTCAGAATGATCGCTTCCAGGGCGACGTTTTTTGCCGGGCTGAATTTTTTGAAGTAGATCAAAAGCCGGTCGCCTGCGTTATAAGTTAAGTTTTTATAAATCAGCGATTCTTTGAGCGTTTGATTTTTATCAATGTAAACATCCAGAATTTTATGCGCTTTGGAATAGGATGGCGGCACAATCCATTCGCTGACAACAAACACGAATATTCCGATCAAGAATCCTAAGAACAGAATGGGCTTAACGATGGTGGTGATCGGAAGCCCGGCGGCTTTCATGGCGGTCATTTCATTGTGCAGACCAAGCTGGATCAAGAGAAATACGGTGCCGATCCAGGCTGCCCAGCAGGCAATTTGAACGTAAGAAAAAGGAATGAGGTTCAGGTAATATTCAAAAATGATTTGGATGGGAACCTTGTTGCTGAGCAAAGAATCCAAATTATCAAATAAGTCCGCGATTAAAAAAATGAATACCAATGACGCCGAAAGAATGGCAATTGGAAAAAAAAGCTCACGAGTTAAATAGCGGTCCAATACTTTCATTTTTTTACCTTAGTCGTTATGCCGAACTTGTTTTTCGGAGCGGGCCAAAGTGAATAAATCCACTTGCTTGGCTCCCTGATTAAGAAGAGCGCGTGCGGCTTCGCTCGCTGTCGCGCCCGTCGTGATAATGTCATCCATCAATAAAAAAGATTTTCCCTGAATCAGGCGCGGGTGTTTTGTCCCGAAGGCGCCGAATAAATTCCATTTTCTTTCTTCTTTGCCCAGGCCGTGCTGCGGGCGAAAACCCCAACGTTTATAAAGAATTTTGGTCCGGATGGGAACTTTTTTTTCTTGGCAAAGGGAAGCTGCCAAAATTTCGGTTTGATTATAGCGCCTGCTCCAGCGTCCGGGGAAATCAATCGGCATGGGAATCACTGCGTCGTAATGCGATTCGGTGGTGATTGCATCAAAGAGCGGCTTGGCCCTCAGGACAAGTAAGTCCAAAAGATAAAACTCATGCTTAAACTTGATGCGGCGCAAATAGTCTTGAACTACGCCCCGGTAAGGCAGAACAGACCAGGCGCAGCGGATGCCCGGGAGTGTGTCGGGATGCCATGCATTTTGCCATGAGAAATCATGCTCGCTGAGATGCGTAAAACAGCCCTGGCAAAGCTTGCTTTGAGAGGGGGTGAGCGGTTTGCCGCATCCCTGGCAGTCAGCCGGAAAAACAGAGGCAACCAAAGCCTCGAAAGCGGTTAAAATCATGCGGTTATTGTAGTGTGAATCGGGCTTCCCGCAAGCAAAACCTTATTCTTGCTTATGGAGGGGCTTTTGCATATAATCCTCGAACTTTTTCCAAGCTTGAAAGAAAGGTGATTATCTGTGCTGAAAGTAGAAATTAGCGAGCATGAACCGCTCGAAAAGGCGTTGAAACGTCTCAAGAAAAAAATGGAGCGCGAAGGAATTTTAAAAATTCTTAAAGCGCGTAAGACGTTCGAAAAGCCGAGCGAAAAGCGCCGTCGTAAGATCCGCTCTCCGAAGTCGAAGAAAACCAGATTCTAAGCCTTAAGGCTTGTCTTTGTTTCAATCCAT
Organism: uncultured bacterium; assembly: GCA_964562525.1. Lineage (GTDB taxonomy): Bacteria > Omnitrophota > Omnitrophia > Omnitrophales > Aquincolibacteriaceae > Multiplicimicrobium. The sequence continues at coordinate 17,878 of CAZLTL010000010.1, forward strand.
CACGCATGCGACGGCCTCTGGTCGTAGCCATGCGTGGTGGGATTTGATATACTCCCGCAGTTCCGCCATCCGAAACCAAATGGAATGACTTTGAAGTATCAGTCTTTTCCGGGTATGGACGATGTCCTGCCCTCGACAATTCAGGCTTGGCAGCAGCTCGAGAAGCGCGCCCGTATTTTTCTCGAAAGCGAAGGTTTTCGTGAAATCCGTACCCCTATTTTAGAACCGACGGAACTTTTTTGCCGCGCCATTGGTGAGACCAGCGATATCGTCGGTAAGGAAATGTATACCTTTGAAGATCGCGGTGCGCGTTCGATGACGATGCGACCTGAAATGACCGCGTCGGTTGCGCGTTCGATTATCCAAAACTCCATGCTTCGCAACGGAGTGGGACAATTGGTTTATTACATTGCCCCTATGTTTCGTGCCGAACGCCCTCAGGCTGGCCGTAAACGTCAATTTCATCAAATCGGCGTTGAGTTGGTGAATCACGCCGAAAAAACCGTAGCGGATGAGCATGCGATTACTTCTTTATATTTTTTTCTCAAGAGTCTTGGCGTTCCAAATCTTAAAATTAAATTAAATGATCTGAGCCTGATCAATGGCGATCAGGCCGATGCCGTGCGGGGACGCATGCGCGATTATTTTTCCGCTAACAAAGCGGCTTTGGATGAAGACTCTGTTAACCGCCTTGATAAAAATGTTTTGCGCATTTTCGACAGTAAAAATCCCGCGATGCAGAAATTGATCGAAGCTTTTCCTTGGGATACAGCAGTGCCGCTATCGGATGAATTTAAAAAACTCGAAGAAAAATTGAAACAGCGCGGCGTGGAAGTTGAAATTCAACGCCGGCTTGTGCGTGGTTTAGATTATTATACGGGTGTTGTTTTTGAAGCCGCATCCGGCGGGCTGGGTGCGCAGGATGCTTTGGCGGGCGGCGGGCGTTACGATAAGCTCTACGGTGAACTGGGCGGCGGCGACGTCCCTTGCACGGGATGGAGCATTGGTTTTGAGCGGCTGTTGATGGCACTTGATTCCGTCGAGTCTAAATTTTCCGATAAGATCAGTTCTAAAACATTCGGATTCATTTGTCTGTCGCAGCAGGACGCGGCGATTGATTATTTTAAAGCTCAAGCTCGCTGTGTGGCATGGGCGGGAGTTTCGGTTTCAGTTGAACCGCTTTTTTTGAAGAAAAGTGTGAAGGCGGGGAAAGAAATTGAGCGTGCTCTTAAATCCGGATTACGATATGTCGTGCTTTTTGGCGACGATGAATTTCAGAAAAAAGTTTGGACGGTCAAAGACCTCCAAGAGAAAACTCAAATTGAAGTGGCTTCCGAAAATTTGGAAGCGACCTTACGGGGTCTTTTAGCGAAAGGTAGAACGGTATGATGCGGACACAGACTTGCGGCGAATTGAACGCTTCCTTTGATGGGAAAAATGTAACGCTTTGCGGATGGGTGGATACTCGCCGCGACCATGGTCAGTTGATCTTTATTGATTTGCGCGACCGTTATGGCCGCACTCAGGTTGTGTTTGATCCGAAGCTTAACGCGGAAAGCCATAAGGTTGCAGAAGGTGTCCGTTCGGAGTATGTCATTCGCGTCAGCGGTAAAGTGGTTTTGCGCCCGAAGAATAATGTTAATTCAAAGATTCCTACCGGCGAAATCGATATCTTGGCCGATAAGATCGAGATTTTAAATGCCTGCGCGCCAACGCCCTTTAATATCGGTGACTCCGATGTGAACGAAGAATTGCGCCTGGAATACCGCTTTTTGGATTTGCGCCGCGAAGAGATGAGCCGCAATCTGCTTTTCCGATCGAAGATCGCGAAAATTGCCCATAAGCATTTTGACGAAAATGGATTTATCGAAGTTGAAACACCGTGTTTGACCAAGTCGACGCCGGAAGGAGCGCGCGACTTTCTCGTGCCGTCGCGTTTAACGGCCGGAACTTTTTATGCTTTGCCGCAATCGCCCCAGCTTTTTAAACAGCTGATGATGGTCGCGGGCTATGATCGTTATTATCAAATCGCGCGTTGCTTTCGCGATGAAGATTTGCGCAAAGACCGTCAGTTGGAGCATACCCAAATCGACTTGGAAATGTCTTTTATCGATGAAGAAGACATTATGGGATTGGTTGAGGGATTTGTGATCCGCGTCATGAAAGAAATGATGGGCAAGGACTACCCGAAAGGGTTTCGCCGTATTTCTTATGCCGAAGCGATGAGCCGTTACGGCTGTGATAAGCCGGATATGCGTTTCGGAATGCCGATTGAAGATTTAACCGAAGTGTTTAAAAACTCCGGCTTCAAAGTGTTTGATGAGACGATCGCAAAGGGTGGAGTCATTCGTTGTATTACGCTTCCCAACGCTGGAGACTATTCACGTAAAGACGTCGATGATTTGACAACGTGGATTAAGCAGTACGGGGCGCAGGGCTTGGCATGGCTGCAGTTAAAAGGCAGCGAAATCAATTCACCGATTGCGAAGTTTTTCAAAAAAGAAACTTTGGATGCGGCGGTTGCGAAAACCGGCGCGAAACCGGGCGATATGATTTTCTTTGTGGCAAGCAACGAGAAGGTTGCTTCGACTGCGCTTGGAGCTTTGCGCCTGAACTTGGCAGAAAAGCATAAGCTGATTCCCGAAGGCGTTTATGAGTATTTGTGGGTGACCGATTTTCCGATGTTCGGCTGGAACGAAGAAGAAAAACGCTGCGACGCATTGCATCATCCTTTTACTTCGCCGAAGCTTGAAGATGCGCATCTTATTGGCACAGAGCCTTTGAAGGTCCGCGCGAAAGCCTATGACCTTGTATTGAACGGTACGGAAATCGGCGGAGGAAGTATTCGTATCCATGATCGCGCTTTGCAAGAGAAAGTTTTTACGGCATTGCAAATTACGCCGGAACAGCAGACCGGTAAATTTGGCTTTCTATTGAACGCACTTTCTTTCGGCGCTCCGCCGCATGGCGGGCTTGCCATGGGGCTCGACCGTTTTTGTGCAATGCTGCTCGGCACGCCTTCGATACGCGATGTGATCGCATTTCCGAAAACGCAAAAGGGTACCTGTCTTATGACGCAGGCTCCGTCCGAAGTCGCACAGAAACAGCTCGATGAACTTTCGATCCGTATCAAACCAGTTATTCAAACAAAAGATTAAAGACCCGCGGCTGAGCCAAGCTCAGCGCTAAAGGAGAAGTAGTGGAAAAAATCATCCGTTTGTTTTCGAATCAGGAAGCGGTTTATCTTTACGGAAATTTGGACCAAAATTTAAAGCACGCGGAAAAGCAATATCATGTGACAGTTTCGGCGAAGAATGAACGCCTCAAGATTAACGGAGATGACGCTCAAGTTGAGCAAGCCTATGATTTTTTTATGGGGCTTTTGACGAAGTTCCGTAAAGGCGTGCCCGCCGTCAATCAACCTGAAGCTACGATTGCGCATAAGCAGGCGGAAGTCGCTGCTGCGGCAGGAGAACACGAGGCTATTTTCCATAAGGGGAAGCTGTTTGAGCCTAAAAGCAAAACGCAGCTAGCCTATTTAAAATCCATTCAAACGCATGATGTGGTGTTCGCAATCGGACCTGCCGGTACGGGTAAAACATATTTGGCTGTGGCGGCGGCGGTTCATGCCTTACGTAAACGAGAAGTCAAAAAAATCATTTTAGCGCGCCCTGCTGTGGAAGCCGGCGAAAGTCTCGGGTTTTTGCCGGGTGATTTGGAAGAGAAAGTGAATCCGTATCTTCGTCCGCTTTATGACGCGCTTTACGACATGATGGATGTGGATGAAGTCGCGAAATGCTTCGACCGCGAAATGATTGAAATCGCGCCGCTCGCGTATATGCGCGGACGAACGCTCAACGGCGCGTTTATTATTTTGGACGAAGCGCAGAACTGTACCTACAGTCAGATGAAAATGTTTTTGACCCGTCTCGGGCAATCTTCCAAAATGGTTTTAACCGGCGACGTGACTCAAATCGATTTACCCCGCGGCCAGCTTTCCGGCCTTGTCGAAGCCAAAAAGGTTTTGACTGATGTGGAAGGGATTGAGTTTATTCAGATGGACGATAAGGATGTGGTGAGACATCCGTTGGTTCGCAGTATTATTAAGGCGTACGAGTCGCACGAAACCGCTCAGAGATAATTCGCTGAAAACGGCTCGTCTGCGGCGTTACAAACTCGCAGCCTTCAGTCAATGTGCGTTTCACCGCACACCTCCTTCGACTGCTCGTTTGTGCCTAGCATCCAAGCTGTTTTGAGCGAATTGTGATAGATTCCAACCTATGAAATTATTTATTGATTTATCTTCCCATAAAAAGTCGGACGAGAAGCTGTTTCCTCAGTTTCGGAAATACGCTGAGGCCGTTTTAAAGGCGCTTAATTTTAAGTCGGCCGGGCTCAGTGTGATTTTGGTGCGTGATAAGAAGATGGCCGAGCTGAATCAGAAGCTGATGAAACACAAAGGGACAACGGATGTCCTTTCATTCAGCTACATTGAGAAAAAAGGTAAGGTTAAGCTTTCTTCCAAGGTTTTGAACTCAAATCCGCCGCTTTTCCTGGGAGAGATCATCATTTGTTTGGATGTCGCTGAGCGGAATGCTCAAGAATATGGAACCAGCTTTGAATACGAGTCCGCGCTTTATCTTTGTCACGGCATTTTGCATTGTCTTGGCTATAACGATATCAATCGTAAAGACCATGCCGAAATGCACAAGAAACAGAATCAAATTTTGAAGCATCTCGCGGTTGCGCGGAGCGCAGAGCCAAAATGATACTGAAAACCGAAGCCATTGTTCTTCGCACGCGGCCTTTTCGTTCCAGCTCGCTGATCATTACTTTTTTTACGCGTGAGTACGGAAAAATTCAGGGGATTGCCAAGGGGATTCACCGCGAAGGCGAACGGCGCGGTGCTGAGTTTGAGCTTTTCACCAATCTTGAAATTCTTTTCTACGAGAAAAAGCGTTCGGATCTTCAGTTGGTTTCCGAAACTTCGATTATCGATAGTTATCCGCATATGCGTTCATCGCTGGAGAGCCTTCTCGACGCTTCCTTTTTTTGTGAGCTGACCGAAGAGTTAACGGAAACTCGCGATCCGCATCCGCAAATTTTTGAGTTGTTGCAGATTTGCTTTCGATACTTAAGCGTGCTGCCTGCAGTTAAACTGCGCAATCTTTTTGAAATGAAGCTTTTAAATGAAGTGGGTTGGCAGCCGCATTTAGATCATTGCTTGAAATGTGCCGTACCTTTGCCGGAATCCGCTTTCTTTTCTGTGCGTGAAGGCGGATTGCTGTGTTCCGCACATAAAGGGGATGATTTGGGCTCCAAAAAAATCGGGGCGGAGTCTCTTCGGTTGCTTCGTTTTTTGTCGTCTCAGGCCATTGAGGCTTGTTTGCGTGAAACTTTCACGCTTCAGGCTGAGGTTGAGGTTCAAAATATGCTCTATCAGTTCCTTTTGTACCGACTTGGGAAACCGCTTAAATCCCTTAAAGTCCGTGCGCAATTACTTAGAAACACCTAAAATCTCCCTCTAGAGAAGCTTTTTTAGCCTGAAATTTGACTTCATAAATGTCCTATGCTATGTTCTCAATAGAAGATAAATAATTTAAAAAAGGCTTAAATGCTATAATCTGATCTATATGAAAAAGCAAAAACAACCCGACAATCAGTTTATTTATTTTGATATGACCGCGAACGAGCGTGACTCGGCTTTGCGGTTTCTTTTATCCGCGATTATTAAGACCAAAGAAGAGCACCCGCAATTAGTACGAAAGCAAAGCACCGATGAAGATGTGAATGTTTATTTAGCGCATTTGATGTTTGCGATTGCTTTGCCGGAGTATCACGAAATGGCCGATCCGTATCTTTCCAAACATTCTAGCGACATTATGGAGTGGGTGAAAAGCACGGAAGATCGCACGGTGCGTTACTTCATTTACAAGGTGAACGCGGATCACCTTTTGATGCACACATCACTGTTTCAGGATTTAACGAATAAAAGCAAGCGCAAGGTTTTGTTTCAATCCACGGACGGGCATTATCAGGAGCTTGCCGCGCAATATTATGCTGAAGCCGCCAAATATCATCAGCAGATGAACCGCAAGAAAACCGGTATCGCGCTTGTGCTGGAGAAAATGGCCGGTGATTTTAAGTATTATCAGCGGATTATAGAATTGGTCCGTGAAGATTATTTTACTTTTGTGCAGACATTCCGGGATAAGCACTTTAACAGTTTGGTCACAGAAATTAATCTTTATGAAAAAGAAAATTTTTATGACAAGAAAATGGATGAGTTCTTGAGCGCCTTTTATGAGTGGAATGAAGCACAGAATGACGCCATGAAAGCCAAAGTGGCTCAGCTTGCCGCCGATTTAAAACGCATGAACCCTGAGTTTCAGTTCCAGTTTCCTAACCGCAACAGCGTCGCTTAATTCCCATTTAGAATCCGCGCTGAATATCATAGGGTTTCTTTCTTTGCCGCCCCCAATGAGCATCCTTTTGAGCCTATCTCCCCAAGGTGTCGGTCTGATATACTTTGCCTCATGCAAAACAAAGTTTTTATAGGTTTGGGAGCCAACCTCGGACGGCGAGAGGCGTGTTTAACTTCGGCACTGGGCGCATTAAAAGCCTTGGCTCTTCCGCAGTCCTGGCAGGCATCCTCTTTCTACGAAACCGCTCCTGTTGATGGCGGGGGTCCTGACTATTTGAACGCGATATGCTCATTTGATACCGAATTGCCGGCCAAGGAATTGCATCAACTTTTAATGATGATGGAGATTGAGGCCGGGCGCGTGCGCGGTGCTCTCAACGCTCCGCGTGTTTTGGATTTAGATTTGCTTTTTTACGGCTCAGAGATAATTTTAACCGCGGATTTGATTGTCCCACATCCGCGGCTTCAAGCTCGGGCTTTTGTTCTTGTTCCGCTCGCCGAGATTGCTCCTGAGTGGAAACATCCGCAAATTAGAAAGAGTGTTCGTGAAATGTTATCTTTGTTATCTGCCGTTGAATTGAGCGGAGTTAAAAAATATGATTCTGATTCGATCTGCCAAACAATTTCAAGCAACGCTTGAGAAGGCCCGCCGAAGCGGGAAGTCGATCGGCTTTGTCCCGACCATGGGGGCTTTGCATGAGGGGCATCTTTGGTTGGTGCGCAAATCTAAAAAACAAAATAGCCTGACCGCGGTCAGCATTTTTGTGAACCCGACTCAATTCGGGCCGAAAGAAGATTTTAAAAAATATCCGCGTGTTTTAAAGCAAGATTCCGCGCTTTTAAAAAAGGCGGGGGTGGATTATTTGTTTTATCCTTCTGTCGAAGAGATTTACCCCGTGGGTACGGTTTGTTCCGTCAAAATCGATGCGGTGAAGAATCCGTATTTAATTAACTCACTTTGCGGTAAATACCGTCCCGGGCATTTTGAAGGCGTCGCCACTGTGGTCGCCAAGCTTTTTAATTTATCCGGCGCATGCGCCGCTTACTTTGGTGAAAAAGACTGGCAACAAACCCGTGTGATCAAAAAGTTGATTGAGGATTTTAAATTTCAGGTTGAACTGAAGGTTTTGCCGACTTTGCGCGAAAGCGACGGTTTGGCCATGAGTTCGCGGAACCGCTACTTATCTTTTTCTGACCGCCGGAAAGCAGGATTATTTGCCCAGATTTTAAAGTCCGCGGTTAAAAAAGCGGCCGCGAAGGAGCCTTTGTTCCGCGTTCGCCAAGCGGCTTTGTGGGATTTAAGGCAGCTTGGGATCAAGACGCAATACTTTGAGTTTGTGGATGGTCAAACCTTAAAGCCGATTACATCAGGAGGGCAAAGCGGAATGCGGCTTGTCGCGGCTTGTTTTGTCGGGAAGACACGGCTCATTGACAATGTTATAATCCCTGCCTCAAGGAGCCGGTAATCCGGCTTTTGTTTGTTATTATAAAATGATGATTTGAGAGGATTCGTTAATGCAAAGACAGATTTTGGGCGGAAAAATTCAGCGCGTTACGGTTACGGAAGCGAAAGTGGATTATGAAGGCAGCATTACTATCGATGAAACCTTGATGAAAGCCGCCGGCTTTGTTTCGTTTGAAAAAGTCACTATTGCCAACTTGACCAATGGCGCACGCATGGAAACTTATGCCATCCCCGGTCCGGCGGGTTCCGGTAAAATTTGTTTAAACGGCGGATGCGCGAAGCACGGTAAGCCAGGCGACATGCTGATTGTGATGACCTTTGTTGTTTTAGACGAGAAAGAACTTTTGACCCACCATCCTTTGGTTGTTTCCGTGGATGCGCAGAACAAATTAGTTAAGACGGATAAGGCTTCGATTCCCGCGCTGCTCGGTTAAAAAGTCTCCATGAAAAAAGTCAAAGTCGGACTTATCGGTTGCGGTGCTATTGGCGCCCGCCTCGCGCAATCGCTTCAGACGCACTTTTCTGAGTTTGCTCAGCTAGCTTATATTTGCGAGCATCGCACGGACAAAGCCCGCGACCTTTTAAAGAAAATGCGTTCTCGCGCGGAATTGGCGGATTTCGACGAAACGATCGAGTACTCTGATTTTTTGATTGAAGCCGCAACGCCTGACTTAGCCACGAATTTAATTTCGAAAGCCGTACCGCTCGGGAAATCCATGTTGATTATGAGCGTTGGCGGATTGCTGGCAGTCAGCCCGAGATTTTTTAGAAAATATCCTGAGTCGTCAGTTCTTTGCCCGTCCGGAGCGGTCGTCGGCATCGACGGCGTGCTCGCCGCGCGCGAAGCCGGTCCGCTTAAAGTGAAACTCATTACGCGTAAACCGCCGGAAGCTCTTGAAGGCGCGCCTTATTTTAAAGGCAGGAAAATTGCCGGCTTGTTAACAGGCACGACTCCCGTTTGCTTGTTTCGCGGCACAGCCGAAAAAGCGGTTGCAGGATTTCCTAAGAATATCAACGTATCTATGATATTGAGCCTGGCCGGAGCCGGAGCAAAAAAGACTCAGGTCGAAATTTGGTCGGCGCGGGGCTGGAAACGGAATGAACATGAAATCCAAGTGCAAGGGAAATTCGGAAAAATCGAATGTGTTACTTCCAATGTTCCTTCGCCGGATAATCCGAAAACCAGTTATTTGGCTGTGCTCTCCGCGATTGCCTGTTTGCGCAAATATTTCTATTCCGTCAAAATCGGGACATAACGAATGCTGAAAAAAATCACCCGCTGCGTTACAAGACAAACTTCCTTGTGCGCCGTAGGTTTCACTACGGCTCCGCGGGCGTTTGCTTGTGCCTTGCGGCTGAGCTTTTTTGAGCATTCGCTGACTGAGGTTTAAGGTGAAAATGAAACCAGGTAGTCAATCCTCGGTTCTTCAGCCTCCGGCCACCGGCCTAGTTCAAGAGTGGATCACAGTTCGTGGTGCTCGCGAAAACAACCTCAAAAATATTTCGGTCAAAATACCGCGCAATAAAATCACCGTGATTACCGGCCTTTCCGGCTCGGGTAAGTCGACCCTCGCTTTTGATACGATTTACGCTGAGGGGCAGCGGCGCTATCTGGAAAGTTTGTCTTCCTATGCCCGTCAATTTCTTGAAAAGTTAAAAAAGCCGGAAGTCGATTATATCGGCGGGCTTTCGCCCAGTGTTGCGATTGACCAAAAGTCCGGCGCACATCATCCTCGCTCCACTGTGGCAACGACGACCGAGATTTTTGATTTTCTTCGTCTGCTTTTTGCTAAAGCCGGAGCCTCGGAAGATGCTGATGAAAATACGGGGATTGCGCTTGAAGATCTTGCTGACCGGCTTGAAGAGCGGTACAAAGAAAAACAGCTGACTGTGTTAGCGCCCGTGGTGCGTGGCCGGAAAGGGGAGCACAATCAAGTGTTTCAGGTTTTGGTTAAAAAGGGTTTCGATTATCTCCGTGTCGACGGTAAACCGCAATGGATCAAGCCTGATACAAAGCTGAAAAAAACATTCCGTCATGACATTGAAGTGATTGTCGATGAGCTGACGATTCGAACTTCTGACCGTTCGCGTTTAGAAAAAGCTATTCAAACTGCGGCAGAGCTCGCGGAAGGTGAAGTCGTGGTTTGGGACGGGAAGAAAACCGGCCCGGATGCCATTGAGCGGTTTCTTTTGGCGCGCGCTGAAGATGGCGCAAGTTTTAAATCAAGACTGACGCCTAACCTTTTTTCATTCAATAGCCCGTATGGTGCTTGCGCGTCTTGCCGCGGTTTGGGCAAGCTTTCCACGATTTCCGAAAAGAAAATTATTCTCCACCCCGAAAAACCTCTTTTGCGCGGCGCTCTCAATGAAGATATTTTTTTCTCGTTTAATAAATATTTTATTGAAGACTTGGTTTACGACCTCAGCAAAAAATATGACTTTGAAATTAAAGCTCCTTTTCGGGATTGGCCGGAAGCCGCACGGGAAGCGTTGCTTTTAGGAGATGGGAATTTGTCGGGTTTAACGGAAGAATGGGAGCGTCTTCTGCATGAGACGGAATCTGAAAATATCCGCTCAAAAATCCGTCAGTTTATGAAAACGGATGTCTGCCCTGACTGCGAAGGTAAACGCCTTAAAAAAGAAAGCCTTGCGGTTAAGATTGATGGAAAAAACATTATCGAAATGACGGAGCTTCCGGTGGAGACCGCTGTGCCTTATTTTGACGGGCTTCGGCTTCCTGAGAAAATGCGCTCGGTGACCGACCCCATTATGAAGGAAATCCGCTTACGCATTCGATTTTTAAATGATGTAGGGCTCGGGTATTTGAGTTTGGACCGCACGGTGAATACGCTTTCCGGCGGAGAGCTGCAGCGTATTCGTTTGGCCGCGCAGTTGGGGCTGGGGCTGACTGGGGTGATGTATGTTTTGGATGAACCGAGTATTGGGCTTCATCCGCGAGATCATGAAAAACTGCTTAAAAGCCTTGAGAATTTGCGTGACCAGGGCAATACCATTTTGATTGTGGAACATGATGAAGAAACCATGCTGCGTGCGGATTACTTTATTGACTTGGGCCCCGGTGCCGGAGTGCATGGCGGGGAGATTTTATGTGCGGGACCGATCAAGCAGCTTCTTGCCTCTGCGTCTTCGGCGCAACCGGCGATTCAACATTCAATTACGCTGGATTATCTAGCCGGCAGAAAGAAAATCAAAATAGATAAGCCGCGGCTTGATTTTAAAAAAGCTCCTAAGCTGATTTTGCGCGGCTGCGCGGAGCATAATCTTAAGAAAGTAGACGCGGTTTTTCCTTTGGGTCTTTTTACTTGTGTTACCGGTGTGTCGGGCTCCGGAAAAAGTACTTTGGTACATGACACGCTTTATAAAGCCTTGCACAATCGGCTTTGGAAAACAGATTACGCGGTGGGCGCGCACAAAAAAATGGAAGGCGCCGAAAAAATTGAGCGCATTATTGAAATTGATCAATCGCCGATTGGCCGGACACCGCGTTCCACGCCGGCGACGTATACGGACGTGTTTGGATTTATCCGCCAAATGTTTGGACATGTGGAATTGGCGCGTCTCCGAAACTATAAACCGTCGCATTTTAGTTTTAACCTCAAAGGTGGACGTTGCGAAATGTGCCGCGGCGAAGGGTTGATGAAACTTGAGATGAGTTTTATGCCGGATGTTTATGTCACATGCGAATCTTGCCAGGGAAAGCGTTATACGGATTCATTGCTTGAAGTCCGCTATCAGGGGAAAAATATCGCGGAAGTTTTGGATATGCCTGTTTCGGAAGCCGCTGTTTTCTTTAATTCAATCAGCTCGATCCGCGATAAATTGCTTCTGCTTGAAAAGTTGGGGTTGGGCTATATTAAATTAGGGCAGCCTTCAACGACTGTTTCCGGTGGAGAAGCGCAACGCATTAAAATCGCGACCGAATTAAGCAAAAAAGCTTTCGGTCCAACCATTTATATTTTGGATGAGCCCACAACGGGGTTGCATTTTGAGGATGTTTCTAAGCTCTTACTGGCGCTTTTTGAATTACGTGATCAGGGACATACGGTGATTGTGATCGAGCATCACTCGGATGTGATTCGCAGCGCGGATTATGTCATTGACCTGGGTCCTGAAGGGGGAAAAGAAGGCGGGGATATTCTTTTCCAAGGTTCTCCGGTCGAGCTTTCCCGTGTCCAAGGGTCCTATACAGGTCAGTTTTTGCGGTAAAATTAGGCTTTGCGCGCCTGATGCTGTGCTATACTTCTACTAACTGTTTTGAAGAGTTTACCCGTGATCAGAGGTGCTCTTTTTAACGGATAAAAGGAAAGTTTATGATTACAGAAATTGGAATTGTCGCCGGAGAAATTTGGAATTTGCTGGATAAAAAAACAACCGCGCCCGTTGATACGATTGTTGACAGTCTCAAGCGCAACCGTGATTTAGTTTTGATGAGTTTGGGATGGCTTTCCCGTGAAGGTCACGTTTCATTAGCGCCCACGGAACGCGGATTAGTCGCCTCTTTAAATAAACGTTAAGCGAGCATGCGCTTTGTTTGTGTTTTGACGACAGCGCCCCGATTATCTTCTGCCCGTAAACTTGCGGATTTATTAGTTAAGCAAAAGCTGGCAGCTTGTGTTTCATTGATACCCTCGATTGAGTCGCATTATTGTTGGAAGGGAAAAAAAGAAAAATCCCGCGAGGTACAATTAATCATTAAGACCACCGCAAGTCAGTTTCAAAAAATAGAACAGTTCTTGAAGAAGAATCACTCTTATGAATTGCCCGAGTTGATCAGTTTGCCTGTGACTCAAATATCCAAAAAATATGCCGCATGGATGAATCATTCACTTTCGAAAGATTAAGTTTTTATTCTTTCTCTCCGTAAACACTTTCTATGGCTAACAAAAAATCATCTTGGCTGAAAAAAATAGCGAATTGGGTTCAGGGATCTTTGCAGCGCTTTGCTGATGAAGGATTTTCTGAAGATAAAAAAAAGCGGAAGCGAACGAAGCGAGCGGTTCGCGCAGGTGCTTCAAAAAACTTGCCCAAAAAGAAGTCCGTAAAAAGGGGATCTTCAAAAGTTAAGACGGTTAAAAAAATTGCCGCCCAAAAAGCGAAGGCTACCGTAAAACCTAAGCCCGTCAAAGTTTCCAAGGCTAAAGCCGCGACGGTGAAGCCTGTTCCGGTTAAAAATAAATTAAAAACCTTGGCGGCACCTGTTGTTAAGGCGAAGCCTGCGCCCGGCATTTTAGTGGGAGAAATCGCTTATTACTTCGCGAAAGCCAATGCCTGCGCTTTTAAGGTTATGAATGTTGAACTCAAAGAGGGTGCAACGATTTTAATTCAAGGTCCGGAAACAAAATTAAAGATGAAGCTTAAGTCGATTCAGATTAACCGCATTCCTGTCCCAAGCGGCAAGCCCGGAGAAGATGTCGGAATTGGAGTGACGAAACCCGTTGCGGTCGGTGATAAGGTTTACTTAGTTTAGAACTCAGAACTCAAAAATTAAAACCCTAGATCAAAAGCATTACGATGAGCTTGGGGATCTTTTAGCTTTTAGTTGTGGCTCTGATCTTTGATTTCTGCGTTTTGATTTAGATCTTGGCGGGGGAAACCGCGACAAAAACTTTAGCTGCCTTGGCGCTCTCGTTGAAGATTTGATGCGGATAAGAAGCGTCAAAGTAAAAAGTGTCGCCGGATTTCAGGTCGAACTCTTCTTTTTCCAGCTTTACCTTTACGGCACCTTCCTGAACCCAAACAAATTTTTCCACGCCGCGTTCTTTTTTTTCTTTTTCAGTTTCAGCATTCGCACCAAGCTCAATTAAAAGCGGCGTCATTTTTTTATTGCCGACTTGCTGGGTCAGTAGAGTGACGCGGACATTGCGGCTAAGCGTGCTGGCTTTTTTGAGATCGTCTTCCTTGCCTACCGCGGTTTTTGCGGAGCGGTCATCAATGTCTTGATAAAGTTCGGGCAGCCCAACTCCGATGACTTCGGCGATTTTAGCGTGGCTTTCGATCGTTCCGATCATGACGCCTGTTTCAATTCGAGAAAGGGTTGCTTGGGCAACGCCAGTTTTTTCGGCAATCTCGACCAGGGTGAGGCCTTTTTGTTTGCGGAGTTCTCGCATCCGGGCGCCAAGATTTTTGAGCATAAAATAGTCCTTATTGAATTGAGCGGGCGATAAAGATCAAACCTGCTCTATCCTAGCCAAAATCAGTCCCTCGTCAAGAAGCTCATGTAAAAAAATAATATGACAAAAAGTAATAATAATATTGACATATAACAAATAATAATTTAAGCTTTTGTCATATCAACCAATGAATGACCCAATCAAATTAAGGAGGGGTTATGAAGAATAGAAACAAAATCAGCTGTTTGCTCGCTTCGGCGGCATTGGCTTTTTTACTGACAGCGGGAAGTTCGATTGCCTTGGCCGCCCCTGCGGCTGAAGCACAGGCTTCGGTGCAGTCCTCGGTTAACTTAAATAAGGCGTCAGCGGAAGAGCTGATGACTTTAAAGGGGATTGGTCCTAAGACGGCTGAGCGGATTATTGCTTACCGTCAGGAGCAAGGTCCTTTTCAAACAGTGGACCAGCTGGTCATGGTGAAGGGGATTGGCAACGCCAAGTTCGAAAAGCTGAAAGACCGTATTACGGTTTAAATTTTTAGCTTTTGATTCATCTGAGCCCCGCAGAACCCTGCGGGGCTTTCTATTTTCTTAAGCTCTCATCTGGATTTGCCGATACGTTCCAATCGTTTTTATTAGTTTAAATCGACCCTATGATTAGACTGGACTTGATTTCAGGCTCTTGTCTATGGTCTAGGGTCCATGGTCTGTGCTAGAATTCCGCCCCTATGGCAAAAAGCAAAAAACAAAAACCACTTACTTTTCAAGAGCTTGTTCAGCGTCTCAACCAGTTTTGGGGCGAGCAGGGCTGCTTGGTTGTTCAGCCTTACGATATGGAAGAAGGGGCCGGAACTTTCTCCCCCCATACTTTTTTGCGCGCTTTGGGGCCTGAGCCTTGGAAGGCTTCTTATGTTCAGCCTTCGCGCCGCCCAACGGACGGACGTTACGGCGAAAATCCGCACCGAACTCAGCATTATTATCAATACCAGGTTTTGTTGAAACCTGCGCCCTCCAATGTTTTAGAACTTTATCTGAAAAGTTTGGAGGCGGTCGGAATTCCGCTTTTATCGCATGACATTCGTTTTGTGGAAGATGACTGGGAATCGCCGACTTTGGGCGCCTGGGGCGTAGGCTGGGAAGTTTGGCTCGATAGTTTGGAAATCACCCAGTTCACTTATTTTCAACAATGCGGAGGAATTGATCTCGAAGTGATTCCCGCGGAAATCACTTACGGTCTTGAACGCATCGCGATGTTTTTGCAGGGTAAAAACTCGATGTTCGATATTGAATGGAATAATGGTGTGACATACGGCGATGTGCATTTGCAAGGGGAAAAAGAATTCTCAGAGTTTAATTTTAAGGGCTCCAACGCGGAAATGCTGCAGCAGCACTTTAACGATTATGAACGTGAAGCGCAGAAGCTCATCGAAAAGAAACTGGTGCTGCCGGCTTATGATTATTGTTTGAAAGCCTCTCATGCGTTTAACTTGCTCGACGCACGCGGCGCGGTGAGCGTGAACGAACGGCCGCGTTTTATTTCGCGCGTGCGTGTTTTGGCAAAGGCTTGTGCGGAAGGGTATTTGGAAAGCCGCCGTGAGCAGAACTTTCCTCTGATTAAAACAAAATGAAAAAACAACTCTCATCGCTTAATTTATTGGCGGAAATCGGCGCGGAAGAACTTCCGCTTTCCGCTTTAGATTTGATTTATTCCGAATTTCGTCCTGCCTTTTCAAAGTTACTCGAACGCGAACGTATTTCTTTTTCAGCCGTTCATGTTGAGGCAACTCCACGGCGCATTGCTTTTTTTGTAGAAGGCTTAGCGGCTCAGCAGCAAGACTTAAGCCTTGAAATCTCAGGACCCTCGGTTGAAAAAGCTCATGGGGCGGATGGTAAGCCGACGCCGGCTTTGCTGGGTTTTATGAAAAGCAAAGAGATTACGGAAAAAGACGTCGAGGTTCGTGAAACGCCCAAAGGAAAATTCATTTTCGGGCATAAGGAACTGAAAGGGAAACCCGTCGCGCAAGTTTTGCCCGGGCTGATTCAGGAAGTTTTTCAAACCATGCAATTTAAGCGTGGCCTTCGTTGGGACGCCACCGGCTATAAGTTTCCGCGCCCGATCCGCTGGATCGTCGCCATTTTAGGCAGCTCCGTTTTAAAATTTAAAATCGCGGATGTGACTTCGGGCAACAAGAGCTTAGGGCATCGCTTTTTGTCGCCCAAATCTTTTGTAATTGCTAAAGCTGATTGGCAGGCTTATCACAAATTGCTTGAAAAACAGCAGGTGATTCTTTCGATTGAGAAGCGTGAAACTTTGATCCGTGAAGGCTTGACTCGGACTTACGAACAAAAACATTTAGATGAAGAGCTCGTGCATGAATGCGCTCAGTTGGTTGAAAAACCCTTTTTGCTTGAAGGCGGTTTTTCGAAAGAGTATCTCGAGCTTCCGGCCGAAGTGCTCGCGACTTGCATGAAAAAACATCAGCGTGTTTTTGCGGTTTATCAGAACGGTCATTTGCAAAATAAATTTGTAGCCGTGATGAATGGCAAGCGTGAGGGGCTAAAGAAAATTGCGAGTGATTTTGAAAAAGTTTTGGATTCGCGTCTCAAAGATGCCCGGTTCTTTTTCAGAGAAGATACGCAGAAGCCCCTTGAGAGTTACCGCGACAAGCTCAGTCAGTTAGCCTACTTGGGCGCGTTGGGCTCAATGCGTGATAAATCCGAGCGTCTCGAGAAAATGGCGCCCGTTTTTTGCGGTCTCGCGAAAAAGAAAGAGTCGGCTGAAGCTTTGAAGCGGGTATGCGTTCTCGCGAAGAATGATTTGCTGACGCATCTTGTTTTTGAAATGCCTGAGCTGCAGGGCGTTGTCGGCGGAGAATACGCCCGTCATTTTGGCGAGACGGAAGAAGTTTCGCGCGCTATCGCGACGCAGTATCTTCCCAAAAATTTAGCGGAAAAAAGAGTGCATGTTCAGGAACAGATGTCAGAACTGGGCGTTTTGTTCGGTGTCTTGGACCGTCTCGATCTTTTAGTGGGCGCCTTTGGAACGGGGATTGAACCTAGCGGCAGCCAGGATCCTTTTGCTTTGCGCCGTGCCGGTGGAATTTTAGTCAAGCTTGCGCACGCTTTTAATTTACGTTTTTCTTTGAATGAAACCGTGACTGCCATTGAACAGCTTTATGGTTCGAAGTTGACCAAGCCTGAAGGTAAAGCCCGGTTGATTCGATTTTTGCAGGAGCGTATTGCTTTTGAAATCGGCGTGAAACCCGGAACCTCGGAGCATGAGATTTTTCAGGCGGTAACCCGCTGCAATGTTGATGATCTTGCGGATGTTTTTGTGCGCTACGAAAAACTGAATCTTGTCAGCCGCGAAGCGCGGTCCGCGTTTGTCGGCGCGGTTCAAATTGTTCAGCGCATTTCAAATATTCTGAAAGGCGCGAAAGAGACTTTTTCAGGATGGGATTCGGCGCAATTGACCGAGGAAAAGGAAAAAGCGTTAGCTCAAGCTTATTCTTCCGTGCAGGCTGAAGTTAAGCGGCATGCTCAAGCCGGCGATTTTGAGGCTGCGAACCACCTTTATTCAACAGCTTTGGTCCAGCCCGTAACTGAGTTTTTTGACAAGGTGATGGTCAATGCCGAGGATCAGGCCGTGCGCCGCAACCGACTGGGACTTTTGACTGAAATTCGGGATCTTTATACCAAGAATATCGCTGATCTTTCTCTACTATCCAGAATAGAAGGATGATGCTATAATTCGCGCTCTTTTGGGGGCTTTCCCCCGAAAGCTGCAATGATTTTTTTAACAACTCTCTAAGGAGACACAATGGCAACTGCAACTAAGAACAAAGCAAAGTCGGGCTCAAAAGCCTCTAAAACTAAATACGTTTACTTTTTCGGTGCCGGTAAAGCCGAAGGTAAAGCGGAAATGAAACAGCTTCTCGGCGGAAAAGGTGCCAACCTCGCTGAAATGACCAATATCGGCGTGCCGGTTCCGGGTGGATTTACTCTGACCACGGAAACATGTGCTGAGTTTTATAAGAATAATAAGCAATGGCCGGCAGGTCTTGAACAGCAAGTTAAAGAAAACATCGTTAAGCTTGAAAAAGCGATGGGCGCCAAGTTTGGCGATCGTCACAATCCTTTGCTCGTTTCTGTTCGTTCCGGCGCCGCGGTCTCGATGCCCGGTATGATGGATACGGTTTTGAACTTGGGTTTAAATCCGGATGTTGTTCAGGGTTTGATCGTTAAAACCGAAAACGAACGTTTTGCGTGGGACTCCTATCGTCGCTTCATCCAGATGTTCGGTGACGTTGTTATGAACGTTCCGCACGATGATTTTGAGCACATTCTTGAAAAGAAAAAAGCGGATCTTGGTATTGAGCTTGATACGGATCTTTCAGCCAATGACTTGAAAGAAATCGTACGCAAGTATAAAGAAGTTTATACGAAGCATACCGGCGAAGAATTCCCGAATGATGCTTTCGAACAGCTGAAGAAGTCAATCAACGCCGTTTTCATTTCTTGGAATAATCCGCGCGCTGAAAAATACCGTCAGATTTATGAAATCCGCGGTCTTCTCGGTACGGCTGTAACTTGCCAAGCGATGGTTTACGGAAATATGGGCGAAACATCCGGAACAGGTGTTTGCTTTACCCGCAATCCTTCGACCGGTGAAAATAAATTCTACGGCGAATACCTTGTGAACGCGCAGGGTGAAGACGTTGTGGCCGGTATCCGCACTCCGGAGCCGATCAGCGTGCTTGAAGATAAATGGCCGAAAATTTATAAGCAGTTGGATGCGCTTCGCACCCGCCTTGAAAATCATTACAAGGATATGCAGGATATTGAGTTCACGATCCAAGAAGGAAAACTCTATATTCTCCAAACTCGTAACGGTAAACGCACAGGCGCGGCCGGTGTCCGTATCGCGGTTGAGCTTGTGAAGGAAAAGAAAATCACTCAGGATCAGGCGATTCTGCGCGTTGACCCGAAGTCGCTTGATCAATTGCTTCATCCGACATTCGATCCGAAGCAGAAGAAGAATGCGATCGGCAAAGGTTTGCCGGCATCTCCGGGCGCAGCGACAGGTAAAGCTGTTTTCTCCGCGGATGACGCAGAAGCACTTGCCGCCAAAGGCGAGCCGGTGATTCTTGTTCGTATCGAAACATCACCTGAAGATATCGGTGGTATGAACGTCGCTGAAGGTATCTTGACGGCACGCGGCGGTATGACTTCTCACGCGGCGGTTGTTGCGCGTGGTATGGGAACTTGCTGCGTTTCCGGTGCGCCTGAAGTGAAAATTGATTATGCCAAGAAGCAGTTTTCTTGCGGCGGCGTAACAATTAAAGAAGGTGACTGGGTTTCACTTGACGGTTCGCTCGGCGAAATTTATGCCGGCAAACTCGACACGGTGACCGCTCAGATGACCGGTGCTTTCGGAACATTGATGAAATGGGCTGATGCAACGCGTTCTCTCAAGATCCGTACAAATGCGGATACACCGAATGATGCGCAAGTTGCACGCGGTTTTGGCGCTGAAGGTATTGGTCTTTGCCGCACAGAACATATGTTCTTTGAAGGCGATCGTATCATAGCAGTGCGTGAAATGATTTTAGCGAATGACCTTAAAGGTCGCGAAGCAGCGTTGGCGAAGCTTTTGCCGATGCAGCGCGGTGACTTTGAAGGTATCTTCAAGGCTATGAACGGCTTGCCGGTAACGATCCGCTTGCTCGATCCGCCGTTGCATGAGTTCTTGCCGCATGAAGAAGGCAATCAACGTCAGATGGCTGAAGTCATGAAGGTTTCTATCGATATCGTGAAAGAAAAAGTGAACAAGCTTCACGAATTCAATCCGATGTTGGGACACCGCGGCTGCCGTCTCGGTATCACTTATCCCGAAATTTACAAAATGCAGGTACGCGCGATTATCGAAGCGGCATGCAATGTAAAAAAAGCGGGCATCAAAGTTCTTCCTGAAATCATGATTCCCCTTATCGGAACCAAGAAGGAACTTGAAATTTTGAAGGCGGATGCGATCCAAGTGATCGACGAAGTTTTCAAAGCCAAGGGCTTCAAGATTCCGTATATGATCGGAACCATGATTGAAATTCCGCGTGCTGCCGTTATCGCTGACAGCGTTGCGGAAGTCGCTGAGTTCTTTTCGTTCGGCACGAACGATTTGACCCAGATGATGTTCGGGTATTCCCGTGACGACGCAGGCGCGTTTATCGGTGAATATCTCAATCAGGGCATTCTTGAAAAAGATCCTTTCCAGACGATCGATGAAAACGGTGTGGGACAAATCATGCGCATGGGCGTGGAACGCGGCCGTTCCACTCGTAAAGACCTCAAAGTGGGTATTTGCGGTGAGCATGGCGGAGACCCCGCTTCGGTTGATTTTTGTCACCGTATCGGCATGAACTATGTCAGCTGTTCGCCTTATCGTGTTCCTATCGCACGTTTGGCTGCGGCTCAGGCTGTGGTTCGCGCTAAAAAGAAAAAAAAGTAAGAGGCGCTTTTTAAGATTATGCCTGCCAAAAAGGCATCGAAAAGCAAAAGCTCGAGCAAAGCCCGCAAAGCTTCACCTGTTAAAAAGGTGAAGCGGCGGGCTTTGCCTGTTTCTAAGCAGAAAAAAGTAAAAGCTGCTGTTGTAAAAAAACCATTGGTTTCTGCCGGAAAAAAAGCTTTGGATGATACTCTCAAAAAAAAGATAACTCCTTCATTTGTGCCGCAGCCGGAAGAGCGCCGCGCCAAGAAGAGAGAAATGACTTTGCCGCGTGAAGGGGAAGGTGAATATGAAAACACCGCGGACCGTTCCGCGATGCGTATTTACCTCGATCAAATTGAGCATATCCCGCTTTTAACCCCCGATGATGAAGTGACGTTAGCGCGCAAAGTACAGGCAGGCGGCGAAGAAGGCCATGCCGCGCGTGAAAGAATGATTAAGTCGAATCTGCGGCTTGTGATAGCGATCGCGAAGCGTTATTCCAATATGGGGCTGCCTTTTTCGGATTTGGTTGAAGAAGGCAATATGGGATTGATGCGCGCAGTTGAAAAGTTTGACCCCGAGCGCGGTTACCGCTTTTCAACTTATTCTTCTTGGTGGATTAAGCAGGGCATAATGCGTTCTCTCTCTAATCAGGGTAAAACAATCCGCATTCCGGTTTATATGTATGACATTATCGCGAAATGGCGCAAGGTTCGCGACGGGTTAACCCAGCGTTTAGGGAAGGTTCCATCGGCCAAAGAAATTGCGGATGTGATGGAAGTGCCAGTCGAAAAAATCCGCGAGATTGAGCAGATTGTCGAACGTCCGAGCTCACTCAACGCGCCGATCAGTTTGGAAGGTTCCGCGGAGCTTATTGATTTAATCGAGGAAGATTCCAGTAAAAATCCGGACTCGCTTCTGAGCGAGGTTTTGTGTTCCGAGCGAGTTGTGAAACTGCTCGCAACTTTGGATGAACGCGAACGCCGGATTCTGAATTTGCGGTTTGGTTTGGCGGAGGGCCAGACGCACACCTTGGAAGAAGTTGCGGCCCATTTTGATATTACGCGTGAAAGAGTCCGCCAAATTGAAGCTGCGGCCCTCAAGAAAATTAAAAAATATTTGGAAGATCAAGGCGATCGTCTTGAAAACTACCTTTCCAAGTAATTGGCCCGCTTGTAATGGATATTAAGCAAATTCAATCTAAAATCCGAGACATTCCTGATTTTCCGAAGCCCGGAATTGTTTTTAAAGATATTACTCCCTTGCTGCAAGACTCACTCGCGTTTCATGCTTCCATTGAAAAAATTGCTGCGGCACTTGAACCTTACTCCGTGGATGCCATCGTCGGAATTGAATCGCGCGGGTTTATCTTTGGTCCTGCGGTCGCATTTCGCATGAAAAAGGGGTTTATCCCTCTGCGCAAAAAAGGCAAACTTCCGTTCAAAACGGAACAAATTTCGTATGCATTGGAATATGGCGAGGCAACACTAGAGATTCATTCTGACGGCGTTTTAAAGGGTCAGAAGGTCGCGATTATCGATGATGTGCTTGCCACCGGCGGAACCGCGGCGGCGGCGCGCACACTTGTTGAAAGAATCGGCGGGCGGGTTGCCGCATTCGCATTCTTAGGGGAACTTGGCTTTCTCGATGGGCGGTCTAAGCTCATCGGTTATCCTTCCTTTTCTCTGCTTCAGTTTTAAGCTGTTGATATTAAATTGAGTCCCCATAGCTCAAATGGATAGAGCATCTCCGTCCTAAGGAGAGGGTTGCATGTTCGACTCATGCTGGGGACATTTTTCACTGAAAACCCATCATCTACTGCGTTGTATCCGCTTTCGCTTGTGCGATGTATTTTGGTATACATCTCCGCGCTCATTTGCATACGCCTTGTATCTGATGGGTTTTGAGTGAAAACGGTTGTGAAATATGAATCGAAGGGATCTTCGCAATTTATTCCGCTGAGTGGAGGACGAAGCTGACTAAGGTCAGCTTTGGACAGAATGAAGACCAGGCGAAGCGGGCGGCCGACTTGAAGTGAATGCCGCGGCTAGCGGACGTGAACGGAAAGTGCCGACTCATGCTGGGGACACTATTTTGTTTTTGCTCTGCGCCGCCGGCGCAACCGCACGTTTCACTACGCCTCCTCATGCGCTTGTTTAGGCCTAGCATCTAAGACCTTTTTTGAAAGAAAGGGAGATTACGTTTTTGTGACTAAAAGCCTGAGAATCCATTCTCGCCAATCGAAGTAAATCAGGCTAAAATACCGCCCTTATGAAAAGATTATTCAGCCATTGCCGACTTCAGCTTTTGTCAGCTGGAGTGATTTGTTTTTTTGGTATATCTGCTTTGCACGCCCAAACGGCTTCGTCGGGAAGCGCTCAGATTGACCCTGATTGGGAAAAAATCCGGGATGCCCAGGTTCAAATGCTTAAAAAAAAGGAACAGGAGCTTGACCGTCTCAAGGAAGAAATTTTAAGCCGCGCACAACCCCAGACTTCCAATTCGGCGGATTTACTTCAGGCTGAACTAAAGCAAAAAGAGCAGGCATGGACGGAGCGTATTCAAAAATACGAAAATGAAATCAGTTTGCTGCGAGTTAAGGCTGAAGATCAAAAAAAAGAAATCGATTCTTTGCGTTCTAATTCCGGGAAATCAGCAGAAATCAATCCTGCTTTGGCGGCAGCACCCGCTCTTTCCGGTCCATCAGAAGCTGCTTTAAAAGAGCGGGAAATTCAGATTCGAGCTCAGGAAAAAACTTTAGAGTCTAAAGACCAGGAGTTGATTCGTGCGCGCGCAGAGTTTGAGAAACAGTTAGCGGAGTTCGACAAAAAAATTAAATCAGAAGAAGACCGGCTTGACGATGAACGGCGCGAAATCTTGAACGGAAGGAATGCCTTAGAAACGGAAAAGCGCGCTTTGTCTGATGAGCGTAATGCAGTTAGCGCTCAAGTACAAGGGCTTAAAGAGAGCCAGAAGAAATTTGAAGATTTGCAAAATAAAGAAAAGGCTTTCGGTGAGCGCGAAGCTGCGCTCGTTCTAAAAGAAAAAACAGTAAGTGATAAATTAATCGAAGCCGCTGACCGCGAAAAGCGGATTGCGGATTCGCAAAAGCAGCTGGTGGAAGAGCGCCGCAAATGGCAGGTTGAGCGTAATCAGCTTACGGCGGATTTGGAAAAGAGATTTGCCGAAGCGGATGCCCGTTTGGAAAAAGCAGATAGCATTGATTTAGAACGCGACCGCATCCGTGCCGGATATGAGAAGCAGCTTAAAGAGATGCGTGGCGAAACTCAATATGAGAAAGACAAATTAGCTCAAAGAGAACTGGAATGGAAAGAGAAGACAAGGGAATTTGCTCAAACGCAGAATGATCTTGAGAAGCAGATTGCGGATTTGAAGGCGCAGCTTTTAGATTCCGGAAAAACAACGGAAAAGGAAGCTGTTTTGACCCGGCAAGTGGAGGAATTGAATCAGAAGCTATTTGCGGCTGAAAATCTCAAGAAAAGCGCTGAGGCGGAGTTGATGACCGTTAAATCAAAAGTAGCGGCTCAAGCGGATCAGAGTGGCGAAACCTCAAAACTTCAAACACAAATTCAAGAGTTGCGGGATCAGCAGATTGCGCGTGAAAAAGAACTGAAAACCGAAAAAGAAGCCTATGAAAAAACAATCGCGGATCTGCGCGGACGGCTTGCCGATCGTGAAAGCGGTTTTGAGTCGAAAGAGACGGAGTTAAGTCGCAAATTGGCAGACATCGAGCAGAAATTAGCGGAATCGGAAAACAAAAAAATGTCATTGGAATCCCAAGTCAGCGATTTAAAGAGCCGTCCAATCCAGACAACCGGCGCTGATGCCCGGGATGTTGCTGATGTCTCCGCGCTCAAAAAAGAAATCGCGGCGCTTCAAATTGAGAATGAAGATTGGCGCCGGAGTCGCAGGGAAGTTGAGCAAACTTGGAGCGAATTTGTGAATCGCGAAACTCAATATCAAATGGAAATCAAGGCGCTTGAAAATCAGCTTGCGGCAGCGAGCGCCTCATCCGGAGGGCGTGATTGGAGTTCGGAAGCGAAGCGTGTTGTGGAAGAACGCCGTGCATTAAGCGATGAAAAATCGAGAATGTACCGCGAGGTGACGCAAGAGCGCCAAAAGCTGGAACAAGAGAAAGTTGAATTTTTGCGTCATCAGCGTGAATTTGACCAATACATTAAAAAAGAGCAAGCGCGGCTTGACCGCGCGCGGCAATAGGCTGATTGATGGCAGTGAAAGAGAAATCGTCCGAAAAAGTATTGCTGCGAGCCCGCATCCGCAGCCTGCATTTTACCCCTTCAAAACGAAAAAAAAGCAGTCTTGCTGTTTGCCGGAAAATTGAAAAAACCACTTTTTTTCAGGATGCTCGGACAATCGGTTTTTATTCTGCTGCGAAAGATGAGCTGGATTTGTTTTCTTTGGCGGCAAAAGCGTTAAAGCTGAATAAGAAGATTTTTTTTCCGCGGGTGGTTGGAAGTAAAATCGAATTCCGCGAAGTTCGTGATTTGAAAAAAGATTTGCGCCCTGGAGCTTATCAGATTCTTGAACCCAATCCCCAAAAAACAAAAAAGCGCGTGCGGGAACCGGATTTGATTTTAGTTCCCGGTCGGGCCTTTGATTCGCAATGCAGAAGACTTGGGCGGGGTGGAGGCCATTATGACCGTTTGCTGGAGCGGTGGCATGGAAGTACCCGCATCGGAGTGGGGTTTTGTGAACAGAAAGTACGGTATGTTCCGGTTGAGAAGCATGACATTCGCATGG
The DNA here is from genome assembly GCA_964562525.1 of uncultured bacterium. Taxonomy (GTDB): domain Bacteria; phylum Omnitrophota; class Omnitrophia; order Omnitrophales; family Aquincolibacteriaceae; genus Multiplicimicrobium. Next base: position 43,160 of record CAZLTL010000010.1, read on the forward strand.
ATGCCGTGATTACAGGATGATGATGGATCTTTTTCAGCAGCAAGCCAAACGCCAAGTCTATTCTGTCAGCGATTTAAACCGTGAAATACGCGCTTGCCTTGAACCGCGCTTCGCGACCATTTGGGTTGAGGCCGAAATCTCGAATTTAAAACTACATACCTCCGGTCATATTTATTTAACTCTTAAAGATGAAAAGTCTCAGCTGAGCGCGGTTTTTTTCAGCCGTTATAACCAGGGATTGAAGTTCCGTTTAAAAGACGGTTTAAAAGTTTTGGCTTTCGGTAAAGTTTCAGTTTATGAGCCGCGCGGTTCCTATCAGCTTTATATTGAAAAAATCCAGCCCAAGGGGATGGGCGAGCTTCAGCTTGCTTTCCTTCAGCTCAAAGAGAAATTGCAGAAAGAAGGTTTGTTTGATTCAGAGCATAAGAAACCGATTCCGGCTTTTCCTAAAATTATCGGTGTGGTTACTTCTCCCACAGGCGCCGCGATTCAGGATATTTTAAACATTGTGAACCGCCGATTTCAGGGGGTGCATTTGATTTTAAATCCGGTTAAAGTACAGGGCGACGGCGCCGCGGAAGAAATCGCGCGGGCCATTCGGGAGTTTCAAACCATTGCGGGTGTGGATGTGCTTATCGTTGGCCGCGGCGGCGGAAGCTTGGAAGACCTTTGGGCTTTTAACGAAGAGGTTGTAGCGCGCGCGATATATGAATCACAAATTCCGGTGATTTCCGCGGTGGGGCATGAAATTGATTGGACGATCGCGGATTTTGTTGCGGATTTACGGGCGCCGACGCCTTCGGCCGCCGCGGAGCTGGTGACTCAAAACCAAGCGGACCTTTTACGAAAGCTGGGCGATGATTCTGAGCGAATTCAGAACGCTATGACTGGACTCTTGAGACAATACCAAGATCGGCTGGAAACTTTGGCTGAAAGCTATGCTTTTCGCGAGCCGCGCAAGCTCATTGACCAATTAGCTGAACGAGTCGATGAACAAGCCCGTCAAATGCAATCCTTTTTCCGTCATTTGCTTGAGCAGAAGGAACAAAATTGGAAACATCAAGCCGGTCGCTTGCACGCTTTAAGTCCGCTGGCGGTTTTGGACCGGGGTTATTCGATTGCTTTTGATACCAAAGGAAAAGTGCTTAAGAAGATCACACAGCTTAAAAAGGGTGACCGCCTTGAAACACGCCTCAAAGGCGGAAAAGTTTATTCGGAAATTACGGAATTGAAAGCGGATTGACAAGCGCGGGAGGCTTTGCCAAGCTATCCCGTTTTTGAAAGGAAAAAATGAGCGAAAAATTTCAGTTTGAAAAGGCCTTGGCTGAATTAGAAAAAATTGTGGAAGCTTTGGAAGCGGGCGAACTTTCTTTAGACGAAGCTTTAAAGCAATATGAAGAAGGCGTGAAGCTAACCCGTGCTTGCCAAGCCAAGCTGGAGGAAGCTGAGAAAAAAATTGAAATATTAACCAAGGGGTTAAACGGAGAGCTAAAAACCATGCCGTTTGAAGCAGATGCTTCAGATGACTCAGCGCCGTCCAAGAAAAAGCCGATCACAAAGAAAAAAAACAGCGAGGATGAAGATTTAATCTAATGTCTTACACCGACTATTTTAAAAATGAATTGAAGCTGGTGAATGGATATCTTGAGCAGGAGTTGCCCGCTAAGACCCAATGTCCGCCGATGATTCATGAGGCTATGCGTTATGCGGTTCTCGGCGCGGGTAAGCGCTTCAGGCCTGTTTTGGCGTTAGCAACGGCCAAAGCTTGCGGAGGAAGTCCGAAATCAGCCCTTCCGGCGGCGGCAGCCCTGGAGCTGATACATGCCTATTCATTGGTGCATGATGATTTGCCGGCGTTGGATAATGATGACTTTCGCCGCGGGCAGCCTTCTTGCCACAAAAAATACGGTGAAGCTATGGGGGTTTTGGCGGGGGATGGACTTTTGACCCTCGCTTTTGAATGGGTAGGCAGGATTAAGCCTGCTGAGGCTGCTATAAAGGCTTTGTCCGAGTTATCGACGGCTGCAGGAACATTTGGTATGATTGGCGGCCAAGTTGCGGATATTGCTGTCAAAGACCGGGACATGGCAATGCTGGATTACATCAGCATTCATAAAACGGGATGTCTTATTCGGGCGGCGGCGGTGATCGGCGCTTTAAGCGCAGCGGCATCGGGTCCCGTATTGAAAAGCATTAAGAAGTACGGGGAATGCATTGGTTTGGCATTTCAAATCGCCGACGACATGAATGACTCGGACGGCTATATGAAAATGATTCCCATGGCGGATGCTGAGGAGCGAGTCAGGGATTTAATCGCGCAAGCTAAAAAAAACGTGCGTGGGCTTGGTAAGAAAGCCGACGGACTGATGTTTATTGCCAATGATTTAGTGGCCCGCATGGAATGCGATGCAGCCGCAGCCAAATAAAAAGAAAAGTATGATGTATAAATTTATCGAACAAATCGGTAATGTCTTTGCCTCTGCGCAAAATGCGCAACCGGCAATCTAAAAATTTCTATGTATAAGTTTATCCAAAATATTAACTCTCCTGAAGATTTGAAGAAGATTCCTCTGGAGAAGCTTCCTGAAGTCGCGGAAGAGTACCGCCACTTTTTGATTGAAACAGTTTCCAAGACCGGCGGACACTTGGGCGCAAGTCTCGGCGCGTTAGAACTGAATATGGCGCTGCATTATGTCCTCGAATCGCCACAAGATAAAATTTGCTGGGATGTCGGACATCAGGCTTATGTGCATAAATTGATTACCGGCCGCCGTGACCGTTTTTCTACTCTGCGTAAGACAGAGGGGATTAGCGGATTTCCTTCACCGTTTGAAAATGAACATGATCATTTTATTGTCGGTCATGCCGGAACTGCGATTGCTCAGGCTGTGGGACTTGCCGCGGCGCGTGATCATCTTAAGACCCATGAAAAAGTAGTTGCGGTGGTCGGTGACGGAGCCATGACAGCGGGGCTTTCTTATGAAGCCTTGAATAACGCGGGGCATCTCAAAAAAGAAATGCTCATTGTTTTAAATGACAATGAAATGTCGATCGCGAAAAATGTCGGTGCGATCAGCAAGTATTTGAATAAGGTTATTACGAACCCTGTTTATAACCGCATTCGTTCGGATGTGGAGCATCAGCTTGATAAATTTCCGCGTTTACGCAAACTCGCCGCGCAGTCACTTGAAAGCATGAAGCATCTTTTTGTTCCGGGTATTTTATTTGAAGAATTGGGGTTCCGGTATTTTGGTCCTGTGGACGGTAATGATGTCGTTGGGTTAGTTCAGACTTTGCGACATGTTTTACCGCTGAAAGAGTGCGCGCTTTTACACATCATTACCAAAAAAGGAAATGGATGTCCTTATGCCGAACAAGATGTTGAAAAAGGGCATGGTGTCACGCCGTTTAACACGAAAACAGGCGAAAAGATTTTAAGTGTCTCCGAAAAAGCAGCGGTAGGGCAAATCAGCTATACCAAGGCCTTTGCGAATGCGTTATCCGAAGTCGCGCGCAAAGATCCAAAGGTGATTGCAATTACCGCGGCCATGCCTACGGGCACCGGCTTAAATGAGTTTCAAAAAGAATTTCCGGACCGTCTTTATGATGTGGGTATCGCAGAACAGCATGCCGTGACTTTTGCCGGCGCTTTATCCAAAGCCGGGCTGAAGCCGGTTTGCGCGATTTACTCCACTTTTTTACAGCGGTCGCAAGATCAGATTTTGCATGATGTCGCTTTACAAAGACAGCGTACTGTTCTTGCCATGGACCGCGCCGGGTTGGTGGGTGCGGACGGAGCAACGCATAACGGAGTTTTTGATATCAGTTATTTAGGCCATGTTCCCAATGTCGTGATTGCGGCGCCGATTAACGCTTACGAAATGAAGCAAATGTTGGAGATGGGTGTCGAGTATCCGCACACTTTTGCAATACGTTATCCGCGCGGTAACATTCCTGTTTCGCATGCGGCTGTTCCTCAGGAGAAATTTGAAATCGGCAAAGGTCAAATTTTGTCGGAAGGCAAAGATGGAACTCTTTTAGCTTTGGGCAGTATGGTGGAGATTGCGCTGCAGGTTCGCGATTTACTCAAAGCTTCGGGCGTGCAAGTGCGTGTGGTGAATATGCGTTTTGCAAAGCCTTTGGACGGCGCCTTGATTTTAGACAGTTTGGATAAATCAAAATATCTTTTTACTTTGGAAGAGCATGTGCTCGCCGGCGGATTCGGCGCAAAGGTGTTGGAATTTTTGGAACGCAATCAAAAAGATGATGCCGTTGTTCGCCGCTTTGCTTTACCGGATGAATTTATTGAGCAGGGTGACCGTGATTATCATTATGAACGGATTGGGCTTTCTCCCGAAAAAATTACTGCTTCCATTCTTCAGACTTTGAATTCATCTTCCCATACTCAGCCCCTTGTCCGCTGACATGTGTTCCTTCCTTTTTTTTAGCCTCTGCGCCATCGGCGCAACCGGCAAAAGCACAGTGCTTATCCAATTATGAAAAATTTAAAAATAAAGACGGTAGCTCTCTTCGTCAATAAGCAGAAAACCGGCGCGGCGGGGTTAAGCGGCCAAATTCAGACCTTCCTTGAAAAGCAAAAGATTAAAGTCAAAAGCTCCATTGATTGTGATGCCCAGACCTGCCTTCAGAATGCTGATTTGGCGGTGAGCCTGGGCGGTGACGGAACTATTTTAGCTTTAGCGCGCGAAATGAAAAAACGCTCCGTACCTGTTTTGGGAATTAATTTAGGGCGGTTAGGTTTTTTAACTGAAGTGCGTCCGGCTGAAATGATCCAGGAATTGAAAGCTTGTTTGGCCGGCGAACTTAAAATTGAAAAGCGGATGATGTTGGAATGCCGCTTACAAAGCAAAAAACATCAGGTTGATCGCAAACTTGTCGCCTTAAACGATATGGTAATCAGCCGCGAGGGCGTTTCCCGTTTAGCCGCGATTGATATTTTGGTTTCAGGCAAAACTTTGGCTGCGTTTCGTGGAGATGGGGTGATTCTTGCGACTCCGACAGGGTCGACGGCCTATTCTCTTTCCGCCGGTGGGGCGGTGGTGCATCCCGAAGTGGATTCAATCATGATTACGCCGATTTGTCCGCATGCTTCGAGTATGCATCCGACCATTATTCCCGCGAATGAGAAAATCGCCATCGCGATCCGCCGAGAAAGACGCGATGCAAAAGCCGTTCTCACCGCCGATGGTCAAGAAATTGTAGAAGTGGACGATAGTTTTAGTATCGAGGTGACGCGCTTTAAATTGCCTTTCAGGCTGGTTAAAAGCAGTCACCGGAATTATTACGAAACGATTAGAAAACATTTACACTTTTCGAGTATTCACCATGGCACGACTCCTGATTATTGATGACGAAAAAATGATTTGCCAAGAATTCTGCGAAACAATGAATGAAATGGGGCATCAAACCGATTTTGCTTTGAACGGCGATGATGCTTTAAGAAAAATCGAAGCCACTCCTTATCAGCTTGTTTTTTTGGATCTTTCTATGCCGCGCATGAATGGAGCGGATGTGTATAAGAAGATTCTGGAAGTACGGCGTGTACCCGTCACTTTTATGACTGGATTTATGTCGCCTGCCACCGAAAGGGAAGTGATGTCGATGGGAGCTTTGCGTTGTTTGCGTAAACCCGTGGATCTTTCCGAAGTGGTGCATTTGATCGACCGCCTTGATTCGTTCGATTCTCAGGTTAATTAAGAGCGTTTTCTCCATGTCCTCAACTCCCTTACCTCCGGCACCTATTTGCGTTCGTTTTGCGCCTTCACCGACGGGACGTTTGCATATCGGCGGAGTCCGTACGGCACTTTTTAATTATCTTTATGCTCGTCAGCAAGGCGGAAAATTTGTCCTGCGAATTGAGGACACTGACCGCGAAAGATCCGAGAAACAATACGAAGACGAAATTCTTTTTTCCATGCGCTGGCTGGGTTTGGAATGGGACGGGGAACCGATTCGCCAAAGCGAAAGATTGCCCCGTTATCAAGAAGCCGCCGCGGAATTAATCGCTAAAGGGTTAGCTTACGAGTCTATTGAAGAAGGCAAGAAGGCTGTGCGCTTTCGTATGCCAAAGCAGATAGTGAAATTTAAAGACAGTGTCCATGATGACGTGTCGTTTGATTCTTCGCTTTGGGAAGATTTAGTGATTATGAAATCCGACGGCTATCCCACTTATCATTTTGCCGTGGTTGTGGATGATCATGATATGGGAATTACGCATGTGATCCGCGGCGACGACCACCTTACCAATACGCCCAAACACATTCTGCTTTATCTTGCCTTCGGCTGGAAACCGCCCAAATATGCGCATTTGCCTTTGATTATGGGCACGGATGGAACCCCGCTCTCCAAGCGCCATGGCGCGGTGGCGGCATCGGATTACCGCGAGCAAGGGTATTTGGCGCAAGCCACGCTCAATTATCTGGCGCTTTTGGGTTGGGGGCCCGAGGGCAATGAAGAAATTTTTAATTTGCCGCAATTGGTTAAAAAGTTTTCGCTGAAAAGAATTACCAAATCAAACTCCCGTTTTAATCCCGAAAAATTTTTGTGGCTGAACAGCCAGCATCTGAAAAATATGCCTGATGATGAATACGCCCGCGGAATGACTGAATACTGGGCGGAGCGAAATATTTCTTCCTCTGCGGCTTCGCCGCAACCGGGTTGGACTAAGCATCCCAACTGGGATAAAATTTTAAAGCTGTATAAGACGCGCGCGCGCAATTGGAAGGACTTGGAAGTTCAGGCGGGCTATGTTTTTCAAAAAGATTTAGATCTTGATCCGGTCATTTGTTCTGAAATGACCGCGGATGCGCATGCTGTGGCGGGGGTGAAGGCTTGGGCGGAAAAAGCTCAGGGCATGAGTTTTGACGATCCAATGAAGCTTGAGCAAATGACGCGGGAATTAGCCGAAAGTTTAGGCGTGAAACCGGCGGTGTTGATTCATCCCTTACGGTTTGCTGTTTCAGGCACGAAGGTCACCCCGGGATTGTTTGAGCTGATGCAGGTGATTGGTAAAGAAACATGTTTGAACCGAATTCAAATTTTACTTGGGAAAGCTTCCCAAACCGCCTAAATCTTAGGCTTGTTCCCGCATCTCCGTGCCGATATAATCTCCAACTTTCCGGAACTCATTTTTTAAGAGGTTTGACCATATATGATTCGCAGCATGACTTGTTTTTCACGGGGAAGCCGCAGCTTTGCTGGCCGTAATTGGAATTTTGAGCTCAAGTCAGTTAATCAAAAATATTTTGAGCTTGCATTAAGACTTCCGCAGATTTTAACTCCTTATGAGAATGACATCCGCAATTTAGTACATGCTTCGATTGAACGGGGTAAGGTTACGTTAACGATGTCCGACTCTGAAGAGCCCACGGGCGAAGTGAAACAGGTATTGAACCAAAACCAGATAGATTATTATCTTTCCGTTTCAGATAAGCTGCGCAAAGAGCATGGTCTGACCGGAGAACTGCAAGTGAATGATTTGCTCCGATTGCCCGGGACGATTCATGACGCGGCGTCCGAGGCAAAAAAAGTGGAATGGAAAGAGCTTGAGAAAGCTTTGCAGAGCTTGCTCAAAGAAGCATTGGCGAACCGTGAAGAGGAAGGAAAGCGTTTGGCTGCGGATATCTCGGAACGCTTGGCTATAATTCAAAAGCTTGCGGTTAAAATTGAAACTGCCGCGAAGAAAAATGTCCGGCATTCGTTTGAAAATTTAAAAAAGCGCATGGTTGAAATCTTGCGCGAAAGCGGAGCTACCGCTGATCCCGACCGGATTTACCGTGAAGCCGCAATTGTGGCGGAGCGCAGTGATATTACGGAGGAAGTGGTTCGCATGAAAAGCCACTTGGCTCTCTTCTTGGGTAAAATGAAATTGGCTTCAGCGGTTGGCCGTTCGCTTGATTTTATTTGTCAGGAGATGCACCGCGAGGCGAACACGATGGGTTCTAAGGCGCAGCTGTTTGAGATTTCCAAAGAAGTGATTCAGCTGAAATCCGAAATCGAAAAAATTCGCGAACAGGTACAAAACATTGAGTAAAGGTTTGGCAGTTATCATTTCGTCACCCTCCGGCGGCGGAAAAACGACCGTGGTGGATGAGCTTTTAAAAAAGCATTCGGATTGGATGCGTTCGATTTCTATGACGACGCGGGCTCCGCGAGCGGGGGAAGTGCATGGGCGCGATTATTTTTTTTCAACTAGCAAAGACTTTGATGATCTTAAAGAGCGCGGAGGATTGCTGGAAAGCGCCCAGGTTCATTTGAACCAATACGGTACACCTAGGGCGTTCGTAGAAGAAAAAGTTAGCGCCGGGCATGTGGTTTTTTTGACCGTGGATGTGCAGGGCGCCGATAAAATTAAGCGGGTTTGGCAGGGGAAAGATGGCTTAATCAGCATTTTTATCATGCCTTTATCCGTGGATGTGCTCCGGCAAAGGCTTTTAAGGCGCAATACAGAGAAACCTGAGCAAATTGAGGTGCGTTTGGCCGCCGCCGAGCAGGAAATGAAACAGGCTCCACATTATGACTTTACCGTGTATAATCATGACCTTGAACAAACTGTGGCGGATATCGAACGGATTATCCTGCAGAAACTGAAATAAGGAGTAACGAATGACTTACGTGCCTCTCGAAAAGTTGCTGGCTAAAAAAGATTCCAGCGTATTTAAGACCGCTTTGCTTGCCGCGCAGCGCGCGAATGAACTTGCTTGCGGAGCTCAGCCTTTAACTCAGGCTTCTACGACCAAGGTTTCCACGATTGCTCTCGAAGAAATCGCGCATAACCGCGTTTGGTATGTTGAAGAACCCGTTGCAAAGGGCAAAGACTCTGAGTAAGAAGAAAGTCGTCCACATCCTTTCGGGGAGCATTGCCGCGTATAAGGCCCCCGAAATCAGCGAACGTCTGCGGCAGTCCGGTTTGGATGTAACCTGTGTTCTGACCGCAGCGGCTAAGAAGTTTGTTACTGTCGACACATTACGCGCTTTGAGCGGTAATCCGGTTTATGATGACATGTGGCTGCTGAATTCGCCTCATGATGTTCTGCATACGGCACTTGCCGATTCCGCGGATTTAATCCTTGTTGCTCCGGCATCGGCGGATTTTCTGGCGCGAGCTTCAAACGGAATGGCGAATGATTTAGCGGCCTGTGTTTTGCTTGCTTCCCAAGCCCCTGTATGGTGGGTTCCGGCGATGAATGACAATATGTACAAAAATCCGCTGACCCAAGCCAATATCGAGAAACTCAAGAAAGCCGGTCATCATTTTATTGCTCCCGTTGAAGGTTATTTAGCTTGCGGCAGAACTGCCATCGGACACATCGCTGATACTGACACGATTGTGAAGTCCGTAACTCAAGCTTTAGCTGCAGGAAAATAAGAGATTTTCGTGAAATCCTCGCGATTGCGCACGGCGCAACATTCTTCCAATAATAAAATCAAAAAACTTTTGATTACCGCGGGTCCTACCCGTGAAATGCTCGATCCCGTGCGTTTTATTTCCAATCTTTCGACGGGTGAATTAGGTTACAAACTTGCCCGGCTTGCGGTGAAAAAAGGTTACGACGTTACTTTGATCAGCGGGCCTACGGCTTTGAAGCCTATTGCCGGTGCGAAGCATGTCGCGGTTGTAAGTTCCGAGGATATGCGCGTTGCTTGTCTGAAGCATTTTAAAGACAGTGATGCTCTGATTATGACCGCGGCGGTTGCTGATTTTACGCCCGCGCACCGCGAGCGCCAAAAAATCAAGCGGCGTGAAACGCAATCGGTTGTTTTAAAAAGAACCAAAGATATTTTGGCGGAGTTGGGACCGATCAAAGGGAGTCGGCTTGTGATTGGATTTTGTTTAGAAACCGAGAAGTGGCTGGAGTATGCCAAGTTAAAGCTTCTTAAGAAAAAAATGACCGGCATCGTGGCGAATTACTACGAACCCGGAAAAGTTTGCCCTTTTGGACATAACCCGATGACTTCGGTTTTTATGGACTCGGATCTTCGTACCCGTAAGCACTCGAATCTCTCAAAGTTGAGCATGGCCAAGAAGATATTGAGTTGGATGGAAGAGCTATCTGCCGCGCAAAAAAATCTTTGATTTTCAAAGCTGACCTTATATCATAATCCCGATTTTGGCAACCTTTTGAGTTGTTGCCGTCTCATTTTATGTGAATAAAAAGCCCGGGGCTTTTCGTCTTAATAGCAGAGTTTATTTTTAACGGAGGTTAAAGAGTATGCGTGTTTATCAGAAATCATTAAGTTTGCTTTTTGCCGGTGTTTTGCTTTTTAGTGGCTGCGCCACGGAATCAGGCGGAATCACAGAACGTGAATCAGGTGCTTTATTGGGTGCCGGATTGGGTGCCGGTCTTGGTGCTTTGGCCGGAGCCGCAACGGGTAATGCCGGTGTGGGAACCGCGATTGGCGCGGGTGCGGGTGCTTTGACAGGTGCGATCGCGGGTGAAGCGGCGCGGCGTCAAAAAGAAAATACTAAACGCGAAATTCGTCAGGAAATGATGCAGCAGCAGTATCAGCCGCAGTATGCGCCGCAAGCTTACCAGCAACCTGTTCAGCAGCAGCCGGTTTATAACCAAACTGCGCAGGCACCTGAGCTTCACACGAAGTATAATCCGCGGACAGGTCAGACTTTCCCCGGTAGTTTTACTTTTGACCCTGCGACGGGTGAGCAGCTCAAGAATCTTCAGTAAGTTCGGTCCTTTTTGAAACCTTTGCAGTCTCCTATCCGAATCGGTATTTTAACTTCGGGAGGAGACTGCCCTGGTTTGAATGCCGTTATTCGCGCTGTCGTTAAAACGGCTCGTTGTGCTTACGGGATGGAAGTGTTTGGAATAGAAGACGGCTATTTAGGATTGATTGAAAAGCGCGGACACCTTTTAGATCGTCATGATGTTTCCGGAATTCTTCATTTAGGCGGGACAATTTTAGGTACGGATAATCGTGCTAACCCTTTTCGTGTTCCGATCAAACGCGGCAAGAAAATTATTTTTGAAGACCGCTCCGATGAGGTGATCAAGCATTTGCGGGAATTAGGAATTGATGTCTTGATTGCTGTGGGTGGTGATGGAACTCTTTCGATTGCGAACAAACTTTCAAAAAAGGGAGTTCGTGTGATCGGGATTCCTAAAACCATCGATAATGATTTGAGCTGCACCGATTATACTTTTGGATTTGATACGGCAGTTTCGATTACTACCGAAGCGCTTGACCGTCTGCATACCACGGCGGCATCGCATCATCGTGTGATGATTCTTGAAGTGATGGGACGCAATGCAGGCTGGATTGCGCTTTATGCCGGATCTGCGGGCGGCGCGGACGTCATATTGATTCCGGAAATTCCTTTTAGCGTGAATAAAATATGTGACGTGGTTATGGAAAGAGCGCTGCATACCAAGCGTTATTCGTTGATTGTGGTTGCGGAAGGCGCTAAGGAGAAGGGGAAGAAGGCGATTGAAAAAGCCCCGGACAAACTTAATCCTTATCCGACTAAGCTTGGTGGCGTGGGTGAATATTTAAGGCAGCGCATTGAAAAGGCAACCGGTCTTGAGACGCGTGCTGCGAATCTTGGGCATATTCAGCGCGGTGGATCACCGACTCCGTATGACCGCAACTTGGGGACTTTGTTCGGTAAAACAGCGATCGACTTAGTCGCGCAGAAAAAATGGAATCATATGGTGGGTTTTGTGGGAAACCAAATCAAGGCGTTTCCGATTGAGAAAGCTGTGAGTAAGATCAAAACCGTACCGTTGAATCATCGGTTGATCGAATCGGGTAAGGCTATTCAGATTTCTTTTGGAAGTCATTTTTAAAAAGCAGTTTTTTTTAATGCCCGAAAGAGTTATCATTCGTTCTCATTTTTATTGATTCGGCGCGGTAGCAAAGTGGTAATGCACGGCTCTGCAAAAGCTGTATTCGGGAGTTCGATTCTCCCCCGCGCCTCGATTTCTTTCGGCTCTGCGCCTTTGGCGCAACCGCAGTTTATGCCCGGGTGGCGAAATTGGCAGACGCAACGGACTTAAAAGCTGATTTCAAGATTTTCGTAACTTCAATGTTTTGAACCTAATCCATTACCTGCGCTAGATTTAGACATGATATTTGATGATATCGTGTGATACCTAAAAACATCGATTTCTACTTGGTATAGTCACACCCTAGTCACACGGAAATTGATCAGAAACCTGCCTTTTAAATTCTCTGCTCATTACGCGATTATGAGTTTGTCTTGGGCTGGAAATTAACCAGTCATGGCTAAAATTTGACCAATCGATTAAAGGGCATATTACATCGCGTGCTCTTAGGGCTTTGTTAGATGGGTCTATTATGCTTTTAAATGGCCCAAGGCAAACGAGGGGAATGTTCCCCAGCAGGCCAACCCATTATTGACTCACATGTGCCCCTTAGGAGCTTTTTTCGGGCCTTTTTGAGATTTTAGCCGAATTGAGGGCGGCTGTGCTCTTCTACCTTATTGGATTAGGCGCCCAAAGCTGTTATTTATGATTGCCTGTCTTTAGCGTTCTGACTAAACGGAGATTTTTAGGCTGTCGTACCGGGAGGAAACGATTTCGATGAATTTAGTTTTGGTGCTGGGAGGGCGTTGGCTCGCTTTGATGAACTCGAAGCAATAGCTTTATTGATACCAGGCATTATTAATAAATTGAGCTGGGGCATCAAGTCTTTGCAGAGGCTTGAAGTTTTAAGGTGTGAATCAGCATTACCCTTGGTTTAAAATGGTGATAGTCTTAAAAAAAGAGGTTGAAATGTCTCAAAATTAAGATAAGCTTATCTTAATTAGGGCTGAGGGAGGCTATGTGCTATATTCGAAAACTTGTGAGTATGCAATTCGGGCATTGGCCTATATTGCGTCAAAAGACGATGCTTTAACTACAGCCACTGTTGAAGTGAAGAAAGCCACGGTGATACCCGGACCTTATTTATCGAAAGTGTTTGGGGTTCTGGTTAGAAAGACAATTTTGAAAGCAAAGCAAGGGCCGGGGAGCAGCTTTTCTTTTGCACGAGATTTCAAAGAAATCTCACTTTTAAATCAAAAAAAGAAAAAAACATGATCACAAAAAAACAACGGCCCGAAACCTTATTCGAAATACCTCAGGTTTTGATTCAATCGATTCGAGCGAATTCGGACTTATCGAAATTGCCGGCTGATGCGATTGAAGATTTGGCGAAACAAGCGGCACGCAGGAAGTTTGTCCGCCGACAAATTATTTTTGAAGCCGGTCAGCCCGCGCAGGATGCTTGGATTTTGATTAGCGGTAAAGCGGTGCTGGGCTATACGGCGCTCTCGGGGGCTTCTTCTGCGACTTGCGTGGCGGGACCGGGAGATTTGTTCTGCTGCCTGCCGATTTTGGACGGCGAAGGTTATCCCGTTACGGCGATCAGTGAAAAGAAAAGCGAAGTTCTTACGATTCCGCTTGCTGTTTTTAAGCAAATGCTTTGGCAGCATCCGGAAGTTTTTCAGTCTGTGTTAAAACGGATGTCCGCTAGTTTAAGAGCGGTTGAGTGCGGGCATTGTCACCGTGTTGATCGTGTTTCGGTAAGAATTGCGCGCACTTTGCTTGATTTAAGCCTAAAGCATCAGGATGTGATTCCGCTAACCAAGTGGGATATCGCGCGGCTTTCCGGAACTACGGTTGAGACGACGATTCGCGTGATGGCAGAAATGAAAAAGAAGAAAGCGATTGCCGGGGCAAAAGAAGCGATCAAAATTTTAGATTTTGATAAGCTGCGTGATTTCCTTACCGAATCCGATCAAGATTCAAGCGGCTGCGCCTCGCAAACCAAAAAAAGAAAATAACGGTTTAATTTTAGCGCAAAGCTCGCGCACCGATTTCGGATCAGGTTCGTCCAGCAGCTTTGCTTCGCAACCCTGATTGCGGAAAAGCTGCAAAAAAAAAGTTTTTGAACCCAGACCCGCAAAATATTCCGCAGTTTCCAGAACTTCGGCTTCACTTAAAAGATCTGGATGATAGGTCATGCGCAGTTCATGCGGGATGTCCGATGCAGCCAGCAATTTTGCGCTATCCGCAACTTGATCAAAAGCTGCCGCACCTGTGAGTGAAGCATAGCTTTGTTTGGGAGCTTTAACATCGAGGCCAACCCAATCACAAAAGGGGAGTATTTCTTTTAATCTGCGTGGATGCATGCCGTTGGTGTGAAGCCCAACGGCATAACCATGGTCTTTTATCTTTTGCGCGAGCTGGGGAAGATTTTTATGTAAGGTGGGCTCACCGCCTGAGATTACGATCGCTTCAAGCATATTTTTTCGGCTGTGCAAAAAAGAATCGATAGCTTCTTCGGTGATCACGCTCTCGGACTCAAGCGGCTGCAGATGAGGGTTGTGACAGTAAGTGCAGCGCCAAGGACAGCCTTGAGTAAAAAAGACCGCCGCGAGTTTTCCGGGGTAATCCACGGAGGAAAATCCCGTAATTCCCGCGACGGGAACTTTTTGATCCGTTTTATTTACAAATGGCAACGGACTGGGGGCATTCACGGAAATGCAGTCTTTCAGCATGTTCGCTTTTTTTCCCGGGGTTAAATTCTGAAACCGGCCGATGATAGCCCATCACGCGTGTCCAGATTTCACAGCGCTGACGCTCTTCCGGCTTTAACTGAATCAAACTTTCTGTTTTTGACATGATTTCCCTTCCTTTTTTAAATAACCGGTGAAAACTCACCGGCTTGTTTTTGAGCTATGATTTCATCGTCGCAAGTCGGGCAAAATTCATGTTCTCCTTTCAGATAACCGTGCTTGGGGCAAATCGAAAAAGTAGGTGTAATGGTGATATAAGGCAGCTTAAAATTTTCAAGCGCACGCCGCACGAGCTTACGGCAAGCGTCTGCATTTGAAAGCCGCTCATTCATGTAAAGATGCAGCACTGTTCCGCCGGTATATTTGGTTTGCAAAGCATCTTGCCGCATTAAAGCTTCAAACGGATCATCCGTCAGCCCCACGGGTAATTGCGACGAGTTGGTGTAATAAGGCCGCTCAGGTGTTCCGGCTTGCAGAATTTGCGGGAAGCGTTTCGCATCTTCTTTGGCGAAGCGGTAAGTGGTGCCTTCGGCCGGCGTGGCTTCCAGATTGTAGAGATGTCCGGTTTCTTCCTGAAATTCTCGAATGCGCGTGCGGACATGGTCAAGCAGACGAATGGCAAAAGCATGGCCCCACTCACTCGCAATATCGGTTCGGCCGTCGGTGAAATTGCGAATGCATTCATTAATCCCATTGACCCCGATGGTGGAAAAGTGATTGCGCAAAGTCCCGAGATAGCGTTTGGTGTAAGGCAATAATCCGCCGTCAATCAAGCGCTGGACATATTTACGCTTCATTTCCAAACTTTCTTTGGCGAGCTGCATCAGATAGTCCACTTTTTCAAGCAAGGCGGTTTCATTACCTTTGTAAAGGTAACCCAAGCGCGCGCAGTTGATTGTAACCACTCCGATCGAGCCGGTTTGCTCGGCCGATCCGAAGAGGCCGTTGCCGCGTTTCAAAAGCTCACGCAAATCGAGCTGCAGTCGGCAGCACATGGAACGAATTTGATTCGGCTTCATATCTGAGTTTAAAAAATTTTGAAAATAAGGGAGCCCGTATTTTGCGGTGAGCTCGAATAAAAGTTCGCTATTAGGATGATCCCAAAGAAAATCGGGTGTGATGTTGTATGTGGGAATCGGAAAAGTGAAAATGCGGCCACGGCGGTCGCCCTGCAGCATGACTTCCAGATAAGCTTGGTTGATGGTATCCATTTCTTTTTGCAATTCGCCGTAAGTAAAATCCATTTCTTTGCCGCCGACAAAAGGTTTTTCCTGCCGCAAATCTTCGGGGCAAACCCAATCGAAAGTAACATTGGTAAACGGAGTTTGTGTGCCCCAGCGTGAAGGAACATTGAGGTTATAAATAAACTCCTGCATTTGCTGTTTGACTTGAGCATGAGTGAGTTTGTCCGTGCGCACGAAGGGAGCTAAATAGGTGTCGAAAGAAGAAAAGGCTTGAGCGCCGGCCCATTCATTTTGCAGGGTTCCGAGAAAATTCACCATTTGCCCCACCGCGGCCGAGAGATGTTTGGGCGGAGCCGCCTCCACTTTTCCGGGGACACCGTTGAAGCCTTCGCGTAAAAGTGTTTTAAGAGACCATCCCGCGCAATAACCACACAGCATATCAAGATCATGAATATGAATATCCGCGTCGCGATGCGCTTTGCCGATGGCTTCGGTATAAACATGCGAAAGCCAATAATTCGCAACCACTTTGCCGGATAAGTTAAGGATGAGTCCGCCGAGCGAATAACCTTGGTTGGCGTTTGCGTTCACACGCCAGTCGAGACGGTCTAAATATTCATTCACGGTGGAAGCGACATCGACCACAGTGCGCGCATCTTCGCGTGCGACGCGCCGTTTTTCGCGGTAAATGACATAGGCTTTTGCTGTGCGCGGATAATTGGATGTGATTAAAACCTGTTCGACAATGTCCTGAATTTCTTCGATGGAAATTTCCTGTGGCGCACGATGATCAATCACTTTGATGGCTTGGCGCGCCAAGATAAGAGCTTCTTCGTTGTCAATTTCTCCGGTGGCTTGGGCTGCTTTTTGAATGGCGCGATGAATTCGAACTCCATCAAATGAATTTTTTGAGCCATCGCGTTTGCGGACGGCAGGAATGTTTTTTGGGGTTAACAGATCCGACATGTTTTCTCCTGTGAATAGTAGTACATAAAAAATAAACCACCAGATACGGTAGTTTACGGGTGTTTTATTTCGATCTTGTATGACGCAAATCATATGAAGCAAAAAAAGATTCGTTGAAAATATCTCCTTATGCAAAACAAAGAGATCAAACCTCTCATCTATGCCTGTTCTGGGTGCTCCAATGCCGGGCAAATGTCCAACTGGATTGCGGTTCGTATTGATCGACTTGGCGGCGCAGAAATGTCCTGCATGACCGGCGTCGGCGGAGGTGTGCTCGCACTTGTCAACAAAGCCCGAACACGAAAAAAAATTGTCATCGAGGGCTGCAAACTCAGTTGTGCTTCAGCTTGCCTGCGTCAGCAAAATTTAGAAGCCGAGATGACTTTGAATTTACAGGATTGGGGTGTCATTCGGCGTGAACATGACGATTTTGATCAGGCCGTGGCTGAAAAATTGGTGGAGCAAGTGATCGCCCAAATGCAGGCAAAAAGGCTTTGGAAATCAAGTTCTGAGGATGGCGGAGAAAAGAGGGCGGCATCATGACTTTGAAGCAAGTTGTTGTGATTGGCGGTGGAATTTCAGGTCTTGCGACGACTTATTTTTTAAAAAAAGAAAGTCAGCGGCGTGGGCGGCCTATTTCTGTTCACGGTATCGAAGCTTCACCGCGTTTGGGAGGGATGATTCAAACCCATTTCCATGAAGGTTGCCTGATCGAACAAGGGCCTGATGCGTTTGCAACGGAAAGACCCGCCATGCTTGATTTGTGCCGCGAATTGGGTTTGGAATCGGAGTTGATTTCAGTTCAGCCCGAAAGCCATGGTCTTTTTCTGCGTGAGAATAACAAGCTTTGTCGTTTGCCAGATGATTTTTGTGGAATGACTTCGATGAAACTATCGACTTTGTTGCGTTTGCCTTGTCTTAGTTTGAAGGGCAAATTGCGTATGGCTTGTGAAGGCTTGGTGCCGCGCCGGCGTGATTATTTGCCCGAGAGTTTAGGGAGTTTTATCGCGCGCCGTTTTGGAAGCGAGGCTTTGCAGAGATTAGCGCAGCCTTTTTTGGGAAGCATTTTCGGTCTCGACCTTCGGCAAGTCAGCTTGCAGGCATCCTTTCCGCAGTGGGCGTTACTTGAAGCAAAACACGGGAGTTTGACAAAAGCATTTTGGGCGGCAAAAAGAAACTCTTCGGCGATTATTTCGACAGGTTTTCGTAGTTTTAAGCGAGGGCTTTCCGTGCTTGTTGAAAAGTTGGCTGAATCATCGGGTGTTGATTGGAAAACCGGTGTTCATGTTGTGGATCTGAAAAAAAACAATGAAGGTTGGAAAATTCTTTGCGCGGACGGAAAAGAATTACAAGCGGATGCAATTTTTTTATGTTTGGCTGCCAAGCCGGCCGGCAGGTTGATTGAGGGAGATTTTCCGGAGCTCGGAGAATGCCTAAAACTTCAGCCGGTGCGGTCTGTTTTTTTGGTTAATGCAATTTTTTACCGAAAGGACTGGCCTGATAACTTGCGTGGAAGCGGAATCATTAGCGGAATGGATCCAGCTTACGAAATGCAAGGCGCCACTTTTTCCGGTTTTAAATTTGAAGGGCGATCACCGGGGGGGAAAGTTTTAGTTCGTATCTTTGGTTCTTCCTTAAAGTCAAAGTCTTTTGCGGAGTTTTCAAACGAACAAGTTGCAAAACGCATTCTTCACGATTTTAGTGCGGTGAGCGGATTAAAATCAAAACCGTTATGGTCAGAAGGTTTGCGCTACGAAGAGATATTGCCAAGCTATGACATGAGTTATTTCGCTTGGAAACAAAAAACCGAATCGCTCTTGAAAAACCAAAGCGAAATTTATTTTGCCTCACAATCGTATCAATCGGGAGGTTTGTCGGGATGTGTTGCGGGAGCGCGAAAAGCAGCGGAGACTTTTTTTAGCCGATTGGAAAAGAATGGCTCTGCAAAGTATCAAAGGAAGGATTCGAATTATGCCCATTCATGATCAATTTGATTTTAATCAAAAGCCTTTTTTGGTGATTTGGGAAACGACACGCGCTTGTGATTTAGCCTGTGTGCATTGTCGCGCCTGTGCTCAACCATTGCCCGCGCCCGATGAATTGACAACGGAACAGGGCAAAATGCTTTTGCGTCAGATTCAGGAGGCGGGAGCACCGTTGGTTGTTTTTAGCGGTGGCGATGCGTTGAAACGACCCGATATCTTTGAGTTGATTCGTGAAGCCAAGCGTTTGCGTCTGCGCGCGGCGGCAATTCCCGCGGTGACGCCGGCATTGACGCCTGAGGTTTTTAAAGAGTTTAAAGCGGCTGGTTTGGATCAGTTGGCGTTTAGTTTGGATGATGCTGACCCGGTTGTTCATGATCAATTTCGCCGTACGCCCGGAGTTTTTGACCGGACGCTGGAAGCGGTTCGTCTTGCGCGGGAGGCGGGGCTGGGTGTGCAGATTAATTCGCTGGTGAATGTTCATAATCAGGATCGTTTGGAGCCGTTAATGCGACTGATGGAAGGCTTGGACATTGTTTTTTGGGAGGTTTTCTTTTTAGTGCCGATGGGGCGCGGAAAAGATGTGGAAGTGATGACCCCGGAACTTTTTGACGCGGCATTTAAAAAGATTTATGCATTTGGGAAGCGTGTTTCTTTTATCATCAAAGTTACCGAAGCGCCGCATTACCGCAGATATTTTCTTGAGCAGGAAGAAAAACAAGAAGCTCGAAAAGTGGCGCTTTTAGGATCGAGCGCGCATGGCAAAAAAAATGTGCGACAACAAGCCGGTCGTGTGAATTCAGGGAAAGGATTTGCGTTTGTTTCTTATCGCGGCGATGTTTATCCCAGCGGTTTTCTCCCGATCGCGACCGGGAATATTCTTCAAACACCGATCGGTGAAATTTACCGCAATCATCCGGTGTTTCGCGAACTTCGAAATGAATCGCTTTTAAAAGGTCGGTGCGGTCTTTGTGAATATCGTGAAACTTGCGGCGGCTCGCGCGCAAGAGCCTACGCGCTGACGGGCGACTATTTGGCGGAAGACCCGACCTGCGCTTATCAGCCGGCTTGCGTGCTTAAAACATGATAAAACCTTCGATGCCTTTGTCCTTGCCGAAATGTGATCAAAAGCTGAAAAGAAACGGAATTTCTTTTGATCTTGCAATGCGTTTAATTCAGCTTGAAAAAGAAGAAGATGTGCGGGCGGTGATGAATTTAGCAGCCGAACTGACGACTGTGATTCATGGTAGGCGTGCGGATCTGTGCCAAATTATGAACGCAAAGAGCGGTCTTTGCGGAGAAGACTGTGGTTTTTGTTCTCAGTCGCTCCGCCATCATTCTGAAACTGAAAAATTTAAGCTGACTCCACTTGAGATAGCAATCCAAAGAGCGCGAACAGCTCGGGAAAATGGCGCGGAGGAGTTCTGTATTGTGACGTCCGGTCGCCGATTGAATTCGGAAGAGTTTAAGCGGGTGATCGAAATGATTCGTGAAATTCGAAAGCAAGTTGCCATCAAAGTGGATGTTTCGATTGGTTTTTTAAGCAGGGAGGAGGCGGTGGCGCTTCGAGAAGCCGGGGCGCATCGTGTAAATCACAATCTTCAAACTTCGCCGGATTTCTACACCAAGGTTGTCAGTACGCACTCGTATCAAGACCGCAAAGAAACTTTGCAGGCGATTCGCGGAGCGGGTCTTGAAATTTGTTGCGGAGTGATTTGGGGAATGGGAGAAACTCGTGAAGATCGCATCCGCTGCGCGTTTGAAATTAGATCTTTTAATCCCGAGTGTGTTCCTGTGAATATTTTGGATCCGCGTCCCGGGACACCGCTTGAGAACCAACCTGGTATTGATACCGCGGAAGTTTTAAAAACATTGGCAGTGTATCGGTTGATTTTTCCCCAGACCTGTTTGAGGCTTGCGGCCGGGCGAAAGCGGCAATTGGGAAAGGATCAAAAAAAGGCATGGAATGCGGGCGTGAACGGATTAATTATCGGAGATTATTTGACGGTTTCAGGTGTGGCACTTGAAGAAGATTTTAGAATGCTTAAAGAACTTGGCGTGAAATGGGCGCGACCATAAAAAATCAAAAATTTTATGCAAAAAGAAATTGATTTAGCCAAACAATCTCAGGGAACTTTATATGTGTTTCTCTCAGAAAAGGATCATCAATGTCTTGAGGAAATTCATCAATGCTATGGTTTGACGCATCAAGATTTGCGCGAATTATGCGAAAACGCACGTGATCTCGAAATGTGGGGTGAATCTTTTGCCAGCGAATGGAATCGATTTGAACAAGAGGTCAGCCGGGTTTTTTTATCAAGGCAAAGAAAGAAGAGGCTCATCGCTCATATTCGGCAAAGGATGGCGGATTTACGCGCTCGGTTAAGGGAATATCCCTCTCAGGATGTTGTTTCGAATCGATGCGAATCAAAACCGCCGCAAATCACTTGGCAAAAATCTCCGGAAGTAACTTGGGGGAAGTGTCCGGCATCTGTGCCCGCGCTTTTATGCTGTGGTCTGACGACGTTGGAGACAGCGGCTAACTGTGCATTTGAATGCAGTTATTGCGCGGTAAAACCCTTTTACGGAAATCAAATGGCGATTTATTCGGAATTGCGTCAAAGATTGACCCGCATGGAGTTGGATCCTAAACGCTATTACCACATCGGGACCGGACAATCTTCGGACTCTTTGGCTTGGGGTGATTCTGGAGGCATTTTAACCGATTTGTGCGAATGGGCAGCGCAACATCCTCAGGTTTTGCTCGAGCTAAAAACAAAATCAAGCCAAGTAGATTTTTTTTTAAAAAACAAAGTCCCCTCGAATCTGGTTTGTAGCTGGAGCCTGAACACGCAAAAAGTGATCGAGCATGAGGAGCAACGGACCGCGTCTTTGGAGTCACGTTTGGATGCGGCATGGAAACTTGCCCACAAAGGACAAAAGGTGGGCTTCCACTTTCATCCGTTGGTGAATTACGAAGGAGGTGCGAAGGAATATGATGCGCTTGCAAAAAAAATACAAAACAAATTCAAATCAGATCAAATTGCTTTTATCTCGTTTGGGACGCTTGTCTTTGGTAAATCAACTCTGCGCTTAATTCGCGAGCGAGGCGGGGCTGACAAAATTCTTCGGATGGAAACGGAAATCGGACCTCACGATAAAGCAACTTATCCGGAGGCAACAAGGGAGTTTCTTTTTCGTGGGATGGTTGACAGTTTTAAAGATTGGCGCGACAAAGTTTTTATGTATTTGTGTATGGAAGATTCGGAGATGTGGCGCAAAGTTTTTGGATGGAGCTATGATAGCTCCCTTGCTTTTGAGCGAGATTTCTTTTCGAAAATAGGTCCTCAAGTGGGGCTCCGTTTGGCTTCGGGTACCGAGATTTAAAAATGACAGCGATTCAATTTGAGCGCGGAAACATATCCTTAGTTGAAGCGGAGGTTCTTCTTCAAAACGGCAGTGAAGAACAATGGAAGGCTCTTTTTTTGTATGCACGCGAATTAACCGAAATAAATTTCGACCACAAAATCGACTTCTTCGCACCGCTTTATTACTCAGATTATTGCGTGAATGATTGTGCTTACTGCTCTTTTCGAATTAAAAACCGTCAATTTTCAAGAAAAGTGCTTTCAGTCAAAGAATTTTTAAAAGAGGCGGAATATCTTTGGCAGGAAGGGCACAGGTCGATTCTTTTGGTTGCGGGTGAGCATACTCCCGTTGCGGGAGCTGCTGCGTTGGTTGAGTATGCAAAAGCTTTGCATGCCTCAGAGTTTTTCTTTGAATTAGCCGCTGAGACTGGCGCGCTCACTTCTGAAAGCTATGCACAGCTTGTTAAGGCAGGGATCTCACGTAATTTGCTTTACCAAGAAACCTATGATCGCCAAGTTTACGCGCAGGTCCATTTATCCGGACCCAAGCAGGATTTTGATTGGCGATACGAAGCTCCGCTCCGCGCCCTTCAGGCGGGCGTCCAAAGTTTTGGCATGGGAGTCTTGCTAGGGCTTGCGCCGGATTGGAGAAAAGAGATCTTGGAGCTTTTCCGGCATGCCATGGCTTTAAAAGCCAAAGCTACGCGCCCTTTCTTTTTGACTTTTTCTTTTCCGCGTTTGTGTTCAGCCCAAGGTAGTGACATCGCTTCTTTCCCGGTGACCGATCAGGATTATGAAAAAATTATTGCGCTCACGCGGGTTGTTTTTCCCGATGCCGGGATTGTTTTAAGTACGCGCGAAACAGCTGCGTTTAGAAAAGAATTATTGCAAAAAAAAATGGGTATTACGCATATGAGCGCGGGGGTTTCAACGACGGTTGGTGGCTACACGAAAGCAAAAAAGATGAGCCTGGGGCAATTTGATATTTCAGATGAGCGGCCGCTGAAAGAAATTGCAACGGAAATGACCAAAATGGGATTTATTTTAAACCGCGTCTAGCTTTTTTTGCGTCATGGATCATCCGTTTAACCATGAGAGTGGCCGTTGCCTTGGCAACTAACTTTCGGTTTAATCCGCGGATTTCACATTCCAAAAACGAGAGCGTTTTCCCTTGCGATACGACATGCGCTCTTGCGTGGAGGACTGTGTTGATAAAGACAGGCCGAATAAATTGAATCTTCAATTCAACTGTCACTCCGGTTATATTTTTTTTGAATGAAGTTAGGAAAGCTTTTCCCATCGTTTCGTCGGCAAGCATGCAAAGCATGCCCCCGTGGATATGCTTGAAAATATTAACATGCTCTTCACTCACTTTAAATCGGCACACGGCCTTACCGTTCGAAGGGCTTATGACATGCAGACCCAAAAGCTGTGTGGCAGGAGAGTGATCGATTTTTTTCATGAGAGAGTGGGGTGGTTAACGTCGCGTTGATAGAATCCGACTTCGAAAATGATGGCCCACACAAACCGAACGAGCAACGCCGTTTCTTGGAGGCTGACTTTTATCAACTCCACGAGGTTTAATCTCAAAATATGCCCGTGTTTTAAGTTGAGCTGAAAACTTTTCCAGTAATGATTTAAAAAACTTCGATTCGGAAGCAGAGCGATAGAAAATAAATTCAGTTTTTTTATCCAAAGTTGAAGTTTTGAAGGGATGCTGTGGGAGGTATTCTTTTCCGGCGTTATTGCGGCATGTCGGTAAAGAGATTGGAGGGTTGACAATTTGATTTTACGCCAATCGGTGAATTGGGTTTGAAGTTTTCCAAGTTCGAACAGAACCTTTTTTTCAAGTCGGCTACGTGGGCGAGTGATAAGCCAAACCTCTTCCATTTCAATCAATAGGCGGCACCAACCGACTAATGTTTCGATGCGTGCCCATAAGCGTTGCTTAAAATGAACCCACGGGTTTTCTCGGGGGAAGAGACCGCGGCGTGTCAGGCGATCTTTAAAACGAAAAAACCCATGAATCATGGGGTGCCCTTTCTCAACCTGAATGGAATTTTTGCACCAAATGAAATTAAGAAAGATATCCCAGTACCGCCTAGGGTGAATGTGGGTAAGAATTCTTTTCAAATTTTCAGGGGCGTAAAAAATTTGCCATGCTGATTCATACACACGAGTCCATTCCCCGGGACGCATTTGAGCATGGCGATAAGTTTCGTGAAATGTGTCAAAATTATTTAAGTCAGCATCAATCATGAAGCCACGGTTCTTTCCATGGACATAGTCCATGGATCCAGGGAGAGGTGTCAGCATAAAAAAAGATGCTTGCTCGGCGTTCAACTCCAACAAGTTTGCCATGTTGCGTTGAACGGATTCGGCAGTGTCAAACGGGAAACCAATAATGTAGGCTAGGTGGGTTGCAATGGCTGCGCTATGATAGGCCTCAATCATGGTCGAAAACTCGGAAACTTTATTTTGTTTTTTAGAAGCAGCTTTGAGATTTTCTTCGTTGAGGCTTTCCATGCCGATGAAAACTTGCCGACAGCCCGCTTGAGAGGCCTTGGTGATAAAGTTTTGAATTTTATGAGAGAGCGTATCGACCTGAATCATGAATGTGATTGCAATATTCTCATTTTTCCGCAACTGAATCAGTCCATCGAAAATGAGTTCCCAGTTTTTATTCCGTGAAAAATTGTCATCCGTAAAAAAATAGTAAGATATTTTCTTCTCTCGATAATTATCGCGAATCCAATCGATAATGCGGTTGACGGCACGAAAACGCATTTGGCGACCCTGAACATTGATGACTGTGCAGAAGCTGCATTGAAAAGGGCAGCCGCGGCCGCAATCCAGCGTCGCAAAATGTGAGACGGCATAACGCGAGAGGAGATTCTTTGGAATTTCAGGCATAGGAGCCGCTGAAAGATCAGGCGCTTCATGCAAAAAATTGTAAACAGGTTGCGTTGAATTGGTTAAAACATCGCGTAAAATTTCTTCCCAGCGATGTTCAATTTCACCGGCAACGAGAATAACGCCTGCGGATTTCAAATCAGCCAATTCAGGCGAGAGATTAGCGAGAGTTGAAATCACGCCGCTGACATGAAAGCCCCCGATCATAACGTCGATATTACTTTTCTTTAATTCCAAAGCCAGGTCGTAAGCACGCGGGAATTGATTGGATTGAACTCCCACAAGACAAACGAGAGTATGCGTATTTTTTTTACGACTCTCGCGGATAATCCGTTGTGTGTCAACCTTCTGAACCGTTTCATCAATAGCCTCAACTTGCCATTTCAAATTAGGTCCAAGAGCTTGCCGTTTGCGAACATCCTCCGTTAGTCCGTAGAGGCAGGCAAGGGTATTGCTCGGCAATACACCTTTCCAGTAGCGTATGACATAGCCGTCATCATCATATTTTGAAGGCTTGATCAGATGAATCTTCAGCCGACGCGGAGAGTGGGAATCGGTTAAGTGTTTAGCGGATGACGCCGCATTTTTTTCTACATCGGCACTACACTGCTTACAAATCGGAACACGCTTCGACAAAGTATTAAATCTCCACAGGTTAGACAAATTGCCACTAGATTCGAGAGCTTATTCTAAGCGTTGTTAGTTCGATTCTCCTATGATCGGGATCATATTAGTTGTTGGGGAGGGGGATAGAAACTCTGTTCAGATTAGAGACATCGTGCTTTGTGAATCAGCTTCAAAATGCTAAACACCCACCCCCAAGTTATCGGCGAGTATGATGCAGATCATATAGCTGTTTAGAATTCCCGATTAAACTGCAACCTGTTGTTTTTTGCTTATATGAGTTCGTTTAAAATTAAATCTAAGGGACATGATGCGCAGAACGGTGGTGACGGGGATCGGGGTTGTATCATGTCTGGGGAATAATCAGCGCGAAGTTTTTGACTCGCTTTATCACGGGCGTTCCGGAATTTCCTACCAAGAAGAATATCGGAGACGGGGTCTTCGCAGCCAAATCGCGGGAAGCATTCGCATTCAACCGGCTGATTACATTGACAGAAAATCACTGCGCTTTATGGGAAGCGCGGCGGCTTATGCGTGTATTGCGATGCAGCAAGCTGTAGAGGATGCGGGCCTGAAGCTTGAATCGATTTCAGATGATCGAATTGGGGTTGTCGCGGGTTCAGGCGGAGCGTCTTCCTGCAATCTAGTTGATGCTGCGGACTCGTTAAGAGCGCAAGGTATACGCGGTGTGGGGCCTTTTCGTGTGCCGCGTACGATGAGCAGTACGGTTTCGGCTTGTCTGGCCAATTATTTCAAAATAAGAGGGGTGAATTATTCGATGACATCGGCATGCGCGACCAGTGCGCATTGCATCGGACATGCGATGGAACTGATTCAGCTTGGAAAACAAGATCTTGTTTTTGCGGGCGGCGGCGAAGAAGAGCATTGGACTTTGAGCATGCTCTTTGATGCGATGGGTGCGCTTTCGTCCGAATATAACACTGTTCCGGAAAAAGCGTCGCGGCCGTTTGATATGAGTCGCGATGGGTTTGTGATTGCGGGCGGCGGCGGAATTTTGGTTTTAGAAGAACGCGAACGGGCTTTGCGGCGGGGAGCAAAAATTTATGCAGAGCTGGCGGGTTACGGCGCAAATTCGGATGGTTTTGATATGGTGCTTCCCTCAGGGGAAGGTGCCGCGCGTTGTATGCGTCAAGCGATTCAATCCCTTGGACAGGATGAGTCGGTAGACTATGTCAACGCTCATGGTACGGGAACCCAGCAAGGAGATTTGAAAGAAATGGCGGCGATACGGGAAGTGTTCGGTACGAAAATTCCCCGCATCAGTTCGACGAAGTCTTTGTCCGGCCATTCGCTTGGTGCCGCCGGAGTTCACGAAGCTATTTACAGTTTAATCATGATGGAAAAGGGTTTTGTTGCCGCTTCAGCCAATATTGATCATTTGGATTCTGCATTTGAAAATATGCCGATTGTGCGCCAAAGACAAGAGGGTGTGAAGCTGGATGTTGTGATGTCCAACAGCTTTGGATTTGGCGGGACCAATGCTTGCCTGCTATTTCGGCGTGATCAAAAATAAAAAGGAATTTCATGTCAGTTCATTCATTTCATATCCCTGTGATGGGGACCGGTTTTACGATCGATACCCCTCTTAAGGTGGCGCGTTACGGCATTTCCTCGGTGATGTCGGTTGATGACAATCTGATGGAGAAATTGCGCGAATATTATTCAGCGCAAGAGGGGCTTCCGTTTCAGCCGATTGCTAAAAACTTACTTGATTCCCGGGCACGGAGAATTACGGCTTATTTAAATTTAGTGCATGACTTGGTTCAAAAGCAATTTTCAGAATTAAAGCAATCTTCGTTTGAGCCTGGAAGCGAAATTACAAAATATTTTGAGTTGCTGGCGGATGACAGTGAACTCAAAAAAGAGTATAGCCGAATGATGGCGATGGAAGCGGGTGATGCAAAGATTCAGCTTCAAAGTGAATTGCGTCAAAAGCTAGAGGTCGGCTCGATCGATGTTAATTTGCTCACCAAGCTCGATCGTGAAAACTATCAGAAGGGAGAAAAACTTTCGCGTGATTATGCCGATGGCGTGGCGGCTTTGCGCGGCTTTGCCCAAAGTAAATTAGAGTCTTCAGTTGTTTTTTCGGCGGGAATTAATCCGTATCTGTACGGTTCTTTAGAGCAGTATTCTGATTTTTTTCCTGATCCGCTGGGTGCGGTAAAAAAGAAAATTATTATCAAAGTCAGTGATTTCCGTTCGGCAGTGGTGCAGGGACGGTTTCTGGCCAAAAAAGGGTTATGGGTTTCCGAGTTCCGCGTCGAGTCGGGGCTGAATTGCGGAGGGCATGCCTTTGCGACAACGGGGCAGCTGCTGGGAGTCATTTTGGAAGAATTCAAAAAAGAGCGGGAAAGTTTTTCCGCGGAGCTTTTTGAAATTTATAAAAAAGCACTTCTTGCAAAAGGAAAAATGTGCCCTTCGGTTAAACCTCGATTGAGAGTTACAGCTCAGGGAGGCGTGGGAACTTTTGCCGAACATCAATTTTTATTGCGGCACTATCAGTTGGATAGCGTGGGCTGGGGAAGTCCGTTTCTTTTGGTGCCGGAGGTGACATGTGTGGATCCGGATTCTTTGACTAAGTTAAGTCAAGCCGACGAAAACACCGTTTATTTGAGTGATTTGTCTCCGCTTGGCGTACCGATTTATAGTCTTAGAAATTCGGCGAGTGAAGCGATGCGTCTTCAGCGTATTGCTGCGGGAAAGCCCGGGAGTCCGTGTTTGAATAAGTATATGGCTTATAACACGGAATTTCCCGGAGAACCTCTGTGTGCGGCTTCCTCAGAGTATCAATCAAAAAAGATCGCGCAATTAAAGACTCAAGATTTAAGCCCTGAAAAATACAGCGAAGAATACAAAAAAATCGTAGATAAAGCCTGTGTTTGTCATGATCTCGGGGAAGGTGCGCTTCTTAAATATGGTATTCCGTCCCGCAGTGTTAAGCCTGTTCCGGCGGTTTGTCCCGGGCCGAATATTGTTTATTTTTTTAAAATCGCGACTCTGCGCGAAATGGTGGATCATATTTATGGTCGGATGAATTTGCTCAAGAAGGAAAAAAATCGGCCGCACATGCTGATTAATGAATTCCGGATCTATATTGATTTTTTCAAGAAAAAGAGGGCGCAGTTTTCAGAGCCTTTGAATGATAAAGATAAAAACTATTTGTCGGATTTCTTAACAAATTTGAATGGTTGTTTGAATTATTATTTTCAGATGATTGACCAACTGTTTGAAGAGTCGCTTGCAGCCAGAGATTCTTTTCTTGAAAGTCTGAAGGCTTTTCAACAAGACGTGGACTCTTTGACAGCTTCTTTGATTGGACTTCGTTTTGGCACAAGCTAGAAGCGGTTTCATAAGTATTCATAAGCGTCGAATTGACATAGACTTCGGCTGGCTGCGTCGTCCTGCATCGACAATGTGCTTTGGACATTGCCTGCTTCGGACTCCTTGCCATCCTCGTCTCTCTCAATTCTTTGGCTTTACGACTACTTATGAAACCGCTTCTAGCATTATCTGATTTGTCGCAGTTCCGTTGGTGAATGGCATACTCAGAATAGATCTAAAAAAGACCTTGCATGGCGTTTTTAATTAAGATAAGCTTATCTTAATTCGATTTTTGAAATGTTTTAAGACTTACTAATGGGAGCTATTCATGGATGTCCGGGAAAAAACTGTCGCGCAGGTTGTGGCCGAAAATTATAAGGCCGCCGCCGTATTTAAAAAAAATGGGATTGATTTTTGCTGTGGCGGAAAAATAGCGGTTGCTGAAGCGTGCCGAAGCAAAGAAATTAATCTTGATCGTTTCGTTCAAGAATTAGAAAAAGTTATGCAAGAGCCGGCGCTGAAAGATGTTGCCGGGCTGGACCCTAGCAAGCTGGTAGATTACATTGTTGATGAGCATCATGCTTATGTGCGTAGGCGCATTCCCGAGATTGAACCTTTCCTTGATAAGGTCGCACGGGTGCACGGAGATCGCCATCCCGAGCTTGTGCAAACACGCGATCTTTTTAATGTTGTTAAGAGCGAGCTTCTCTCGCATATGCTTGACGAAGAGACCGAGCTTTTTGCTCAAATCAAGCAAATGACAGTTTCCCGCGAGGCTGAGACCTTGTCCGCAAAGATTCCGTCGGGAGTACTGAAGAAACAAATTTTGGCATTAGAAGAAACCCATAGCGGTGTCGGACAGAATTTTAAGGAAATACGAAAAATAACAAATGATCTCACCCCGCCGGAAGACGCCTGCAATACCTATCGTGTGACATTCTCAATGCTTGCTGAATTTGAGGACGATTTGCATCGGCATATTCATTTAGAAAACAATGTGCTGTTCCCCAGCCTAATTAACTTGGGGGAGGGATGAGATGCCCATTGATCCAGTGATAAAATCAGAGGATGGTGTCAATGTCATTCCCGTTTCGACGATACGTGTTTTTGGTTCCCAAATCTGGCTCTTTGATTATTTTATGAAGAAGACAGAGCGCAATCTTCGGATCAATCCCCAGGCAGGGTTGGTTTGCTGGAAAGCCATGGACGCTTATCAATTTAAAGGCAAAAGTGGATACAAAACATCCGGAATGGATTTTGACCGCGCCAAAGAGATTACGGCGGAATTAAATCCTGAAAGAAGACTGAAGGGGCTTGTTGTTTTTACGCCCGAGCAGATATTTTTAGTGAGCCCTCAAAGCGATTCGACTAAAAATATTCTGAAATAAAAATATCCCGGCCACAGATTCATAAATCAGCGATTCCTTTTGGCCGTGACGCGTACCGTGTGAATATAACTTCAACCCGCTGAAGAGTCGCTTTTCCATAGCTGCGCATTTGTGATGTTTCGTAATCTTTAAAAAACACTTGCCTTTGTTTCTAAATCAAGATAAGCTTATCCTTATTTAGCTGAGGTTAAAATGCTTTACTCTAAAACATGTGAATATGCAATTCGGGCGCTGGCGTATATTGCTTCTCAAAAGAATTATGCCGGCTACACATCAAGCTCCGAAGTTAAAAAAGCGACCGGAGTCCCAGGGCCCTATTTATCAAAAGTATTTGGGGTGTTAGTGCGCAAAGAGGTTTTGAATGCCAAACAAGGCCCCGGAGGGGGAGTTGCTTTTGCGCGTTCCCCAAAAGAGATTTCACTTCTCGATATTATTTCGTCGATTGAGACGACTGAGCTCGTGGAAAAAAAATGTATCATGGGCCTCTCAGAGTGCAGCGCTAAGCATGCTTGCCCGATGCATGATGAGTGGGGAGAGTTAAAGCGAAAAATGGTGCGTAAGTTGTCTAAAATTTCAATTTTTGACATATCCCAGGCTTTGGGAACGAGACAATTTCGTGAGTTGAGCCGTGCCAAACTCAAAGACTGGGCGGCGGCATAACATTTTTTTAATCAAAACAAGGATAAGCTTATCTTTAATTGGAGGATAAATGAATATTGAATCAAAAAATCAAGTTTTAACGGCCTATTTTGAAGCAGATCATGATCGTTTGGATGCGCTTTTAAATAACTTTGCTAATCTGAAAGACTCGGATTTTTTAGCGGCAAAGCCTTTTTTTAAAACCTTTCTTCAGGGGTTGAAGCGGCACATTGTGTGGGAAGAGGATGTTTTGTTTCCGGCTTTTGAGGCGAAGACCGGAATGCGTAGCGCCGGGCCGACGGAAGTGATGCGAATGGAGCATCGTTTGATCGGTCAAGCTTTAGAGCGGCTGCATGATAAAGTTCGCCGTGCCGATGCGGTTTGTGAGGATGAAATTGAACGGTTGATTGAAACATTAGAGCCGCATAATCAAAAAGAAGAACAAGTGCTTTATCCTGCATTGGATTCAATGTTAAGCTGTGAAGAGGCAGCGGAGATTTTTCGCGCTATGGAGGCCATTCCGGCGGAGCGCTATCTCACTTGTTGCGGTGTGCATTAACCCCAAATAAAATAATTAACGAGGAAAACTGAAATGATATCGGACATGAAACCAAAAAGTAATTTAGGTATATCTCCGTGGTGGCGGCATGGTGCTGTTATCACAATTATGGTTGGGCTGACTGGACTTATTTTTATGGGCCGCACCACAGTCAAAGGTGCGCCTCCTATTTTTGAAAAAGTGGTCACCGAGGCCGGTGAATCGGTTTTTACAGGGGAAGATATTTTGGCGGGGCAAGCCGTATTTCAAAAATACGGTCTCATGGATTATGGCAGTGTTTTTGGACACGGCGCCTACCGCGGACCTGATTTTACGGCGGATTATTTGCATCGTTTGGCGGTGGGGATGCAGGATGCCGCAGCGCAAAAATTATTTCAAAAAAACTATGCGGACCTATCAAATGAATTAAAGCCTTCCGTGGATCAAGCGGTTCGCTCAGAACTTAAGACGAACCGTTATGATGAAATATCTAAGATTTTGACGGTTAGTGATGCGCAGGCGAAAGTATTTGGTGAATTAACGCGGCATTATCGGCGTGAATTTAAAGAGGGGGAAGCCAGTTCCTTGCCGCCGAATTATATCGAGGATGAAAATGAAATTCGGCAGGTCACCAGTTTTTTTGCATGGACGGCTTGGTCTGCGGTGACTCCGCGGCCGGGGAAGGATTATTCCTTTACGAACAATTGGCCGCCCGATGAAACCGCGGGGAATCGCCCCTCTACCGCCGTTTTTATTTGGAGCGCCATTAGTTTAATTGCATTTTTCGGGGTTATGGGATTGGTGCTGATGTTCTTTGGCCGTTTTAAAACATTGGGTTGGGGGCACGGCAAGCCCGATGAAATTTATTTTGAACCCGTTGCCAATACGCCTTTGACGGAAAGTCAGCGCGCGACTTATAAGTTTTTTGCCGTGGTGGCGATTCTTTTCTTTTTTCAAACTTTTATGGGGGTTGTGACGGCGCATTATTTTGTGGAGTCAGGCGGATTTTATGGAATTGATATTCGCGAAATCCTGCCCATTTCCATTACACGCAGCTGGCATCTGCAGCTTTCCATTTTTTGGATCGCTACCGCATGGCTCGCAACCGGTATTTTTGTGGGGCCGATGATTTCAAAGCAGGAACCTAAACATCAAGCTTTGCTTGTGAATATTTTGTTTGCAGCGGTGATTATCGTTGCCGTGGGGAGCATTTTTGGTGAGTGGCTTGGAATTAAAAATATGTTGGGGAGCCTTTGGTTTTGGCTGGGGCATCAGGGTTGGGAATATTTGGAGCTTGGCCGTCTATGGCAAATTTTACTTACAGTCGGTATGTTGATTTGGGCGGTGATTGTTTTCAGATCCATCCGGCCAACATTACGCGGACAAGATAAAGGCAGCATGCCTTATTTGCTGCTTTATTCGGTGCTTGCTATTCCCTTGATGTATTCATTCGGCATGTCGTATGGTCATCATACTAATTTTGCGGTGGCCGATTTTTGGCGTTGGTGGATTGTGCATTTGTGGGTGGAGGGTTTCTTTGAGCTCTTTACCACGGTTGTGGTGGCGCATATTTTTGTTATTCTTGGCATTGTGCGCGCAGACTCCGCATTGCGGGTTGTTTATCTCGACATCATTCTGTATTTAGGCAGCGGTATGATTGGAACGGGGCATCATTATTATTGGACAGCCCAGCCTGCTATTAACCTTGCTTTGGGCGCGGTTTTTTCCGCAGCGGAAGTGGTACCGTTGGTTCTGCTGACACTGGAAGCTTGGGATTTTATCAGTCTTCGCTATAACCAAAGCATTGTCGATGTCAGCCCTGAAAAATTTCCGCATAAATGGGCTGTGATGTTTTTGATGGCAGTCGGCTTTTGGAACTTCCTAGGCGCCGGTGTCTTCGGGTTTTTGATTAACCTGCCGATCGTGAGTTATTACGAGCACGCAACCTATCTCACATCGAATCATGGACATGGTGCCTTGATGGGGGTTTATGGAAACCTTGCTCTGGCCGCACTTGCATTTTGCGCTCGAATTACGGTCAAGCCTGAAAAATGGAATCACCGGATTTGGAATGTTTCGTTTTGGAGCATTAACTTGGGATTAGCGGCCATGCTTTTCTTAAGTATTTTCCCAGCCGGCATCTATCAATTAGTGCAAAGTTTTAATCATGGGTTTTGGTTCGCGCGTTCAAACGAAGTGATTCAATCTGATTTTTTTCAGAAGGTGACTTGGCTTAGAGTTGTGGGTGATTTGCTTTTTGTGGTCGGCGGGACGGTGCCGATTATGTATTTTATGGTGACGCGCTGGTTTTCTCTGCGCCCGGCTCAAAAAAATAATCCGTAAAGCGTTTTTTGCGCGGTTTTTTTAAGGAGAGATTGTGAATTTAAGAATGTTTGTCGTTTTTCTGGGGGTTTCTTTTTGCGGCTGGACGGCGCATGCGGCCGAAACCGTTCAAGAGATTCCGGTTTGGAAAAAGCCTTTTCAGGCGCATTCGATTGCGGGCTCAGACTGGAGTTTAAAGCCGGGCATTGAAAGCCGCTACCGCTTTGAATACCGCAATAATTTCAATCTCCGTGATCAAACTTACGAAGACGACGCGGTTAACTTGCTGCGCAATCGGATTAATCTCGACTTGATTTATCAGCCCGAAAAAGAGGGCGGAAAAATGCGGTTTTTTTCCGAGGCGCAGGA
Source organism: uncultured bacterium (assembly GCA_964562525.1). Taxonomy (GTDB): domain Bacteria; phylum Omnitrophota; class Omnitrophia; order Omnitrophales; family Aquincolibacteriaceae; genus Multiplicimicrobium. The sequence goes on from CAZLTL010000010.1 coordinate 77,352, forward strand.
TTCGCGCAGTTTTGCTTCAAGTGCGCTGAACCGTAACGCGGGGTTTGTGAATGAGTTTGACCTGCGGCAGCTTTTCGCGGAATGGTCGGGCGATCCCGGAAAAATACCGGTTCAGATTAAAATCGGGCGGCAAGAGTTAAACTATGGCGATGAGCGCCTGGTTGGCGCCTTTAATTGGAGTAATGTGGCGCGCGTGTTTAATGCCGCGAAATTGGTTTATTCTCCGACCTCCTGGCTTCAGCTCGATTCATTTATTTCGCGGGTTGTGCGGGTTGAGCGCGAGCGTCCCGATCATGATTCTTCCAATGATAATTTTTTTGGATTGGTATCGGCGGTGAAGCCCGCGAAGGAGCATGCGCTCGACACTTATTTTTTCGCTCGTAATTTGCGTGATAATAGTTTGGCGAGTGAGCGCGCGGGTATCCGGGGGCCGCTGAAAGAGTACACGCTCGGGAATCGTTTTCGCGGTAAGAAATGGAATTTTGATTATGGCACCGAATACGCCATTCAATTCGGAAGCCGTGCGCATGATGATATCCAAGCCTGGATGTTTCATCAGGATCTTGCCTATACTTTTGCCAGGCTGCCGTGGGCACCTAAACTGTTGACCGAGTTTAATCACGCGTCGGGAGACCGAAATCCGACGGACGGTGTTACACAGACTTTTGATCAGCTTTATCCCACGAATCATGACAAGTACGGGTTCATGGATTTAGTCGGTTTGAGGAATATGAATAATGTCCGCCTCGGGCTTTCCGCCAAGCCCTGTTCGCGGGTGACATTGAGCTCGGATTTTCATTGGTTTTTCCGCGATGCCAAAGAGTCCGCTTGGTTTTCAGCTTCCGGTGCTTTGGCAAGAGCCGCTAATGTGCGCGCCGGGCGCCAAATCGGTGAAGAGCTGGATTTAACGGCAGCAGTCAAAATAACGCAGAACCTGAACGGCTTAATCGGATATTCCCATTTTTTTGCTGGTCCGTTTATTCAAGACACCGGCAGTAATGATGATGCTGATTTTTTTTATGTTCAAACCGTTTTTAAAATCTAAAGAGCTAATTTAAACAAGGGGGAAGTTATGATCAACGCGGCGGATAAAAGCAGGAAACAGAGAATGTGTTTTCTTGCTGTTTTTTTCTTTTCTTTTTTTAGTGTTTTTTCTTACCCGGGATGGAGCGCAACACCTGAGGCGGAAGAAATCAAGGGTGAGGAACAGGCTGTTTTAACGAATGCGCCTGAAGTCCCACCGCCAATCACGCGTAAGCATGCCACCAAAGTGATTGTAAAAATAGAGGTTCGTGAAGCCGTCAGCCGGCTTGCGGATGGAGTGGATTACACTTTTTGGACTTTTGGCGGCCATGTGCCTGGTCCCTTTGTGCGCGTGCGTGAGGGCGATCTTGTTGAAGTCCATCTCAGTAATCATCCTGACAGTAAAATGCCGCATAATATTGATCTTCATTCCGTTACGGGACCGGGTGGCGGTGCGGCGTCTTCATTTACAGCGCCCGGGCACACATCTATTTTTTCATTTAAAGCCATCAATTCGGGGCTTTATGTTTATCATTGCGCGACGGCTCCCGTTGGTATGCATGTCGCGAATGGAATGTATGGATTGATTTTGGTTGAGCCCAAGCATGGTTTGGAGAAAGTCGATCGCGAATACTATGTCATGCAGAGCGAATTTTATACCAAAGATAAATACGGCACCGCAGGACTGCAGCCTTTTGATATGGAGAAAGCTTTGAAGGAGCAGCCCGATTATGTGGTGTTCAATGGCTCCGTTGGAGCTTTGTCGGGAGATGCCGCTCTGAAAGCGAATGTCGGTGAAACAGTGCGATTGTTTGTTGGTAATGGCGGACCCAATTTAGTTTCGTCTTTTCATGTTATCGGTGAAATTTTTGATAGGGTTTATATTGAGGGCGGCGGCATTTTTTCCAGCAATGTTCAAACTACTTTGGTTCCCGCAGGCGGATCAGCCATTACTCAATTTAAAGTCGAAGTGCCCGGAACTTATATTCTTGTGGATCACTCTATTTTTAGAGCTTTCAATAAAGGCGCCTTGGGGCAAATGAAAGTAAGCGGGGATGAGAATAAAGAAATATATTCCGGGAAAATAGGTGATGAGGTTTACTTGCCCGAAGGTTCAACCATTCAAAATATTGCGGCGGAAGCCATTCCCCAACCGGCGGCCGTCAATAAAGAGGAAAGAATTGAGCTGGGCGAAGTTGGTTATAAGCAGAATTGTATGGCTTGCCATCAAGCGAACGGGCAGGGAATTCCTTCCGCCTTTCCGCCCTTGGCAAAGTCGGATTATTTAAATGAGGATGCCAGCCGTGCCATCCGGGTTGTGGCTCATGGGTTACATGGAAATTTGAAAGTGAACGGAGAAACTTATAATGGCGTGATGCCTTCCATGCAGCTGAAAGATGAAGAGATCGCCAATATTCTCACTTATATTTACAGCAGCTGGGGGAATTCGGGCAAAGAAGTGACTCCTGAGCAAGTTGCGGAAGCGAGGAAGCTCGGCGCGATTAAATTGGAATCCTTGGAGTAGCTCTTGATTCTACGCTGGCTGGCAGGATTTATTTTTCTGGCTGTTTGTTGTTCTTGTCAAAGTTTGCCGGCGCAAAGAACAGCACCTATTCCTGCTGGAGAATATGTGCCTTTCTTTGACCCGGAAAAAAAATCGGTGCCGGTAAATTCATTTGAATTTGATGTTTACCCCGTCACACAAGGACAATTTTTAAGCTTTGTCCGGGAAAACCCGGAGTGGCGGCGGTCTCGGGTTAAAAGTGTTTTTGCTGATCCGGAGTATTTGAAGAATTGGAAAAGCGATTTAGAAGTGGGTTTGGAAAATTCGCCGGTGACTTATGTTTCTTGGTTTGCGGCCAAGGCTTATTGCGAATCAAAAAACCAGCGGCTGCCAACCACGGATGAGTGGGAGTATTCTGCGCAGGCCAGCGAAATCCGCGCGAATGCAAGTGCGGAGGTAGAGAATAAGGCGAGGATTTTAGAGTGGTACGGCAAGCCGATTCCCGATGACTTGCCGGAGGTTGGAAAAACCTATAGAAATTTTTTCGGCGTGTTTGATATGCATGGGCTGATTTGGGAATGGGTTTTTGATTTTAACGCGATTCCTAAAAGTGACGGCCGAGCCAGCAGCGTGAATTTACCGCAAAATCTATTTTGTGCCGGCGGAGTCGGGTTCTCGGGGGACCCCGCGAATTACGCGACATTTATGCGCTACGCATTTCGCAGCAGTTTAAAAGGAACTTACACCGTGAAAGGATTGGGTTTTCGCTGCGCCCAAAATAGTCATGATTAAGAAGATGCTTTTAATCTTGGGTTTAGCGGGGTGCTTTATTTTTGTGGCGGGCGCGGCTGAGCCGCTACCTGAAAAATCCATATATCATTTTAAGCAAGTTTGGAAAAATCAATACGGCAAGAAAGTCGCCTTGGAATCTTTGCGCGGCCGAGTGCGGGTCGTTGCCATGATTTATACGCAATGCAAAGGGGCCTGCCCTTTAATTGTGAATACATTGAAGAGAATTGAAAAGAAGCTGCCCGCTGATGATTTTAATAAAACAGGTTTTGTTTTGTTTTCCATGGATCCCAAGCGTGATTCTCCGAAAGTGCTTAAAAAATTTTCTAAAACATTTCAGCTGCAAAAAGAGCGCTGGCAGCTTTTGACTTCGGATGAAAGCAATGTGCAAGAACTTGCTGCGGCTTTGGATTTTAGTTTTAAGGAATCACCGAATGGAATGTTTATTCACCAAAATACGGTTTTTGTTTTGGATTCCAACGGCGTTTTAGTTGGGCAGTATATGAATCTGGATGAGGCGGTTGATGGGGTGGAAAAGGAGTTGTCGCGGCTTTCTTAATCCGAAAACTCTATAAGGGAGTGTGTGCCCATGACGAATGATGAAAATCGCCAGCAGAGGTTTGATGCCGAGCCCGCATCACTTTTGGTTGCAGCCGTTCACTTTAGTCCGTTCCCCATTTTAATCGCAGACCGGCAGGGAATAATTGAGTATGTTAACCCCATGTTCAGTCAGGTTACCGGATATGCTCTGGATGAATTGAAAGGTAAGACGCCACGCATTCTTAAATCGAATCAAACGCCTCTTTCAACGCACCAAAATTTGTGGAGCACGATTTTATCGGGGGGCGTTTGGAGCGGCGAAATTTGCAACCGTAAGAAAAATGGGGAAGAGTTTTGGGAATCGATAGCGATTCGCAGTATCAAAGATGAGAAGGGTGAGATTACCCATTTTGTGAGTGTTTGGCATGATGTTACGCGAAGAAAAAAACAAGACGCCGAGAATCAACTCGAGAAGAAAAATCTTGAGAAACAATCGCGTACGGATGATTTGACAGGGCTTTTTAATCGGAGGCATGTCTTTGCCGAGCTTGAAAAAGAGGTTCACCGTGCGGTCCGGTATAAACGGGATTTATCCGGAATGATGATCGATTTGGACAATTTCAAACAGATCAATGATCAATACGGGCACGCAATTGGCGACCGGGTGCTTTATTCATTTGCGCGAATGCTAGAAAAAAGCGTGCGAACGATGGATGTTTTGGGGAGATATGGCGGCGATGAATTTTTAATTATTTTGCCTGAAACGGGGCTTTCAGCTGCGAGAGTTATTGCCGAGCGGATTCAAAGCGTGGCAAGTAACTATCAAAAACAGGTTTTATGGGAGTTTGAAAATATTTCAGTCAGTATCGGGTTGGTTGCTTTGGATGAAAGCTGCCGAGGGGATAAGAACCTTTTTTTTGAAAAAATTGATAATGTGCTGCTTCTCGCGAAACGCACCGGAAAAAATACGATTGTTTTAGGTTGAGCTGTTTTTATTTTTAATATTTTAGGGGAATTTAATCAAAATGAATTATGCGCATATCACCCGTGAACCTTACCGTTTCTTTTTTCCGCTCGGCTGTTTAGCGGCTTTGATTGGCGCGGGATATTGGGTTCTTTTTTCGTTGAAAATCGTTTCGGGGTATATGCCCGCTGCGCATGCCTCGATTCAAATGCAGGTTTTTGCGCATTGTTTTATTCTTGGTTTTTTAATGACGGCGATGCCGCGTTTGACCGGAACAGTCCCTTCGCAGCCGGGAGAAGTGCTGCACATGGTTCTTTGTGTTTTTGGCCAAATGGTTTTGCTTTTAAAGCAGCAAATTCTCGCGGCGCACTTTCTTTTTGGCTGGACTTTAATCGCTTTGGTTATTTTTATGGCACAAAGAGTTCGTAGCAGGCGTTCAGGCGCGTCGGGCGGCGGCGGACCACCGCCGGAATTTGTGTGGCTTCCGCTTGCTATGCTGACGGCTTGGACAAGTATTGGAATCGAGTGGGCGGCTCATGCTCAGTTAGTCTCCGCAGAATGGTTCGCCGTTTCAAAAAAAATGAGTGAACAGGGCTGGGTTTTGGGTGTGATTTGCGGTGTCGGCGGATTTTTAGCGCCTAGGCTGATGGGAACTTTCCGCGCGCCTTCCTTAACGGATCCGAGTGGGCAGAAGAAAAAAAAGCTGGCTCTGCACGGAGTTCTTGGAGTTTTATTTTTAGTCAGTTTTTTGCTGGAAGTGAAAAGTGTTTTAGCCGGAAGCGGTTTGCGTGCTTGTGTGGTTTCGGTTGCCGTACTTTACAGCCTGAACGCCTTGGCTTGGCCAAAAGTTCCCGAGTTTTACGCGCGTCTGATTTGGTTTTCGTTTTTAGCCATGCTTGCGGGTTTGTGGGGACCGCTTTTATTTCCGGGTTACGCGGCGCTTGCCTTGCATATTCTGACAATCGGCGGCATTGCCCTTATGGTTTTTGCGGTGGCGACCATGGTGATTTTGACACATCAAGGACGGCCTGAACTTTTGCGGAAGCCTTTGCCTATTTTGTGGCTTTTGAGCGGCGCTACGGCCGTTAGCTTGCTTTTGAGAAGCATTTCTTTTTTTGATCCGGCGCATTATTTTCGCTGGGTCGGAATTTCGGGCGCGGTTTGGAGCAGTGGCGTTTTTGTTTGGCTAGTGTGGATGCTCCCGCGTGTTGCCAAAGCGGCGGATCCCGCCGAGGTTGAACGCTTACATGAGCAAGCGAAACAGCGGGTCGCGGAGCTGAGGAAATAAACAGGGATGTGGCAGTGTTTGATTTTCGAGCCTTTGTTTCATGTTCCCAAAACAGTTAAGTAATCGCATTACCCGCAAAGGGGTGGCAAAAGAAAAAACATGATATTTCCTGATATGGACAAAGTGCCACTACACTCAAATTTGCCTCTACCAGTAAATATTTTCAGAGGCACTACACTGCGGCTGTTTTTCAGCGGGTCATTTTCTTAAAAAATTTCTGCCCAAAAAATCTCATAACCGTTTTATTTGAGAGAGCTTCTGATCATCATCCCGCCCTCGCCTCTACACCCTTTTCAGGGTGTACCATTAAATTGACTACACCCCCTCTTCTTATGAATTTTTAGGTGGTGTAGTCAATTTAATTCGGCTGGGGCGGGATGATCTCTTATGGGTTACATATTTGGCATGAATCTCTTTTGAATGGTCTTGAAGTAAGAAGAAGCAGAGTGAATGAGTATTTGTACGGCGGTTTGGATAGTGAGAGATTTTGGGGATGAATATTTATTTTTCAGAATAGGAAACCTTGACATGGACGCACTAGGGAGGGGTGTTTTTGCCCAAGACTATGAGAGAACAATAAATTGTAATGACCAAGTCAAAGAGTCTTGTGCAATGCCGGTCTCAAATCCGAAGGGCTAGGAAGGCAGAGGTGTTTGTGGTTAATCGGGGGGATGAATATTTATTTTCAAGAATACAAATGTTTAAAAAGGGGCGACCAAACCCGGTATTTTTGCCCAAGTCTATGAGAGCACTTTTAAAAAAAATAACCAGCCCCAAAGACCCGGTGCTATGCCAGTCTTAAATCCAAGAAGCTTAATACCAGAAGTGTTCGTGGACAATCGAGGGGGGATGAATATTTATTTTTGCAGAATACAAATGGTTTACAAAAGGGCGACAAGAAGGGGTGTTTTTGCCCAAGACTATGAGAGAACAAAAAACAAATGACCAGACCCAAAAACCTGGTGCGAAGTCGGAATTTAAACCGAGGGGCATGAATATGATGAAACGAACTATTGCGAGTGAACCTTGCACGCCGATTTGAAAGTGTTGTGATTGTAAGAGCATTTTTTAGTGTAGCAGAGTTTCGACAAGAAGGGGTGGGCGCGAGTGCTTTTTTTGGCATTTACATCTGCCTCTTTTTTGTTCGGAGCGCAAATTTTAAAAAACGATCAATGGAGGGAAAAATATTACTGAGCAAACGAGTGTGCAAATGACGGATGTGGGCGGCAAAATGTTGAAAATTGATGATGTCGTAAAAAAACTGGGCGTGAGTAAGCCGACCCTTCGCTTATGGATTCAAAACAAAAGCATTCCTTTTGTTCGAGTTGGTAAGCTGATTCGTTTTGAGTCAACGGATCTAAACAGATGGATTGAATCGCGAAAGGTGGTCGTAGTACAATCGCGCTCCTAAGGAGATTGACAGTGGAAGCAAAAAAGGCGCGCTTGAAACAAGGCGGAATTCGCAAACGAGGATTGGGTTATGAAATTGACTGGTACGAAGGTGCCGCCCGCCGGAGAGTTATTGTCCGCGTTCCTAAGCGGATGGCAGAAGAGATTCGTCGTGAAAAGCAGGTCGAAGCCGATAAGCGGGCTGTGCTTGGGCGAAGTAATCCAGAGACCATTACATTTGAAAAGTTTGCTCAGATGTATATGGATACCCACGCTAAGCCGAATAAAAGATCCTGGAAATCGACGGATGAGGTTTACCTGAAGCGTCTCATTCCTGTTTTTGGCGGATACAATCTACATTCGATTACGCCCAAAATGATTGAGGATTACAAAGTTAAAAGAGCTTTGCAGGTGTCACAATCGCATGTTGATAAAGAGTTAACCTGCCTTAAAACCATTTTCAATAAAGCGATTAGTTGGGACTATTTCGTCAATGTGAACCCTCTTAAAAAAGTGAAGTTTTTCAAGGTGGACAATACCCGTTACCGGTATCTTAATGAAGCAGAAATTGAAAAGCTGTTGTCTGCTTGCAATGTAAGATTAAAGCCCTTTGTGTTGATTGCTCTTCACACAGGCATGCGGAGAGGTGAGATCAGTAGCTTGGAATGGCGGGAGATTAATTTTGAGCAAGGGCATATCACAATTGACCGCACAAAAAGTAAAAGCAAAAGAACCCGCATTGTGCCGATTAATGATGTTGTAAAGAAAGAGTTGATGGCAATCGCTAAACATCCGACAAGCCCGTATGTTTTTCATAATGAAGAAGGGTGCCCAAGTAATTTCAGAGAAGCTTTTGATGGGGCATTAGAGCGGGCAGAAATTAAAGATTTTCGGTTTCACGATCTTCGCCATACTTTTGCATCTCATCTTGCAATGTTGGGCATTAGTTTGCATACTATCGCAGATCTTTTGGGTCATTCGTCCACGATAGTTACGAAGCGATATTCTCATTTGAGTCCTGATCACAAATCGAGTGTTGTGGAAAAGTTAGTCACACTGTGGTCACACGGCAAGAATGTTGTTGCTGAACCTGATTCAGTTGTTTACACAACTCGAACTTTTCCAAGTGGTTACGATTTAAGCCCGGGTGGCGAAATTGGCAGACGCAACGGACTTAAAATCCGTCGGGGATTCAAACACCCATGCCGGTTCAATTCCGGCCCCGGGCACCAATCTCTGAAAAGGGACGTCTGCTACGTTCCATACTTCGCTTCTTCGTGCGGCGTAGGTTTTACTACGCCTCCTCAGTCGCTCGCATGCGCCTTGGATTCAGCCCCTTTTGAGAGATTGGTTTCATTGATGTGTTGATTTGAAAGAGCTTAAGTTGAAGTGCGATCGAGCGGAATGCGCCAATTCCGGCCCCGGGTATTACTCCTCTTAATCAAATCAGGATCACCTAAAAACTCAGGTGATCCTCGCTTCGCTAATCGCATGATGAAGGTTTCTCAATTTGATGTCGGCAAATTACAGGTCAATTTTCAGCTTTCTCCCTATGTTACCGAGATTAATTTTTGGATTATTATTCTTGTAATTATGAAAAAAACTTTAGAATTACTTTTTATAATGATTAAATTGTCATAAGTCATTATGAATAAACAGGTTGCAAATTTGACATTAGGCGATTTGCCAGATAAGCTCTTGTAGAGGTATTTTGAGCATGGTATTATTCTGCCCGCTCAATTAAATATTTTTTATGTTTGTGTTTACTTTTTAAATTCAAAGGGGACTTAGCTTGAAAAAGATTATTTCATCCGCACTCGCTTTTTTGCTGATCTTTAACCAGTTTCCGACGATTTCTTTTGCGGAAACCGGAGAGCAAAATTTCGAGCTTGATCCTCTTGCAGGCTATCAGTCCGTCCAGACATTGGCGGAGTCTGAAAAGCTAAATAGTTATCGTCCGTTAGTTTCGGAAGCGGAACAGGCGGATGCTTACGATTTTGAAAATATCTCACCGGTGACGCAGGCAACCGCTCGCGATCAGGATGAGTATTCTTTTGCGGATGCTCTCGCGCAGTTTTCTCCCGATTATGCTTCCGCTGTTGTTGTGAATAAAATCGAAGCGGCTGATTTAGAGAAGTTAGTGAATCTTGACCAGGAAGTTGGCATCGCGGTGATTGAAGGTAAGGTTGTGATGTTTACCAGCGGATCCGAAACTGAAATCAGTGTTATTCCCGCGGCGGCGGAACTTTTGAAGCAGTCATCGATTATGATTCATACGCATCCTGCGGGGGAGCGTTCGGAGCCGAGTCTTACCGATTTTCAAGAAGCCGGCAGTCAGACTGAGTATGTTGTGACGGTTGATGGTGTGTGGGCTTATAACAATCAAGGGCTCATTTCTCCGGAGCCGCTAACTTATGCTGATTTGGCTGAGCGGATTGAGGCAGAGCATGTTGCGAGTGCATCTTCCAAAGAAGCGCGCAATGTTTTGAATCAATTCAGCGTTGCCATTGATAATTACAACCAAAGCCGTGAAGCTGCGGAAACTCTTCGTTCCGCCGATCCGCTTACTGTTTTTTCACGTACTCCGAATGTGGGAACTTTCAGCTCAGGTAATGCCACGGTTTCTTCTCCGATTTACACAAGCTACAACACGGTTAATGTAACTTATTCAGTTGGTGCGACCGGAGCTTATGCCGGAACTTTTTTAAGTTTTGATGATTACGGTACGGCTGGCACAGAGACGGTTGATTTGAACGCTTTGGCAGCGCTTAATTTTGAGATCACATCGAATAACGGTTGTGTCGCCGGTAAATGTTTCAAAATGGAAGTGAAAGATATTTTGGGACGCTCTGTTTCTGTGAGTGGTTTGGCATACGGATATAACAGCTTGTCACACGCTCAGCTTTTGGCTCTTTTTCCCACAGCGCAAATTGATTTGACCCGTATTAAAGAAATCGTTTTTGTTGCGGAGCGTGCGAATACGAATCCTACAACCGGATATATGGAAATTAAAATCGGCAACTCTTCATGGCCGTATGTTCCTCAGAATAGCGGTGTCGCTTTTAATCCCGCAACAGACATGGGGCAGCTTTCTTCTTTTACAGGGAATATTCCTTTGGGACAGGGAACAGTTGGAACGACTTCAGGGGTGGCTACCAGTTCATTTACTGTGACGCAGCCTTCAGGTAGTCAGTTTCAGGCAAACTATACTTTTAACCGTGCACAGGATTTTGGTTTTGTTTCCATCGGCGGATATTTTAGCGGCGCTACATTTGTCGGAACGCCTCAGAATTTTGGATCAAATTTTAAAATTGCTTTGAACGGCCCTGTGGGTAAAACGGTTAACTTGGAGCTCACCGATACAGCGGGCATCAAATACACCACGACGCTGACTTTGAATGGCGCTGCGTCACTTTATACAATCCCGCTTACTGGTACGAATGTGCCGGTTGGATTTTCAGCTGCGCAAATTGCGAGCGCGGTGATTGTTGGTAATCAGGCAGGGGCGGGAAATAGCGGGACGATTACTGCCTACGTGAATGGATTGGCTTACACCCCTTCGGTGAATCCCGATGCAGCGGTGACGCAACCGAGCCATTTAGTTGGATTACAGCAGTTGGCGTCTTTTTCCGGCGGAATCGTTGCCGCGAATGCGTCTGCGTCGTTCACTCAATCTTCAGTCAGTTCGTCTGACTTGAGCTACAGCTTTTCAGGAGCGATTGCTTCCGGAGATTTGAAGGATTACTACGCGGGATTGATCGCGTCTTTTGATAATTATGGAACCGGCGTGGTTGAAACGGTTGATTTAAGTGCTGTAGCTTCGATTGATGTTGGCTTGCGTCTTTCTGCGGGCTCAGGAAAAGTTCGCGTTGAGTTTGAAAACAAATCAGGCGCGAAGGATTCAATTATTCTTAACGGCGTTGATACGGCTTCGCGTTTTTTTAGAATTCCACTCAGTCTCATTGACGGCATTTCGAAAAATGAAATCAAGGGCATTAATTTTGTTGTTCTTGGTAATGAAGTTTCGTCCCGCTCGGCAAATTTAACATTGCAATTGGGTGACTTTGCTTTTGTGCCGTCTGTTACCTCGACAGCTGCGGCTGTGACGGATGTTTCCGCATTGAAACCTGTGGCTGTTGCGCTTGAACCTTGCGGACAGAATCAGGCGCCTTGCTTGCCCGCGTCTGGAAGCCTGGATACCGTTCAGAATTTTATACAGACCGGCGCGACTCAGATTGATTTTGATTTTAATTTGAATAATGGTATTGCGGGCGCGGGGGATGCGCGCCGTTATGCCGGAGCGCAGATTTTATTTGATGCCGGAAAGCGTTTATCCATTCCGGTTTCCGGACTTGTTTTGGGCGTTACAGCGACCGGTGTTTCTTCCTATAAGATCGAATTGATTGATAACCAAAACCGCAAAGTTTATTTAAATTCATCTGTTGTGAATGGAAATTTGGTGATTACGCGCGATATGATCCAAGCGGCAAACGTCGCCGGTTTCAATGCTGACTACATTGCGGGTATTGTTTTTGTTTTAGACCAGTCTTCACAGACAACAGGACACATGACCGTGCGTTCTAACGGGTTTGCTTTTACCCCTTCAATTACCGGAACGACATTCAATCAAGGCGTGTTGGATAGTTTTAGCCAGCTTTATTCTTTGAATACTTTTAAAGGAACTTCTTCAGCGGGAGATAATGACGCGACAGTAACTTCATCCGTTATTTCCGGATCTGAGTTTAATTTTAATTTTTCAGTTCCCGATTCAGATGATTATGCAGGTGTTACTTTTGCCGGCGGTGGTTTTGATAATTCGGCTTTGGTTCCTAAAAATATTACGATTTCTTTGGTGGGGGCGGGTGACAGGCAGATTACCGCAACCGGGTTTGCTGGGGCTCTTTATCAGTTGGAATACAGCACCAATTTAACAACTTGGAATGTCGCAAAAACCAATATCACTGTGAATGGTTCGAACCAGCTCATTACAGTTGATGATGGAACGATTGTGACTCCGGAAGGCGTGATTCTTCCGCATCCTTCTCAGGCAGGGGTTCTTAGCCGTTTTTATCGATATGCCTTGATGCCGGGACAGCTTGGAACTTTTGTCGGTCAAACCGTGAATGTCGGCAACACCCTTACTCTTGGATTGGAGGGACCTGCAGGAAAACAAGTGAAGCTCGAAATACGTGACATTAACGGGAAGCAGTATGATGTTTTGTTGAATATGACCGGATCTTTGCAGAATTATGCGATTGATTTGACTTCATCCGGGCTGGATGTGACCAAGATTGCCATGGTTAATTTTGTGACGGAGAAAGATCGTTCTGGAAGTTCCGGAGCCGTTCGAGTTTTTGCGAATAATGTTCAGTACAACCCCGGGATCGCGCCTGACGCCGGAGTAACTTCGGCGACAACAACGCTGGGATTGAAAGATGCGGTTAGTTTTGCTTCTGTAACTCCGGCGGCGACATCCTCGCTCTCCAAAGTGAGCGCGTCAGAATATAACCTGACATTGAACGTAGCTACGAATGATAGCTATTCCGGAAGTATTAATACGTTTGATGATTTTGGGACGGCTGGAATTGAGAGTGCCAATTTATCCGCTTTAACAAACTTAGATATCGGCCTTAAGCTTTCCGTGGGGACGGGAAGTGTGGTTGTTGAACTTGAAGATATTAACGGAAATAAAGACACCGTAACTTTAACGGGTGTCGATACAACCCAAAGATTTTGGCGCATTCCGCTTTCGAGTTTTGATAGCCTTACTTTAGATAAAACTAAAATCCGCGGAATTAATACAGTTGTCCTCCAAGACAATCTTACTAATCCCAATGCAGTTTTAAATGTGAAGCTAGGCAGTTATGCGTTTGTTCCCGGTTTAGCGCCTGATGCAAGCGTGACATCCGCGACAACAAACCTCGGATTAAAAGACGTTGTCTCGTTCGCGAGCACAACCCCTGCTGCAACGAGCAGTATGACGAAAGTGAGTGGAGCGGAGTATAACGTCGCATTCAACGTGACGGCGAATGACAGCTATGTTGGCATTATCAATACATTTGATGACTTTGGTACGGCAGGTATTGAGACCGCAGATTTAAGTGGATTAGTGAATCTTGATATTGGACTTAAGTTAACTGCCGGGACAGGAACGGTTGTGATCGAGATTGCAGATATCAACGGAGTAGAAGACAAGGTGACATTAACCGGTGTCGATACAACTCAGAGATATTGGCGCATTCCGCTTTCCGCATTTGATGCGATGGGACTTGATAAAACAAAGATTCGCGGAATCAATGCCGTGATATTACAGGACAATCTAAGTACTCCGAACACTACGCTCAATGTGAAGCTTGGTAGTTATACTTTTGTTCCCGGTTTGGCGCCTGATGCGAGTGTGACATCAGCAACAACCAACCTTGGTTTAAAGGATGCTGTTTCATTTACAAGTGCCGCGCCTTTGGGAATTGGAAGTCTTGCGAAAGTAAACGGAGCTGAATACAACCTCTCTTTCAATGTGCTGAATAATGACAGCTATGTCGGAAGCATTAATACTTTCGATGATTACGGAACGGTTGCGATTGAAAGCGCTAATCTTAGCGCGTTAACCAACCTTGATATTGGTCTTAAGCTTTCCTCAGGCACGGGGTCGGTTGTTATCGAGATCGAAGATATTAATGGGGTGAAGGATACCGTGACTTTGACCGGTGTTGATACAACGCAGAGATATTGGCGCATCCCGCTGTCGCTTTTTGATGCTGTTGGATTGGATAAGACCAAGATTCGCGGAATTAACACGGTTGTTTTACAAGATAATGTTAGTCAGGCTAGCTCCACTTTGAATGTGAAACTGGGAAGTTATCCTTTTGTTCCGACTGTTTCTCCCTGCACGGTATGTCCGGTTACAAGTGTAAGTAACTGGATGGGGTTATTTAATCCCATCGCTGTGAATGGAACTTTAACGCAGTTGAGTGAAACACAGTATGACATTGCCTATGATGTGACCGCGGCAAATAGCTTTACTGCGGGGATCAGCCCGTTTGATGATTTTGGAACGGTTGTGAAAGAGGTTAAAGACATATCGTCATCATCCGCGATGTCTTTTAGTCTTAAGCTTGCTTCGGGTTCAGGAACGATTGTGTTCGAAGTTCAGGATTCGCTGGGTGGAAAGAGCATTATCAATCTAGGAAGTGTTGGTACTACAGAACAGTCTTATGGAGTTCAGTTCTCCAATTTGGTTGGCAATGTGGATCTTACCAAAGTGACTAGCTTTAACTTCACAGTTTTGAACGAGAATGTTTCATCAAAAGTAGGCGCTCTCTCTGTACGTCTTGGATATCATGCTTTCACTCCAAGTCTTGCGCCGAGTGCTTTTGTGACATCGCCGACGACTACGCTGCCTCTCAAAGATGCGGTTTCCTTTGCAAGCACGACACCCGCGGCTACGGGAACGCTGACGAAGGTGAATGGAACTGAATATAACTTGGCGTTTAATGTCGCCACAAATGACAGTTATGCCGGCAGCATCAATACATTTGATGATTATGGAACAGTTGCGGTTGAAAGCGCTAATTTGCTTGGGGTGACTAATCTTGATATTGGGCTTAAGTTGTCCGCGGGCACAGGTTCTGTCGTGATTGAGATGGAAGATATTAATGGAATAAAGGACACCGTCACGTTAACGGGGGTTGATACAACACAAAGATATTGGCGTATTCCAATGTCATTGTTTAATGCTCTTGGACTTGCTAAATCAAATATCCGCGGTATCAATGTGGTTGTATTACAAGATGGTGTTACCAGTCCCAACGCAGTGTTGAATGTGAAGCTTGGAACTTACGGATTTATCCCGACGGTGGTACCGAATCCGGCATTGACTGCGGCGAATATCAGTCATTTGAGTGGGTTATTTAATCCTACAGCAGTGAACGGAACGGCAACGCAGGTAAGCGGTACGCAATATAACGTTGGATTTGATGTAACGACTGCGGGAACATTCGCAACGGGAATCAGTCCGTTTGATGATTACGGAACTGTGGCGAAGGAAATCAAAAACCTGTCGGCTGTGACGAGTATTGTCACAGGATTAAAGCTTGCGGCAGGTACAGGGACGATTGTGTTTGAAGTGGAAGACTCGGTTGGCGGTAAGAGCACGATCCGTCTTGGCGGAGTGAGCACGACAGAGCAGTTTTATGAAATCACATTGGCGAACTTGGTTGGCAATGTGGATCTCACCAAAGTAACAGGCATCAATTTCACGGTTGTAAGCGAAAACGTAACAACGAAGGTTGGGACATTATCCGTTCGTCTTGGAGATCACGCGTTTACGCCGAGTGTTGCGCCTGACGCATTGGTGACAACGGCAACGACGACGCTTCCGTTGAAGGATGCGGTAGTGTTTGCAAGCACAACTCCTGCTGCGACCGGTAGCCTGACGAAAGTGAACGGAGCGGAGTACAACGTTGCGTTCAATGTGACTGTGAATGACAGTTATGTTGGAGCGATTAACACGTTTGATGATTACGGGACGGTTGCGATTGAAAGTGCGAACCTGAGTGCGTTAACGAACCTTGATCTTGGATTGAAGTTAACAGCGGGGACGGGGACAGTGGTGCTTGAGATCACGGATATCAACGGAGTAAAAGATACGGTTACGTTAACGGGAGTGGATACGACGCAGAGATACTGGCGCGTACCGATGTCGATGTTTGACGCGGCAGGATTGGATAAGACGAAGATCACGAATCTTACTGCGGTCATTGCGCAGGATAATGTGAGCAATCCGAACACATCGTTGAATGTGAAGCTTGGAACTTACGGATTTATCCCGACGGTGGTACCGAATCCG
>CAZLTL010000010.1:93796-94037 GCA_964562525.1 uncultured bacterium
AACGTAACAACGAAGGTTGGGACATTATCCGTTCGTCTTGGAGATCACGCGTTTATTCCCTCAATCGCACCGGATACGGCTTTAACCGCTGGCGATATCAGCCACTTCACCTTTAGAGATATAGTTGGTTTTGACCAGGATGGTGCGGGTGCTGCGGTAACCGGAACTGTTTCAAAGCAAAGTACAACGCTTTCAACTTTGGCTTATAACATTACTCCTGCGAATAGTTTCGCGGGCGCAA
>CAZLTL010000011.1:0-91564 GCA_964562525.1 uncultured bacterium
TCCGCGGATGAACGCGGCTTTCCTTTCGCCTCACTCGCAAGAATCATTCCCTTCAGTGCGCATGTTTCTCAACACGGCTTGCTGGAATAAAAGAAAAGTAAACTTAAAACAACAAAGCCATACCAAAAGAAGTTCTTTTTCTAGCGCTGTTTTACAGAGATAGAAAAAGGTGTTCGGTGAAGCAGTTCTGCTTCTCCTTGTTTAGCCTCCACCCCCAACAGCGCAATGATCGAGCCGAAGAAGAATTCAAAAGGGCGAGTTCTCCCCGCAGAGGGAGCTGTTTGAGCCCCTTTGAATTCTTTGTAGACTCGCAATGAATAGATTTAAAGCACCTATCCATACGAATGATCGTTTAAGCACATCTCAATACTTTGCTATTTCCGCCGATAATCCAAGCGTATGATTACTTCCATTCCTAAATCCGGCGAAATTAATGTGCTTTTAGATCAATTCACCGATTATCTTTCGGTTGAAAAAGGTTTAGCCCGCAATTCCATCGAAGCTTATCACAGCGACCTTATTCATTATCTCAGCAGCCTGCAGTCGCAAAAGGTGAGTGATTGGACCAAGGTTGACCGCTCTCACATCATTAAATTTTTAGCCTCCGAAGATAAGCGCGGACTCGAAGCGACTTCACGCGCGCGTGCTTTGGTGAGCATCAAGCTTTTTCACCGGTTTCTAACTAAGGAAAGATATATTCACGAAGATGTGACCAGTGTTTTGGAGTCGCCCAAAACTTGGAAGAAGCTGCCGCAATTTTTAACTCAACCTGAAATGGAACTCATTTTAAAGCAACCTAATACGCGCAATAAACGGGGGCTGCGTGACCGCACCATTTTGGAAGTGCTTTATGCCGCGGGTGCGCGCGTTTCGGAAGTGACGGGGCTTCTCAAAGAAAATGTGTTTCTCGATGAATCATTTGTCAAATGCAAAGGGAAGGGCAGTAAAGAGAGACTTGTACCGCTTGGAAAAACCGCGGTGCAGTTTATCCGCGCATATTTGGTTTTGCGCGATGAACTTTTCGTTCAGGAAGGCGGCAAACACTTTGTTGCGAAAACAACTTCGCCTAATTTATTTTTGAATCCGCGCGGTAAACCTATTTCGCGCCAATTCGTTTGGCAGATCGTAAAAAAATACGCCAAGTCCGCGGCTATCACGAAAGAAATTACGCCGCATACTTTCCGCCATTCATTTGCCACGCATTTGCTTGAAAACGGCGCTGATTTGCGCGTCGTGCAAGAGCTGTTAGGTCACTCTGATATTTCCACGACTCAGATCTATACTCACGTTTCGCGCGATCGACTTCGCAAAGTTCATACGCAGTTTCATCCGAGAGGATAGCGTCCTCTCGGTCTGCCTTTTTCTCTTTCGCGCGCTCAATATTGCCCCAAAAACACTAAATATGGCGTTGATTGACAACCTTTCCCCCTATAGCTATACTTGCCACTCTTTAGGAAAGCTTTAGCTCTTAAGGCTGTTTTCGTAAGTCTTTATTTTGAAATAAGTTATGGTTGCTTAATCTTTTTCTGTTCTTCTAAAAACGAATGAGATGCAAGGCTTGCGCAAACGACCGCGGAGGCGTACTGAAAATGTACGCCGCACAAGGGAGTGCAGCGCATAACGTAGCAGATCGTCGTTTTTAAAGAACAGTTTGTGTCGCTATCGTCTAGCCCGGTCTAGGACGCTGCCCTCTCAAGGCGGAAACACGGGTTCAAGTCCCGTTAGCGATACCAAGCCTTTTATGGCAGGTGGTGATTTGTGATTAAAAGATATACGCGCGCAGAAATGGGTGCGATTTGGTCCGAAGAAAACAAACTGCAGAAGTGGCTTGATGTTGAAATCGCCGCATTGCACGCCTTAGCCAAACACGGCTACATT
This sequence comes from uncultured bacterium, assembly GCA_964562525.1. Classification (GTDB taxonomy): domain Bacteria; phylum Omnitrophota; class Omnitrophia; order Omnitrophales; family Aquincolibacteriaceae; genus Multiplicimicrobium. The sequence continues at coordinate 1,879 of CAZLTL010000011.1, forward strand.
CCCAAGAATATTCCCGCCCAAGTTGAAAAGAAAGCCAAGTTCAGCGTTGAACGCACGCATGAAATTGAAAAGATTGTAAATCACGATGTGATCGCGTTTCTCACCAATGTTTCCGAGCATGTCGGACCCGCGAGCCGTTATGTTCATTATGGTTTAACTTCTTCGGATATTTTAGACACAGGTCTTGCGCTTCAAGTTTGGGACGCTTCAAAACTGATTCGCCAAGAAATTGTGAAGTTGATTGATGCTCTGGGCGTTAAGGCGCGCGAACACGAAAGAACTTTGATGGTGGGGCGCTCGCATGGTGTGCATGCCGAGCCGATTACTTTTGGTTTGAAGCTGGCAGTTTTTTATGCGGAATTTAATCGTAATTTAGTTCGATTCGACGCAGCCGCTGAAAATATGCGCTACGGACAAATGTCCGGTGCTGTGGGAACTTTTGCGCACATTGATCCGAAAGTTGAAAAAGATGCCTGCAAACTTTTAGGGCTGAATCCCGCACCGGCTTCGACACAGGTGCTTCAGCGCGATCGTCATGCGGAATACATGACGGCGTTGGCTGTTCTTTCGGGTTCGCTTGAAAAGCTTGCGACAGAAATGCGCGGACTTCAAAAGACAGAAACCTTGGAAGTGCAGGAATACTTTGCTGAAGGGCAAAAAGGTTCTTCGGCAATGCCGCATAAACGCAATCCGATTACTTGTGAACGCATTGCGGGATTGGCGCGCATTATTCGCGGTAACGCGATGGCGGCGCTTGAGAATATTGCGCTTTGGCATGAGCGCGACATTACGCATTCTTCGGTTGAGCGCGTCATTTTTCCTGATACGACCATTTTGGTCCATTACATGCTTACCTTAATGAGTTCGGTGATTAAGGATTTGGTAGTCATGCCTAAGAACATGCTTGCCAACATGGAAAAAAGCCGAGGGATTGTTTTTTCACAAGGTTTGTTGCTCAAACTTGTACGCAAAGACTTAACGCGCGAAGAGGGCTATGCCTTGGTTCAGCGTTGCGCCAAGAAAGTTTGGGATGAGGGGATTACTTTGAAGGAAGCTGTCCTCGCCGATCAAGAACTGATGAGCTATTTAGGCCGTCACGAAGTGGAAGAAGCTTTTGATTATGATTATCACATGCGCAATGTTCCGGTGATTATGGAACGTGCCGGCATTCCTAAGATTACGGCGAAGGCGCGTAAGGAAGTTCGGATTAAAGAAAAGGCAACGCGTCGATGAGTCTTGCCGCGCAAAATGTGAAGACGGTTTATCAGACTGAAATCAATTTGCCTTTAGTTGCCAAGGGTAAAGTTCGCGATATTTATGCGGTGGGCGAGGACAAGCTGTTAATCGTCACCACCGACCGTTTGAGTGCGTTTGATGTGGTGATGCCGGATCCGATTCCGAATAAGGGCAAAGTTCTCAATCAACTGACGATTTTTTGGCTGAATTATTTTAAGGATGTGATTCCTCAGCACTTAATCGCAACCGATGTGAAAGCGATGGGGCTGCCGGCGGACGTGCTTGCTAAGTTCGGTGATGTTCTCGAAGGGCGTTCAGTGCTAGTTAAACGTGCTAAACCGCTTCCAATCGAATGCGTTGTGCGCGGTTATATTACGGGTTCGGGCTGGAAAGATTATTTGAAGACCGGTTCAGTTTGCGGACACAAGCTTCCGACGGGGTTGAAGCAATGTGAAAAGTTTCCGCAGCCGATTTTTACGCCCGCGACGAAAGCGGAAACCGGACATGATGAAAATATTGATTTTGAAAGAGCTATGCAGCTTTGTGGAAAAGCAGTGGCTGAAAAAGCGCGCGAACTTTCGATTATGCTTTATGAGCGCGGTGCGGAATATGCCAAGTCAAAGGGTATTATCATCGCCGATACAAAATTTGAGTTTGGGTTGTTGGGAGATCAGCTGATTTTGATCGATGAGGTTTTGACGCCGGACAGCTCGCGTTTTTGGCCGGCAGATCAATACGAGGCGGGGCGTGATCAGCCGAGTTTTGATAAGCAGATTGTGCGTAATTATTTAGATAGTTTGGATTGGAATAAGCAGCCTCCGGGACCGAAACTGCCCGCGGACATTGCTTTGAAAACGGGGCTTGCTTATGTTACAGCTTATGAAAAATTATCCGGTAAAAAATTCAGTTAAAGGAATAAACAAATGAAATTTAAGGCGAAGGTTCTGGTTTATCTTAAAAAATCGATTCTCGATGCGCAGGGAAATACGACCTTGCATGCTTTGAAGAAGATCGGATTTGCTGAAACTGAAAGCCTGCGTATCGGCAAATACTTTGATTTAACTTTGGAAGCTGCTTCTCAAGCTGAGGCGGAAGCCAAAGTGAAGAAGATGAGCGAGCAAGTTCTTGCTAACACCGTTATGGAAGATTTTTCGATTGAGGTTAAACCGGCATTGGAAAAGGCGGGCGTTTAAATGAAAGCGGCAGTCATCGTTTTTCCGGGGTCGAACTGCGATACCGATTGTGAGCATGCGCTCAAAACCGTTATGGGCATGGATGTCCAGATGGTTTGGCATAAGGACGCGGTTTTGCCGAAAGTTGACTTAGTTGTTATTCCCGGCGGGTTCAGCTATGGCGATTACTTGCGCACGGGTGCGATCGCAAAGTTTTCGCCGATTATGGATGAAGTGAAAAAAAACGCGGAGCGCGGCGGTTTCGTTATTGGTATTTGTAATGGTTTCCAGATTCTTTTGGAGTCGGGTCTTTTGCCGGGTGCGATGCTGCGTAATCGCTCACAGCATTTTATTTGCAAGCATGTTTGGCTGAAAACAGAGTCGGTTAACACGCCTTTTACTTCCCAGCTTAAAGCAGGGCAGTTGTTGAATGTGCCGGTGGCTCACGGTGAAGGTAATTATTACTGCGATGACGCGACATTGAAATCGCTGCAGGATAATAAGCAAATCGTATTCACTTACTCGAATGAAAAAGGTGAGGTGAACGATTCGACTAATATTAACGGATCCCGCGCTAATATTGCCGGTATTTGCAATGCGAAGCGGAATGTTCTCGGAATGATGCCGCATCCGGAGCGTGCGAGTGAATCCATTTTGAGTTCTTGGGACGGACGATCCATTTGGGAAAGTCTGCTTAATCAAGCAGGAGCGGTAGCGAAATGACAACAACCACAGTTGAAAAGAAAATCACGCCTGAAATCATCAAGGCGCATGGAATTACAACGGACGAATATAGCCGTATTCTGAAAATTTTGGGCCGCGAACCGAATATCACTGAGCTCGGTATGTTCAGTGTGATGTGGAGCGAACATTGCTCTTACAAAAACTCGAAACCCATTCTGAAGCTTTTTTCAAAGATGAACGCCGATCTTCCGCGTCAGGAAGCTTTGCTCGTAAAACCCGGTGAAGAAAATGCGGGTATTATCGACATTGGTGACGGCTGGGCGATTTGTTTCAAAATTGAAAGCCATAATCATCCTTCCGCGATTGAACCTTTCCAAGGTGCTGCGACCGGTGTGGGTGGAATTTTGCGCGATATTTTTACAATGGGTGCGCGCCCTGTGCTTTTGATGAACTCGCTCCGTTTTGGCGATTTAAAACAGACGATTACGCAGCGTCTTTTTAAGGGTGTGGTTGCAGGTATTAGTCATTACGGTAATTGCATGGGAATTCCGACTGTGGGCGGAGAAGTTTACTTTGATCCTTGCTATGAAGGTAATCCACTTGTGAACGCAATGGCGCTTGGCTTAATCCGCAAAGATGAAATCGTGCGTGGGAGCGCGACCGGTATCGGTAACTCCGTTTATTATCTTGGTGCAGCAACCGGTCGCGATGGACTCGGCGGTGCGGCATTCGCTTCCAAAGAGCTTTCTGAAGAAAGCCATGAAGATCGCCCTGCTGTTCAAGCCGGCGATCCTTTTATGGAAAAGCTTTTGCTTGAAGCTTGCCTGGAGCTTTTGAAAACCGATGCTGTTGTCGGTATGCAGGATATGGGCGCTGCGGGTCTTACTTGTGCAGGTTGCGAAACAGCATCACGCGGAAATTCGGCTGTTGAAATTGATTTGAAATATGTTCCTCGCCGCGAAACCGGCATGATTCCTTATGAGATTATGCTTTCGGAATCGCAAGAGCGCATGCTTGTGATTGTTAAAAAAGGCCGCGAGGGTGAGGTTGAGCGCATTTTCGATAAATGGGATTTGCATGCGGTGAAGATCGGTGAGGTTGTTGCGGGTAACGATTACATCGTTAAAGATAACGGTAAGGTCGTGGCGCAAATTCCCGCGAAAGCATTGGCCGATGACGGTCCTGTTTATGTTCGCGAAGAGCAAAAGCCCGCATATCTTGCTGAGACTTTGAATCTTGATTTGTCCAAAATTTCCGAGCCGAAAGATTTTGGCGCTGTGCTTTTGAAGCTTCTTGCTCATCCTTCGATCGCAAGCAAAGCTTGGGTTTGGGAGCAATACGATCACATGGTTCGCACGGACACCGTGCTTTATCCCGGGCATGACGCGGCTTTGATCCGAGTGAAGGGAACAAACAAAGGCATTGCCGTATCAACCGACTGTAACAGTATGTATGTGTATCTCGATCCTTTCCGTGGGGGCACGATTGCGGTGGCAGAAGCGGCGCGCAATGTCGCTTGTACGGGCGCGCGTCCGATTGGAATGACGAATTGCTTGAATTACGGCAATCCGATGAAGCCGGAAATTTTCTGGCAATTCCATCAGTCGGTGCTGGGTTTAATTGAGTCGTGCAAGACACTTGAGATTCCGGTCACGGGCGGCAATGTGAGCTTTTATAATGAAAGCCCGCAAGCTGCTGTTTTTCCGACGCCGACCATCAGTATCGTGGGATTGATTGATAATATTGAAAATCGCGTACCGTCATCATTCCAAAATGCGGGCGATTTAATTTTTATCATCGGTGAAACCAAAAATGAAATCGGTGCTAGCCATTATTTGATGGTCGAGCATGGTTTGCAAAAGGGCGTGCCGCCGGTATTGGATTTGCAGCGTGAGAAAAAACTTCAGCAGTTTTTGATTGAAGCGGCTGCGACCAAGCAGGTTAATTCAGCGCATGATACATCTGAGGGCGGCTTGGCTGTTGCTCTTGCTGAGTGCTGCTTTAAGAGCGAAAAGGGTTTGGGAGCGGTTATTGACGGGCTTGAATTGATTCGCACCGAGGGTTTGCGTGAAGATGCGATTTATTTTGGTGAAAGTCAGTCGCGCGTGATTGTCTCGGTTAACTCCGGTAAAAAAGAGTCGCTGATCAAGCTTGCGATGAAGTATGATTTATCTGTGCTTCCGCTTGGAAAAGTCGGCGGAAAAGAATTAGTGATGGATAAGTTGCAGTTGTCCGTTGAGAAAATGAAACAAGTTTTTGATTCGACCATTCCCGCAATTATGGAAAGTTAATATGAAAGATTATCCGCGTTTGCTCGAAAAAGCTAAGTCTTCTGTTGTTGCAAACCGCGCTGTAATCCAATCATCTGACGAAAGTCAAAAGCCAAAACATTATTGCGGCGTATTCGGAATCTATAACCATCCCGATGCGGCGCGATTGACTCATCTGGGGCTTTTTGCGCTGCAGCATCGCGGGGAAGAAGCCGCGGGGATTTGTACTTCCGATACCCGTGAACTTCATTTGGTTAAAAACCGCGGTCTCGTCGGCGAAGTTTTCAGTGAAGATAGTTTTGCGAAATTGCCCGGCAAACACGCAGTTGGGCATGTCCGTTATTCCACCACCGGTTCATCGAATCTTTTAAATACCCAGCCTTACAAAGTTATTTACTCCAAAGGTCAAATCGCAGTTGCACATAATGGAAATTTGGTGAATGCTCAAATTTTGCGTGCAGAGCTTGAATCGATGGGCGCTATTTTTGGCTCAACCATGGATTCTGAAATATTTGTGCATCTGATGGCGAATCCCGCGCATGTCACAATCGACGATGCTTTAGCAAGCACAATGAAGCGAGTCGAAGGGGCTTACTCTGTTGTCATGTTGACTCAGAATCAGTTAATCGGCATGAGAGATCCAAATGGTTTTCGTCCTTTGTGTTTGGGGAAAGTCGGCGGCAGTTATGTGCTGGCTTCCGAAACTTGCGCTTTCGACTTGGTTGAGGCTGATTTAGTGCGTGAGGTCGAACCGGGCGAAGTTGTTATTATTGATGAAAATGGTTTGCGTAGTTTTTTTCCATATGGAAAAGGCGCGCGTAAATCAGCTCAGTGCGTTTTTGAGTTTGTTTATTTTGCGCGTCCTGACTCGAATATTTTCGGTAACAATGTTGCGCTTGTGCGTGAAGAGCTTGGCCGTCAGCTTGCCCGCGAAACCAATGTGGCTGCGGACATCGTTATTCCGGTTCCTGACTCCGGTAACTTTGCGGCGATGGGTTATTCCAAACAATCCGGCGTGGCTTTAGCGCATGGATTTACGCGCAATCACTACATTGGAAGAACTTTTATCAATCCCGAGCAAGGTCAGCGCACGCTTAAGGTTAAAATTAAACTGAATCCGATTCGGCAAGTGGTTAAAGGTAAGCGCGTGATTGTGGTAGATGATTCGATTGTGCGCGGAAATACAGCTAAATCACGCGTGAAATTGCTGCGTGCAGCGGGTGCCACCGAAGTGCATATGCGCATCAGCTGTCCACCGCATTTGTGGCCCTGCTATTACGGAATTGATTTTCCTTCCAAAGCCGAGTTAATCGCTTCGAATATGAAAATCGAAGAAATTAAAAAGTATTTGGACGTGGACAGCATTGGTTATTTGTCGCTCGATGGAATGCTGCAAGCCACCGGAAAAAACCCTAAAGATTTTTGTTCGGCATGTTTTGACGGGAAATATCCCACTCAAATTACAGACGAAGTTGATAAATTGAAACTAGAAAAGAAAACGAGTTTATTTGCATGAGCAGAAATAATTCAAAATCTTCAAAAAATAAATCAGGTTGGACTTACGAAGCTGCGGGTGTTCCTCACTTAAAAGGGGATCCCAAGTATAATGGTGAAATTCGGAATTGGATTAACTCGACCAAAGTTCCGGGTGTGATGGGCAGTGCTACTGGATTTGCCGCGATGTTTGATTTGGGCGCGCGTGGGATTAAAGATCCGATTATGGTGACTTCGACCGACGGAGTTGGAACCAAGCTCGAGTTGGCTTCTTTGCAAAAAAAGCATGACACGATCGGAATCGATCTTGTGGCTATGTGTGTGAATGATATTTTGGCGGTGGGCGCTGCGCCGGTTGTGTTTCTGGATTATTTTGCGACGGGCAAGTTTGATCCCAAAACAACTCGGGAAGTTTTGCGCGGTGTGGTTGAGGGCTGCCGACAAGCGGGTTGTGCGTTGGTAGGCGGTGAAACCGCAATTATGCCTGGCTTTTACCAAGTGAGCCCAGGGCATTCTCAGTATGACGTTGCCGGTTTTTCAGTGGGACTTGTTTCCCGAAGCCGGATTATTGACGGAAGTAAAATTAAAAAAGGTGACGCGATTTTGGGTGTTGCTTCCTCTGGGGTTCATTCCAATGGGTTTTCATTGGTGCGCAAGCTTTTCTCCAAGAAGCAGCTTGCCGGACCGATCGGTAAGCAGCTTTTAGCGCCGACGCGGATTTATGTGAAGCCGGTTCAGCGTTTGATGCAGTCTGTGGATTTGCTAGGTATTGCGAATATCACGGGCGGCGGGTTGATTGACAATGTGCCTCGCATTTTGCCGAAAGGTGTTTCGGCGCGCATTGACAGTAAGGCATGGAAAGTGCCCGAGTTATTTAGGAAAATGCAGAGTCTCGGCGGTATCAGCGATCATGAAATGTTCCGTACTTTTAATATGGGAATCGGAATGACTTTAGTCATGAAGCAAAATCATATTGCGACGGCGCAGAAAATTTTAAAATCACTCGGAATTGCGTCTTGGAAAATCGGTGACATTGTTTCCGGTAAGCAAACGGTGGAAATGGTATGAAAGTATTAGTCATCGGCTCCGGAGCGCGTGAGCACGCGCTGGTTTGGAAAATGAAGCAAAGCCCTCTTGTGACCAAGATTTTTGCGGCGCCTGGTAACGCCGGAATCGCGGGGTTGGCGGAATGTGTGTCAATTAAAGCGGAAGATATTCAAGGACTGCTTGATTTTGCGGTTCGCGAATCGATTGGTTTGACCGTTGTTGGGCCTGAAGTTCCGTTAACTTTGGGAATTCAGAATTTATTTGAGTCAAAAGGTTTGAAAGTGTTCGGGCCTTCAAAAGAAGCCGCTTTACTTGAAGGCAGTAAAGTTTTCTCAAAACAAATGATGACCAAGTTCGGCATTCCGACCGCGGAGTATGAAGTTTTTTCGAATGTCAAAGAAGCGAAGCACTATGTGATCGAAACCGAAATGCCGGTTGTTATTAAGGCTGACGGTTTGGCAGCAGGTAAGGGCGTTGTCATTTGTGAAACGGCAGAGCAGGCTGTGACAGCCTTGACGCAAATCATGGAGCAAAAAATATTCGGCGATGCCGGCAATAAAGTGATTATCGAAGAAAAATTGGAAGGCGAAGAAATTTCCGTTTTTGCTTTAACTGACGGTGAAACCATTTTACCTTTGGTTAGCGCGCGTGATCATAAGCGTGCTTATGATAATGACCAAGGTGCCAATACGGGTGGTATGGGTGCTTTTTCTCCGAATCCGCAGTTTTCCGATGCCGAAATTCAGGATATGGTCAAGATTGCGATCGAGCCTTTGGTGCGCGGGATGAAAAAAGAAGGTAAGCCTTTTCGTGGTGTGGTTTTTGCCGGAATTATGATGACAGCTAAAGGGCCTTACGTATTGGAATACAACGCGCGGTTTGGCGACCCCGAAACCGAAGTGATTTTGCCGCGTTTAAAGTCAGACATTGTCCCTTTGTTTATGCAAATTGCCGAAGGAAAGCTTCAGCAGAATCGACTGGATTGGGATAGCCGTCCTTGTATGACTGTGGTCATGGTGTCGGGAGGCTATCCATCGAGCTATGCCAAAGGGCATGTTATTTCCGGTCTTGAAGCCGCTTCCGCGCGCAAAGATGTTTTTGTTTTTCACGCCGGAACGGAATTTAACGCCATGAAGCAAATCGTGAGTGCCGGCGGACGGGTTTTGGCTGTGACGGCATGGGGCGATTCCATGCGCCAGGCATTTGAACGCGCGTATCAAGCGGTTTCCGATATTTCATTTAAAGATTGTTATTATCGCCGCGACATCGGCAAGAAAACAGTTGAGGTTTTGAGATAGATGTCACAGACGACCGCACTGAAAAAAATTTTAGTGGTTTGCACCGGCAATACTTGCCGTTCGCCGATGGCAGAGGCTTTATTTAAGCAAGAAGTCGCCAAAAAAGGCTGGCATGGCAGAGTGGAAGTATCCTCCTGCGGAATTGGAACGCGCGACGGAATCCCCGCGGCGTCGGAGGCGGTTTTTGTGATGCGCAACCGTGAAGTGGATATTAGCGGGCACCGCAGCCGGCAGTTGAAGCCTGAGTTTTTGTCGGAAGCATCTGTGATTGTAGCGATGAATCCGTCGCATTCTGAATCTTTATTGGCGGAGCATCCGGAAGTGAAGTCGAAACTGGTGACGTTTAACGTTGCGGATCCGATCGGAATGAGTATCCGGGTTTATGAAGAGACGATTCAGCTTATTCAGGCTGAAATGGGGAAGCGTTGGCCGGAAATTACCAGGAAGCTGGGGATCTAAATGCAGATTAAGAAAGTATCCATCGCCAGTGATCATCGTGGAATTGAAATTAAGTCTGAAATCGCGGCTTATCTTAGACAAAAGGGAATTGAAGTTGTGGACTTTGGCACAAATTCATCTGAGTCCTGTGACTATCCTGATTTTATGTTTCCCGCGGCGGAAGCGCTTGGAAAGGGTGACTGCCAGCGTGCAGTAGGAATTTGTTATACCGGTATCGGCAGTGTTATTGCGGCGAATAAAGTGAAAGGCGTTCGGGCGGCGCTGGTGGAAGATGTGGCGCGTGCGAAGTTGACGCGTCAGCATAACGATTCCAATATGTTGATTTTAGCATCCGGGTTTCATTCGAATATTGAATTAATGGATATTGTAAAGGCTTGGTTTGATACCGAGTTTGAAGGAGGACGGCATGAGCAGCGTGTTGGCAAAATCAAATCCTATGAATCAAAAAATGCATGCATTTGAAAATTTAAAAGCCGGAGATCCCGAGATCTTCAAAAGTATGGTGAGCGAACTGCGCCGCCAGAATGAAGGGCTTGAGCTGATTGCCAGCGAGAACTTCACATCACTCGCGGTTATGGAAGCCGCGGGTTCGGTTCTGACCAATAAATACGCCGAAGGTTATCCCGCAAAACGCTATTACGGCGGCTGCGACTTTGTGGATGTCGCGGAATCTCTCGCGATTGAGCGCGCTAAAAAACTTTTTGGCGCAGAGCATGCTAACGTTCAGCCGCATAGCGGCGCGTCGGCGAACACAGCTGTATTTTTGGCGATTTTGAACCCCGGCGATAAAATTCTTGGAATGAATTTGGCGCATGGCGGTCATTTAACGCATGGGCATCCGCTTAATTTTTCCGGTAAGTTTTATCAGATTATTCCTTATGGTGTTGATCCCAAGACGGAGCAAATTGATTATGACGAGCTCGATCGTTTGGCGCGTGAGCATAAACCCAAATTGATTTTGATGGGCGCATCCGCTTATCCGCGCGTGATTGATTTTGCGCGTGCGCGAAAAATTGCAGATGAAATCGGCGCGATGGTGATGGTGGATATGGCGCATTTCGCGGGGCTTGTGGCCGCGGGTGTTCATCCGAGCCCTGTTCCTTATGCTGACATTGTGACGACAACGACGCATAAGACTCTGCGCGGACCGCGCGGGGGATTGATTCTTTGCCGTGAAAAATATGCCAAAGCGATTGACTCCGCCGTATTTCCAGGAATTCAGGGCGGTCCTTTAATGCATGTGATCGCAGCGAAAGCAGTTTGTTTCAAAGAAGCTTTAGAGCCTTCGTTTAAAGATTACGGTAAACAAATCGTGGCAAACGCCAAAGCGCTAAGTGAAAGTTTAAAAGAGTTGGGTTGGCGTATTGTTTCGGGCGGAACGGACAATCATTTGATGCTGGTGGATGTGAAGTCCAAAGGGTTCACGGGCAAGGTCGTTCAGGAAACCATGGATAAAGTACATATCACGGTTAATAAAAACGCGATTCCGTTCGATACAGAAAAACCGTTCGTGGCGTCGGGTGTTCGATTAGGGACCCCGGCCTTAACCACGCGGGGAATGAAAGAAGCGGAAATGAAGAAAATTGCAAAGCTGTTTGATGACACGATGAAAGATTATCAAAACGAAGCGCATTTGGCGAAAATCAAAGCCGAAGTGCGTGAACTGGCGGAACAGTTTCCGCTTTATCCGGATATTGCCAACTGATGCTTTGCCCCTACTGTAAAATCGATAACGATAAGGTTTTGGACTCGCGTTCAGTGAGTGATGGCGTTGTTATACGCCGCCGCCGTGAATGTTTGGGCTGCGGGCGTCGCTTCACGACTTATGAACGTATTGAGGAAATGCCGCTTTTCGTGATTAAGAAGGATCAGCGCCGTGAGCCTTATGAGCGGTCCAAAGCTTTGGCCGGGGTTTACAAAGCTTGCGAGAAAAGGCCGGTATCGTTGGAGGCACAGGATAAAATCGGCGAAGAACTCGAAAAAATGATCCGGGACAAATACGATAAAGAGGTTCCGTCAAAATTAATTGGTGAGTTTGTGATGCGGCAATTGGCAAGAATTGACCAAGTCGCTTATGTCCGTTTCGCGAGTGTTTATCGGGAATTTCAGGATGTGAGCCATTTTATGGATGAACTTAAAGGGCTGCTCGATAAATCCAAAAAATAACTTTACCAATACTCTGCTTGCTCAGGAGAGCGGGGTTATGGTATAAAAACCTCTGTTTGTATTGTAATCATAACCAAAAAGGAGATCAAAATGGCGAAAGCAAATTCCGCGTTTATGAAACCGTTGGCTGTAAGCGAAACGCTTGCCGCAGTGGTAGGTAAGGGACCGTTGGCTCGCAGTGAAGTTGTTAAGAAGCTTTGGGCGTATATCAAGAAGAATAAGCTCCAGGACGAAAAGAACAAACGCAATATCAACGCAGACGCAGCTTTGAAGGCTGTTTTCGGCGGTAAATCGGTTGTCAATATGTTTGAGATGACCAAATTGGTTTCGAAGCACCTCTCTTAATTTAATTTGCCGGGCGGTTCGCCGCCCGGCAATTATTTTTTTATGATTTTAAGATTCGTCATTATTATTAGTTTTATCCTTTCCGTGGGGGCCGCGCTGGGCTCTTTTTCCATTTTTAGTTCCTATCAAACGGAACGACAGCTGAGGCTTGATGCCGAGAGCAAGATGTTGCAGGTTCAGGATACTGTTTCTTCTTCGAGCCAGGATGCTGAGCAGCAATTAGCTCGTATTAGCGAATTAGAGGCCGATGTGGAACGCCTTAAAACCGAGCAAACAGCTTTAAAATCCGAAGCGGAAGCAAAGAGCGGTCTTGTTGAAGAACTTGAAGCCGAACTGACTGCCAAGAAATCTGAAATTGAATCGTTGAATCAAAAACTCAAGTCGATGAAACCGGCGGTGGTGCCGGTGAGTCAGCCTGTTACATCGCCGACGATTCCTTCTGCGGTAAATTCAACCACTTCTGTTTCTGCGACGATTCCGGTTGTTCCCAATAAAGTCGAGCCAGCCGAAGCTCCTGTTGCTCCGGCTCCGAAAGTATCGAGCCCGTCATCGGTAACTTTGGTGAAAGAAGCTCCGACTTCATCTGCTCCTGTTTCTTCTTCAGCGCCTGAATCCGAAGCTGCCGGAGATAACCGTATTTTGACGGTGAACCGCAAATTTAATTTTATCGTCGTGAATCTGGGCTTGAAAGACGGTTTGCGCATGGGCGATAAAGTTGAGGTTGTTCAGGGAAGCAGTCAAAAGGCGCTCGCCCAAGTTGAGAAGATCTATGACAAGTTTTCCGCCGCGACATTGTTATCGGAAGATAAAGGAAATCCCGTCCATGAAGGCGATACGGTTCGTAAGCTTTAGTTCTCTTGTTTTTTTTGCCGCTTGTCTGGCGCATTCTCTCCCGGTCGCCGCTCAGACGGTAGCAACCTCCGTTCCCGTTTCGGATCAATTAAGCGCGATTGAAAAGCGTTTAAAGGAATCCGAACTGCGCGAGAAGCAAATCTTGGAAAACCAAGCTAAAATCTTCGACGAGCTTCAAAAGCTGCGTGTCCTCGTTCGGCGTAGTTAATCATGTCTGAATTGATTTTTGAAGGGGACCGCACCCTTTCCGGAACATTACAGCCTTCCGGCGATAAATCCGTATCTCACCGCGCTTTGATTTTTGGTGCTCTTGCCTCAGGTGTAAGCCGCTATGAAGGTTTTTTAGCCTCTGAAGACTGTCTGAATACCATGAAAGCTCTTCAGAATTTAGGCGTGAATATCAAGCATGATCCGGCCCAAAAAACAATTGAAGTGCATGGCGTCGGAATGAACGGATTCAAACAGCCTGAAGTGGACTTGGACATGGGAAATTCCGGAACCGCGATGCGGTTGATGCTGGGACTGCTTGCCGGGCATAAGCTGACAGCGACTCTGTTTGGTGATGAATCCCTTTCATCCCGCCCCATGAAACGAGTCACCGAGCCCTTGAAGCAAATGGGGGCGCAGATTAAAGGTAAAGATAAAGGAAATTTCTCGCCGCTTACCATTCAAGGCGGAAAATTAAACGCGATTGAATATCACAATAAACTGCGCAGCGCGCAGGTTAAATCGGCAATTCTTCTTGCAGGGCTTTATGCGGAAGGTGTAACACGCGTGATTGAAGATGTCCCGTCTCGTGATCACACGGAGAGATTTATGGTTTCCGCTGGGGCGCGTTTTCGTCAAAACGGCGGAGTTTTGGAAGTTGAGAAAACAGAAAGCCTCAAGCCGTTATCCGGAAAAATTCCCGCGGATATTTCCTCGGCGGCTTTTTTTATTGTCGGCGCAAGCATAGCGCCCGGATCGGATGTTGTTTTTACCAATGTTGGTTTAAATCCCACTCGCATCGGCTTAATTCATGTGCTTAAAAGAATGGGCGCTCAGATTGAAGTGACGCAGCAAAATGATGTTCCCGAACCCATCGGAGAAATACGCGTTCGTGGCGGCAAATTGAAGGGGACACGGATTACTCGTGACGAGGTTCCTGCATTGATTGATGAAATTCCGATTTTGATGGTAGCAATGTCGGTTGCTGAAGGCGAAAGTATGGTTTCGGGCGCGGAAGAGTTACGTGTCAAAGAAACGGATCGTATCGCCGTCATGGTGGATCGTTTGAAGAAAGCGGGAGCTTCGGTCGAAGAATTGGCCGACGGATGCATCGTCAAAGGTGTTTCTTCGCTTCGAGGAGCTGAAATTGCCAGCGCGGGTGATCATCGCGTGGCCATGAGTTTTGCTATCGCAAGTCTTGTTTCGCAAGGCGCAATGCGGATCACCAATACGGATTGCATCGCGACATCTTATCCTGATTTTACCGCGCATTTTCGGCAATTAGCTCGGCGCAGCTAATTAACGAAATAAGGCGTCTTTAATTGACACTGCCTTAAGCACTGAATATACTACTCTAACTTTTTCACCCTTAAGCCGAGAGACCGTAATATATGTTTTTTCTTGATAAGCTTTTAAGTTTCTTTTCGAGTGATATCGGAATTGATCTTGGTACGGCGAATACGCTTGTCTATGTCAAAGGACAGGGCGTGGTTCTTTGCGAGCCTTCGGTTGTTGCTATTGACAAAGTCACAGGTCAGGTTTTGCGCGTGGGTGAGGAAGCAAAGCGTATGTTGGGACGTACTCCCGGAAGCATTGTTGCTATCCGTCCGATGAAAGACGGTGTTATCGCTGACTTTGATATTACCGAAGCTATGCTGCGTCATTTTATTCAAAAAGTTCACAGAAAAAACAATCTCATCAGTCCTCGTGTTGTGATCGCGGTCCCCAGCGGAATTACGGAAGTTGAAAAACGCGCCGTGAAGGATTCCGCGGAGCGCGCCGGTGCCCGTTCTCCTGTTTACCTTGTCGAAGAACCGATTGCCGCTGCGATTGGCGTGGGGCTTCCGATTCAAGAGCCGACTGCGTCAATGATCGTGGATATTGGCGGCGGAACGACTGAAATTGCGGTCATTTCTTTAGGCGGCGTTGTTTTCTCAAAGAGTTTAAAAGTAGGCGGCGATGAATTCGACAGCGCCGTTATTTCGCATCTTAAAAAATCTTATAATTTATTGATCGGTGAACGCACCGCGGAAGAAATTAAAATTCGCATCGGTTCCGCGTATCCGCTTGAAGAAGAAATGACAATGGATGTCAAAGGCCGCGATATTCTTGCCGGACTTCCGAAAACGATTACGATTACCAGCGAAGAAATTCGTGAAGCCTTGTCCGAGTCACTTGCTTCGATTTTAGAAGGTGTGCGCATTGCCCTTGAAAGAACGCCTCCTGAACTTTCTTCTGATTTGATTGATAAGGGTGTTATTCTAGCCGGCGGTGGCTCGTTAATCCGCGGTCTTGATAAGTTAGTTAGTGAAGAAACCGGTTTGCCGGTGCATATCGCGGATGACCCGCTCACAGCGGTTGCTTTGGGAACAGGCCGGTATTTAACTGACTTTAACCTCCTGAAAAGTTTGGCTGTCAATCGGGGCAGTGCCAGTGCCCGCGAATATTAATTTTATTTTCAATTCCCTCGGGCGCTTAGGCGCATAATGGACCGGCGGAGGGGACTTGGATGTTTAAAAGGTTTGTCGCTCTTGTTTGCTTATCCTTCGTTTTAATTGCGTTTACGTTTCAGTTTCCGCTTCTTAGATCATCTGTTTCGAATTGGTTTCAGTCTTCATCCAAGCCCATTTTGCAGGCATTTTCTTTGATGAGCGCGCAGGCTATGAATTTGCGCAGTCACTTCTACAATTATTGGGACGCGATTGAAAAGCAAAAAGAACTTGAATCCCAAATCGAGGATCAGGCTTCCCAGCTTGTGAAGCTTGCCGAAACTCTCCGTGAAAATGAGCGGCTTCGGAATTTATTAGATTTTCGTGAAGCACTCCAGCAAAAAGCGGTCGGCGCGCGCGTTATCGGCTTTGGTTTAAAACCCTGGAAAAAATCAATTTTGCTCGATAAAGGCTCATCTCAAAAGTTAAAGCCTATGTCCGTTTTGGTCGTGCCTGCCGGATTAGTGGGGCGCGTAGTGGATGTGGGTCCGTTAACTTCTCAAGCCATTCTTCTTACGGATCCGGATTCCCGCGTTACAGCTATGACTTTGAATAGCCGGGCGCAAGGTATGATAGAAGGGAATGGCACGGACAAGCTTAAGCTGCGTTATTTGAATTTAGATGACCAGGTTCAGGTGGGTGAAATGGTGGTGACTTCGGGTGTGAGTGATATTTTTCCCAAGGGCTTAAGAATTGGTGTCGTGGAATCGATGGAGCGCGATGCGGATGGATTGCATTTGGCTGCTTCGGTACGTCCGGTTGTCCGGTTTTCCAAACTTGAGGAGCTGTTGTGCTTGGATCCCTCCGACTCAAAATAGCCTTTCTTTTTCTCAGCTTGCTGGCGCTGGACCTTTGCTTTGCGCCTGTTATTCAGATTTCCGGAGCGCGGCCCATTTTTTCTTTCTTGTTAGTTGCCTATGTTGTTTTTCAATGGGATTCTAAAAGGGTTTTACCGATTGCTGTTGCGGTGGGGTTGGCACGCGACATCCTGGGCGGAGGGGTGTTTGGAGTGGAAATGCTTGCGCTGATTTGCTGGGGATGTTTTTTAGACGGAGTCGCGCATAAGATTGAGCGGGAGTTTCCCGGAATATATTTTTCTCTGATGGCATTTTTTTGTTTTTGTGTTTTGCTGACCGCGTTTGTTTTGGACGCGCTTTTAGGGAAAGTATCTTGGTTGACCGGAGCTCATTTGAAAGTGATTCTGGGGTCTTCTTTTTACACCGCGCTTTTTCTGCCGCTTTTTTATCAAATCGCGGATTTTCTTTTTAAACCTCATGCGGAACTGCGTCAGTATGAGCTGTTCCGATCTTAGTTTGCGCCCCATTCTGTGATTTTCCGGCAATATCTTTTCCAGGGCTTAGTACTGGGATTCATGATTCTTTTAGCGGGTGGGCTTTTTCATACGCAGGTGATTCGCGGCTCCGAGTACGCGCAGATGAGCGAGCGCAATTATATCCGCCTTATTCCGCTGGAAGCCCCGCGGGGGCGTGTTTTGGATGCGAAGGGGCGGCTTCTTGCGGATAATCGGCCTTCTTTTGATGTGGTGGCTATTCCCGAAGACGTGCGTACTGAAACTTTTATCAAACTCGCGCCGCTTTTAAAAATGACGCCGCTTGAAGTCCGCAAGCGTCTAGCCGAGAAAAGAGAGTATCTTTTTGCACCCGCAGTGATTGCCGAGGATATTTCCAAAGAGCTGGCTTATAAAATCGAAGAGTATCGGCCGGAATTGCCCGGTGTTTCCATTCGTGTTTCCGGTATCCGTGATTATCCCTATCAGGAAGTGGGTTCGCATTTAATCGGATATATCGGAAAAATCAGCCAAAAAGAATATGAAACGTTTGAGCGCAGCCGATTTGGAATGACGTCCATGATCGGCCGGTCGGGCCTCGAGAAAAACTTTGATTCGGACCTGCGTGGCTATCGCGGCGGCCGCACCATTCAGGTGAATGCGGCGGGACATCTTGTGAAAGTTTTGTCGGAGCGGAATCCGGAACCCGGCAAAGATTTGCATTTGACTGTGGATCTTGAGTTTCAGAAGAAAATCATGGCGTTGATCAAGGATAAGCAGGCGACGGTGGCGGTTATGGATCTTTCAACGGATGGACTTTTGGCTATGGCAACATCGCCCGCTTATGATCCGAATGTTTTTGTGAGTCCCATGAAAAACGCTGAACGAATGAAACTGATCAAAGAAAAAAAATCGCCCTTGCTTGATCGCGGGATGAGCTCAGCCTATCCGCCAGGCTCAGTTTTTAAACTTGTGACGGCATTGGCGGGTCTCGAAACCGGGGTGATTCAGCCGGGCAGCCGTTTTTATTGCAGCGGGCAGTTTCTGGCAACATCGAAATCGCGACCGATGAAATGTTGGTGGCATACGGGGCATGGCAGTATCAATCTCTATGAATCTTTAGAGCGGTCCTGCAATGTTTACTTTTATAATGTTGCCCGGAAAGTGGGTGTTGAAAAAATGGCCTATTATTCCCGTATGTTGGGCTATGGGAGTTCGTTTAATCTGGAGGCCGGTTCGATTAGTTCCGGGTTGATTCCTGATGCCGATTGGAAAAAAGAAAAATTGAAAGACAAATGGTATGAGGGCGAAACTTTGAATATGGGAATTGGACAGGGGTATGTTCAGGCAAATCCCTTGCAGGTTTTAAAAGCAACGGCATTGATCGCGAAAGAAGGCGAATGGGTTGAGCCGCATGTGATTCAGAAAGCGCAGGATCCCTCTGCGAGGAAGCCGCGTTTAGCCGCTAAGAAAGAACACTTTCGAGCTTTGAAAAAAGGGATGTTTCAGGTCGTGCATTCTCCTTATGGAACAGGTCAATTAGCGAAAGTTGAATTTGCCAAAATGGGAGCTAAAACCGGCACGGCTCAAGATCCGCCGCGTCAGCCGCATAGCTGGATGACAGGCTTTTTGCCATATAAAGAGCCTAAGATCGCTTTTGTCGTTTTTGTTGAAAACGGAGGTTCGGGCGGTATTACCGCGGGCAAAATTCTCAAGGAAGTGCTGCTTGCCGCGAAGGAGTCTGGGCTTGTTTAAATTACTCAAGAAAATCCATTTTTCAATGTTGTTTTCAATGCTGGGCTTAGCGTCGTTGGGAGTCCTTTTTATTTTTAGCGCATCTTTTGATAAACAAGGTTTTTTTGAGCTCAAGCAATGCGTTTGGGTCGCGGCCGGACTTGTGGCTTACTTTATGGTCGCATCGGTTGGGTATCGCTCTTTTCTGGGTGTTTCTTATTTGTTTTACGCGCTCACATTGTTTTTGTTGGTGCTGGTTCATTTTTTTGGGACAACCGTGAATGGCGCAAGGCTTTGGTTTTCAATCGGTCCGGTCGCAATTCAGCCATCCGAGTTCGCTAAAGTAGCCACTCTGCTGGCGATGGTTAAATTTATCGGAAATTATCAACCCGGAATGGAACAGGCGCGTCCGGTGTGGGGCACGGTGATGATCGCAGCCGTGCCTTTTTTAATGATTTTGAAACAGCCGGATTTAGGGAGCGCGCTTATTTTCTTGCCGATGCTACTGACGGTTTTATTTTTGTGGGGAATTCGCATCCGATATTTAATTTTATCTTTTTTTATCGCGCTGGCCGCGCTTCCGATCGGGTGGAATTTTTTAAAGGCGTATCAAAAAAAACGGTTGATGGTTTTTTGGGATCCTTCCATGGATCCTTTGGGCGCGGGCTATACCGCGATACAGTCCAAAATTGCGGTAGGTTCGGGTGGGCTTCTCGGAAAGGGATTTTTGCTTGGCACTCAAACGCAGTTGAACTTTGTTCCTGAGCATCATACCGACTTTATTTTTAGTGTTATCGCGGAAGAATGGGGCTTTACGGGGTCCCTAGCTGTGATTTGCCTTTATATGCTTTTGTTTGTCTCGCTTTTCCGTATCTGCGATCACACGACGGATCCGAAGGCCAAGATGCTTGTGAGCGGGATTGCGGCACTTATTTTTTCCCAAGTCTTTATCAATATTGGAATGACTTTCGGCTGGATGCCGATCACCGGACTGACTCTGCCTTTGGTGAGTTATGGCGGGTCTTCGTTTGTTCTGATCTGCGTTGCGTTGGCGCTGGCGCTGAGCGTCCATCGTGAACGGTCTATCTTTTAATAAGTTCTGCTAGATTCTTCTTCTGCGAATGAGTAGAATCCCATCTCTTCATCGGGGTATAGCTCAGCTTGGCTAGAGCGCTTGCTTTGGGAGCAAGATGTCGTAGGTTCGAATCCTGCTACCCCGATATTCATTCCGCTTAGTTCAATCTGGTCTAAGCAAAAAATTCATACAGCTGCGTCTTCGCGCAGAACTCATTTTTTACTTAAACCCGATTGAACAGTGCTCCATTTTGGGCCCCTAATAAAGACCGGATTTATTCCGGTCTTTATTTATTTTGGGAGGATTCGAAGCGAGACTCGCAATATATTAGGATGATTGAGCAAAAACATGACTAAGGTCATGTTTTATGCGAAAGAATTCACGGCGAGTCGGGTGGTCATCTGAAATGAGTGCGGCGACTAGCCGACACGAATGAAGGAGACCGAATCCTGCTACTGTATTTGTTCTTCCTATGAGCCTGCGACTCAACCGGGTTTTTCCCCCTATTTCCCTTATTATGACTCCGTTGTTGCGCTGAAAGCCCTCCCTCGGTACAATGTGCGCTCTTTTTGCATAGAGGAAAGATATGATTCCACAAGATAAGAAAAACGATCCCTTGTCGAAAATTCGGCATTCCGCGGCGCATGTGCTTGCACAGGCGGTCGTGTCGCTTTACCCGGGTACCAAAGTAGCTATCGGCCCCGTTACGGCGGACGGCTTTTATTACGATTTTGATTCTCCTCACAAGTTTCAGGAAGAAGATTTTCCCGCGATTGAAGCCAAGATGGAAGAAATCATCAAGGCTGGGCAAAATTTTAAACAGTACGCTGTTACGAAGGATGAAGCTCGAAAGCGGTTTGAAAAGGAAGGTGAAGTTTATAAGCTCGAAATTCTTGAAGGTCTTACCGGCGAAATTACTTTTGTTGAGAATGGACCGTTTGTGGATTTATGTGAAGGCGGTCACATTCAAAACACAAAAGATATCAAAGCCGTGAAGCTACTTTCTGTTGCCGGAGCTTACTGGCGCGGTAGTGAGAAGAATCCGATGCTTCAGCGCCTTTATGGAACCGCTTTCGGATCCAAAGAAGAATTGACTGCTTTTGTTACTCAGCGCGAAGAAGCCCTGAAGCGCGATCACCGCAAGCTCGGCAAAGAACTCGACCTCTACAGCTTTCATGTTGAAGCGCCCGGCATGCCGTTTTTTCATCCTAAGGGGCAAACGGTGTATGACGAGCTTTGTAAGTTTTGGATGGAAAAGCATAAAGAGTATGGTTATGTTTTTGCGAAAACCCCCGTGCTTTTTAAAGACGATCTTTGGCATCGCAGCGGGCATTATGACCATTACCGTGACAATATGTATTTCTCTGAAGTTGATGAGCAGCAATTTGCGGTAAAGCCGATGAATTGCCCGGGACATACTTTGGTCTATAGTTCCGACCACCGCTCTTACCGTGATTTGCCGATTCGCATGGCAGAGCTTGGTTTGGTGCATCGCCGTGAATTAAAAGGCGTTTTGCATGGGTTGTTCCGCGTTAACGCATTTACGATTGATGATGCGCATATCTTTTGTACCGAAGATCAGATTGAAAGTGAAATTACGCAGGTCATTAAGCTTGTGGCTGAAATTTACGGAACTTTTGGTTTTGCGGATACGCAGATTTATCTTTCGACCCGCCCTTTGAAAGTGGGAGATTCGCTGGGTTCGGATGAGCTTTGGGATAAAGCCACAAACGCTTTAAAGTCCGCTCTTCACAAAAATAATATGAAGTATGACGTGGATGAGGGGGGCGGCGCTTTTTACGGTCCCAAGATTGATTTTAAGGTAAAAGATTCGATTGGGCGCATTTGGCAATGCGGAACGATTCAGCTCGACTTTCAGATGCCCGAACGTTTTGGTTTGGAATATGCCGGCTCTGATAATAAGCCTTTGCGCCCGGTGATGGTGCATCGCGCTGTCTTTGGTTCAGTTGAACGCTTTTACGGGATTTTGGTGGAACATTATGCCGGAGCTTTTCCTTTGTGGCTTGCGCCTGTTCAGGTCCGAATCGCGACCATTACTGACAAACAGCAGGACTATGCTGAAAAGGTGAAACAGCAGTTGAATGCTGCCGGAATTCGGGTAGAATGTGACTTCCGCAACGAAAAGATAGGATTTAAAATCCGCGAAGCGGAAGTACAAAAAATTCCCTTTACATGTGTGATCGGGGATAAGGAAATGCAAGCCTCTCAAGTCGCCGTGCGTCAGCGTGGACGAAAAGACCTTGGCGGCATGACCGTGGATCAACTCATTCAATCTTTACGGAAGTCGATTGATTGCCGTTCGGATAAAGAGTAATAACGAGAATTTTAATAGGAGGAATGTTGTCTAACGTAGCTAGTAAAATTCGGGCCAATGGTATGATTCGAGTTCCCAAAGTAAGATTGATTGGCCCGGAGGGAGAGCAGCTCGGAGTCTTAGGTTCACGGGAAGCCCTGGATAAGGCACGGGAATACGGATTAGACCTCGTTGAAGTCGCCGGCAATACGAGCCCGCCGGTTTGTAAGATTTTAGATCTTGGCAAATACCTTTACTCTTTGAATAAAAAGGAAAAGGAATCGCGCAAGAAGCAGAAAGTTTTTGACGTCAAAGAAATCAAGATGACGCCCAAGATTGACGACCATGACTATGAAACCAAGGTTCGCAATGCGAGGAAGTTTCTTGAGCGCGGAGACAAAGTTAAGTTTACGATTTTTTTTCGCGGTCGTGAAATTGTGTATCAGGACCGTGCCGCGGTTTTGATTCAGAAGTTCAAGACGGATTTATCGGATATCGCTGAGCTCGAAAGAAATGACGGCTTAGAAGGTAAGCAGATTCATATGTATTTTCAGCCCTCGCGGAACAAGCCTAAAAAAGCCGCGGATGCGGAAGGGGCTCAACCGGAGGCAATTTCAACCAAGGACGGGGATCATGCCCAAGCTTAAAACAAAAAAAGCGATTTCTAAGCGCTTTCGTGTTACAAAAAATAAAAAAATTATGGCGAACCGCGCGAAGCGCCGTCATATGATGGCCGATAAAACTCCGAAGAAACGCAGACAGCTGCGCCGGAAACTGAGCGCCGATGTCAGCGCAAATTTGCTGAACATGCGCAAGGCAATGCCTTACGGAAACTAATTGTTTTTGCTCTGAGCTTCGCTCAACCGCAGACTAAATTTTTTATCTCTGCGGTTTTACCGCAACCGTAAAGCAAAAAATACTTAAATAGAAGATAGGACAAGGAGCTAGAAAATGCCAAGGTCAACAAATAACCCAGCATCACGTAACCGCCGCCGTAAGGTTCTTAAGCGCGCCAAAGGTTTTTACCAGGGCCGCCGCAAGCTTTACCGCACCGCGCAGGAAACTGTTATCCGCGCCATGGCGTTCGCAACCCGTGACCGTAAGGTTCGTAAGCGCGAATTTCGCTCGCTTTGGCAGGTGCGCATCAACGCCGCATGCCGTTTGAGTGGAACGACCTATTCTCGTTTTATTGCCGCATTGAAGAAGGCGAAGATCGAGCTCGACCGCAAGTCTTTGGCTGAAATCGCTGCGCGCGATATCAAAGGATTTGAGCAAATCGTTAAGTTTGCCACTCAGGCGAAGTAATATTGGGCTCTGAACGGCCACTAACCCAAGAGTTCCATGTATGCTAGATGGGCTCATTTCAGAAATTAAAGCTGAAGCGCAGCAGGCTTCCGGTCTGGTCAAGAATAAAGTCCAGGCAGAAGCCTTCCGCGTTCAGTTCCTCGGAAAAAAAAGTCGTCTTACCGGATTGTTCCAGCTTCTTAAGGATGTTCCGGCTGCTGAAAAATCATCTGCCGGAGGTCAAATTAATACCCTCAAGGTTTGGCTCGCTGAAACTGCTGAGCGGTTGTCGGCTGAATTTGACGAATCTTTTGAAACACCTGCTTTTTTCGATTCAACGCTCCCGGGAATTCGTCCGCCATTAGGCTCTCTTCATCTTTTGACTCAAACGGTAGATGAAATTTTGTCTATTTTTGAACGCATGGGATTTGATGTGGCGGAAGGTCCTGAGGTGGAAGATGTATTCCATAACTTTACGGCTTTGAATGTGCCTGAGGATCATCCTGCGCGGGATCCCAATGATACTTTTTATACGGAGCAAGGCCATTTGCTGCGCACGCAAACTTCGACAGTTCAGATACGCTATATGCAAAATCATAAACCGCCGTTTCGGATGGTGGCGCCGGGGCGTGTGTATCGCCCGGATACGGTCGATGCTAGCCATTCATTTATGTTTCATCAAATGGAAGGTTTACTTGTTGATAAACAGGTGACTTTCTCGGAATTAAAAGGCGTTTTACATCTCTTTTTGCGTGAGCTGTTCGGTAAAGATGTAAAAATGCGTTTTCGTCCGCATTTCTTTCCGTTTACTGAGCCTAGTGTGGAAGTGGATATTGAATGGAAAAATCGCGGATGGCTTGAAATTTTGGGCGCGGGTTTAGTGGACCCGAATGTTTTTAAAGCAGTGGGCTATGATCCGCAGCTTGTGAAGGGCTTTGCGTTCGGCATGGGCGTTGAAAGAATCGCGATGATCCGTCATGGTATTCCTGATATTCGCTTCTTTTATGAAAATGATTTGCGTTTCTTGAAACAGTTTTCCTAATTTATGAAAATCAGCGTCGATTGGCTTAAAGAATTTGTGGACCTGAAACCTCCTTTTCCGGAGCATGCTTTGGCTTTAACCGAAGCCGGATTGGAAGTGGAGGCTGTCGAAAAATCAGTGTCGGGTGATACCGTTTTCCAGGTTGAAGTTACCACAAATCGTCCCGACTGGCTTAGTCATTGGGGCGTCGCGCGTGAGTTTTCAGCGATTCACGGTTTGCCGCTTGCAAAACCCCATATTGCGGATGAAAAAAAATTGTCCCGTACGCCGCCGGCCGGCTGGAAAGTCATTTCCAAAGATTCTGCCGAAGCTTGCCCTTATTACACCGGTGTTTTGATCGAAGGAATTACTGAGCATAAAACACCGGACTTCATGAAGCGCCGTTTAGAAAGCTGCGGATTACGGTCGATTCATTTAATTGTGGACATTACGAATTATGTTTTACTCGAGCTTGGGCAGCCTTTGCACGCTTTTGATGCGGATCATCTGAGCGGAAATCAAATTGTCATTCGTCGCGCTCGTAAGGGTGAAAAAATGAATATGATTTCGGGTTCGGCGATTGAATTGCATGAGCAGGATTTGCTGATCGCGGATGATTCCAAACCATTGGCCTTGGCGGGGGTCATGGGCGGAAAAGATTCCGAGATAAACGAGCGTTCGCGGAATATTTTCTTGGAGACGGCTCATTTTCAACCGCGGCTTGTGCGCGACTCCGCGCGCCGCCACCAACTTAGCACCGATTCAAGCTACCGCTTTGAGAGGCGCGTTGATCCTTGTCTCGTAGATTTGGCTCGTCTGCGCGCTTTGCAGTTGATTATCGAATATGCAAAGCCTCGTCATATTAGCGGAGTGATTCATTACGGCAATACACCGAATCCTGTTTTGACCTCGTTACATTTGTCGGAAGAAGATGTTCGTCAGGCATTGGGCTGTGAAGTGAAGACAAATCAAATTGCTTCGATTTTGACACGCCTGGGGTTGGATGTGAAAACCGTTTCCTCCAAAGCTTGGAAAGTGGCCATTCCTTCATTTCGTGCTGATTTGACAAGGCCCATCGATTTAATTGAAGAAGTTGCCCGTATTTACGGGTTCAATAAAATTCCTGAAACACTTCCGTCTATGCCTCCGGGAGCCTTACAGGCGAATCCCGTTCGTAAAATCCAAAAGAAGATTCGCGAAGCTTTGGTCGGAGCCGGTTTTAATGAAGCGGTGACATTTAGTTTGATTTCAAGTGAGGGCTTTTCGGAAGAAGATTTGTCGTCGATGATCCGTCTCAAAAATCCTTTGCAGGCAGGGCTTGAGTGGTTGCGTCCGACCATGTTGCCGGGTTTGTTGCAGTCCGTGCAAAGAAATATCCGTTTTGGCGCTGAAAGCTTTGGTTTGTTTGAAGTCGCCAATGTTTATAAAAAAAGCTCCGAAAAACAGGTTGATGAGCGTAAGACCGTGGCGGTAATCCTTGGCGGTAAAATTAACGCGGGCCGCTGGCTTGATAAAGCGCGTGAAGCGTCTTATTTTGATTTGAAAGGTGTTTTGAGCGCCTTGCTTGAAAAAACTGGCGTCATCGGTGCGGTATGGACAAAGTCGTCTAAGTGGTGCCTGTCGGCGTCTGTTTGTGAAACGGTTCAAATTAACGGTGTGGTCGCGGGATATGCGGGGCAAGTTTCCGCTGACTGGTTGAAAATTTTTGATATTCAGACTCCAGTTTTTTTTGCCGAGCTTCAAATTGACGCGCTGAGTGCCGCATCTGCTGAAAAAAAAGTATTCAGCGAAATTTCAAAATATCCTTCCATGCGTCGCGATTTATCAATGACGGTGCCGGATGAGGTTTATGCCGAGCAGGTTGCGGATGATATCCGCCGCAGCGGAGGCGAACTTGTGCGCGAAGCGCAGCTTTTTGATTTGTTTCAGGGCGGCCGCGTTGCGAAAGGTTTTAAAAACTTATCGTTTCGCTTAACTTATCTTTCACCGGATCGGACGTTGACTTCGGATGAAGTGGATGCGTTACACTCTCAAATTGCCCAAACTCTGGCTGTGAAGTATCAGGCCCAGTTCCAAGCCAAGTAAGTGAGTTGGTCTTGAACTCCCAAGACGAACTTTTTTCAAATTCTACTGAGCCGGTTCAGCCGGACTTGGCTTCCATGCCCTTGGCTTCGCGCATGCGCCCCCGTAATCTTGACGAAGTTATCGGTCAAAATCATCTCATGGGACAGGGGCGTCCTTTGCGGCAGCTCATTGAGAAAGATGAGATCCGATCTTTGATTCTTTTTGGTCCCGCAGGCACGGGAAAGACCACGCTTGCGCGGCTGATCGCGGAAAGAACGCATTCACGTTTTGTGGAAGTTCAGGCCGCCCATACTTTGCTGGCAGAGTTAAAAAAAATCCGTGAGGATGCTTTACGTTTTCGCCGCGTGAAAAAACAAAAAACACTGCTTTTTGCTGATGAGTTTCACCGGTTTAATCAAGGCCTGCAGGATTTTTTTGTGCCGGATATTGAAAACGGAACACTAACCCTGATCGCCGCGACTTTGCATAATCCGCTTTTTGCCATTCATAAAGCGATTGTTTCCCGTTCGATGCTGTGTGAAACCAAATTGCTTAATCCGAAAGATTTGAGCGTGATTGTGCGCCGTGCTTTTGAGGATTCAGAGCGTGGGCTTGGCGGATTAGGGATGATTTTGGAGAATTCCGCGGTGGATGCGATTGTGAGCCGTGCCAATGGAGATGCCCGCAAAGCTTTGACTTTACTGGAGTGGTCCGCACTTGCGTCCGGAGGTAGTTCGTCGAAGACGATTACAGCAGAGGCGATTGTCCGGCTGCAGTCCTCCGCGAATGCTTTTGCCTATGACCGCCAAGGGGACGCGCACTATGACACCATTAGTGCGTTCATTAAGAGTATGCGCGCGGGTGATGCGGATGCTGCTTTGCATTGGTTGGCGGTTATGATTGAAGCCGGGGAAGACCCGCTTTTTATTTGGCGGCGTATGATTATTTTTGCTAGTGAAGATATTGGAAATGCGGATCCGCGCGCTTTACTTATGGCAACGAATGGTTTGCGCGCATTCGAGTGTATCGGCCTGCCGGAAGGACGAATTACTTTGAGCCAAGTGGTTTTGTATCTTTCTCTGACAAAAAAAGACCGCACAGCTTATGAAAAAATCAATACGGCTTTTGCGGAGCTCAAGCAGGCCGGCCCACGCTCCATTCCTGATAAGCTTAAGAACCATCCTATCCACGGCGCTGAGTAAAACTGCCATTAAAGCTTATTTGATTGTTTTTGATATAAATTACTATAATTTAGTCTATTAATATTCTAAAAATATTTATTAAGGTGCTGTTGACACTCTTTGCTTCATCAGCTAAGTTTCTCTTAGGTGATAAAAGTAACAGGTTAACGGAGGAGTTATGAATCGATCGGCAATCATACTGAAGAATTCAAGGAAGTCAGATCCGCGTATGCCCTTTGACTTTAATGCTCAGGACATGCTTACAGGTTACTTGACACCTCAAATGCACAAAAATTTGCGTCGACTGCCAACAGCAAGAAAAAAGAGGGCCCTCCCATGAGTAAACTTCATTTTCATACCCGAGAAATTGGTGCTGTCAGCATTTTCGATTTGCTTGGAGCGCCGCAGGCGGATTCCGCGCATGAGGAAGTGCAGGATTTAGCTTGGCGTATGCAAAAGAACATCAGGCGTCATCGGCTTCAGCGCGTCATTTTAAATATGAAGGGCGTTGAGGCGCTGGATGCGATTTGCATGCGTAAAATTTTAGCCGCTTGCATTCGCCCAAAGCAAAGCGTGATTTATGGCGCGGCGCATGACTTATTGCAAGTTATCGCGGAAAATCATTTGCCGCACAATATCGGTGTTTGTTCCACTGAGCGGGAAGTCGCGGAACAGCTGGGAACTTTTCTTTTCGATAAAGACGTTTCCAAGCATGTCAGCAAAACAAATTCAGAGGTGCGCGAAGGGGTTGGAGCGGAGATTGAGCGCCGCCGCAGTCATCGTATGCATGTGGCGCTGCCGCTGGAAATTAAGGTTTTATCAGACTCAGAGCAGCCGTTGGTAACAACTTCGATTGCGACCAATATCAGTGAAGGTGGTTTGTTCGCAGAGTATCTTGATTTGGACGCAGCCGAAAAAATGGACTCTGTCGATTTGTCCGCAGGCAAGAAAGTTCATCTGCACATTTTTCCAAGCGCCTATTTTCCATCCGAATTTGATGTTTGGGGCGTTATTCGCCGTAAAGAACTTCGGGGAAAACAGCTGGGAATCGGTATCGAATTTACTGTCTAAAAATTCTGTTTTAGTCAGGTCTTTTTTTGTGCGTTGACATTCCTGTCAGCCTCTATACAATCCTACCTCGTTTCATCCTTACTTTTATAGAGAAAGTGTGCATTCATGGGCTTTGATAAAGACATTCGATTTCCCGAGAAAAAAGTTGATTCCGGTTGGAAAGATCAGATCTCCCGCGATCGGACGGTTTTGAGCGAGCCTTCTGCCGCTAAAACGCCCGCCACGGGCAATGTAAAAACGAATCCTGAATTTATGAATTTTCTTAAGTCGCTGGCAACTCAGGCCCTGATGAGCTTGGGTGAAATTCCGCACCCGATGACCGGACAAAGGGAGCTGGACCCGGCAAGCGCGAAAGAAATGATTGATTTGCTGGGCGTACTCAAGTTGAAGACGCAAGGCAACTGTTCGCCTGAGGAAAACGTGATATTTACATCCGTTCTGCCGGAACTTCAGCTCAAATTCAGCCAGCAAGCATGACCATGAAGTGGGGGACGGTTTTTCGCGCCCTGATCAGTATTACTGCGCTTGTTTTAATTCCCTGGATGCTCCGGGATAAACTACACGAAGCTTTTTTGATTTTACGCCACGAGGTGAATTACTTTTACTTTTTTTTGGCTGTCATTGCCTTTTTTTTCAGCCTTGCTTCGACTGCGGGACGGATGCATGGAATTTTAGACGCGAAGCATATTCAGTGGTCATTCGGCAGCACCCTTTATGTCACGTTCATGGGGCTTTTTTTTAGTTTGTTCCTGCCTTCCGCGATCGGCGGCGATATCGTTAAAGGGGTTTATCTTTCAAAGCACGCCAAATCCAAAGCGGATGTTTTTTCCTGCATTGTCATTGACCGCTTTTCAGGCTTTTGTGTTGTTTTGGGACTGGCATTGTTCTCCTCCGCGCTTTTGCAGGAGTCTTGGAATCCGATGCCGGCTTGGATGAGTTGGACTGCGATTGGACTGATGGTGATTGCCGGAATAGCTGTTTTTATAAAACCGGAAATCATTCCCTGGTTTTTTTCAAAGCTGCGCTTTTTACCTCACCGCTTTCAAGAAAAGGTGAATCAGTTTTATGATTCTTTAAGCGGCTTCTTTCACAATCGGCCGCTTCTGATTCAGAATCTGGCCTTTTCACTTTTGGCGCAAAGTCTTTTCATCGTCGCTTATTTTTTTATCGGCAAAGCTTTGGATGCTCCGATTCCGTTTTCGCGTTTTTTTATGATGGTTCCGATGATTACGATTATCAGTATGGCGCCGTCGATTAACGGTCTTGGTGTTCGCGAAGCCGGCGCGCTTTTTCTTTTTAAAATGTATATGCCCGCCGAAAGAGCATTGGCCATGACGGTTTTGATCAGTGTGCTGGCCTATGCGTTCAGTTTTTTGGGCGGCTTTTGGTATCTTGTCCGCGGTGTTTGGGGTAAGGATGGTTTGCGCGATACGCTCAAGCAGGATTCTTGATGACAGAGCTGAAAAAACGAATAGAATAATAACCTTCATGGCGCATTCAATTCTTGTGATTCATGGTCCTAATCTGCAGCTCTTGGGTGAGCGCGAAGTTTCTGTCTACGGGCGCGTAACGCTCGATCAGATTAACGCGGAGTTAACCAAGCTGGCGGGGTCGCTTTCAGTCAAGCTGGACATTCACCAATGCAATCATGAGGGCGATATTGTTGATTTGGTTGGCAACGCGCGTAAGGGATATCAGGGGATTTTAATCAATCCCGCGGCTTATACCCATACCAGCGTTGCGATTCGGGATGCTTTGGCGGCTTGTGCGTTGCCCGCGGTGGAGGTTCATTTGAGTCATGTTATGAACCGGGAAGAGTTTCGTAAGGTTTCGCTCACGGCACCTGCTTGTGTGGGGCAAGTGATGGGTTTTGGTAAACACAGTTATTTGCTTGGGTTGCAGGGATTAATCTCTGTGCTTGAGTCTAAGGCAAAATGAGGATTTATGAATATCAAAGAAATTAAAGAATTACTCGATTTAATGCAAGAACATCAGATTGCGAGCCTCGAGTTCGAAAAAGGCGACGTGAAGCTCAAGCTGAATAAGAATGTGGGCTCGGTCGTGAGCATGGAAGCTACGCGCATGATGGCAATGCCTCAACAGGCGGCTGCTCTTCCGGCAGCTGCTCCAGCCGCGCCGGCTGCTCCGGTGAATGACCCGAATGTGGTTGCGGTGAAGTCGCCAATGGTGGGAACTTATTATTCTTCGCCCGCTCCTGATCAGCCCCAATATGTCAAAGTGGGGCAGACGGTTAAGGCCGGCGATGTTTTATGCATTGTTGAGGCGATGAAGCTGATGAATGAGATTAAAGCCGAAATTTCCGGCGTTGTTACTGAAATTTTGATCGAGAATGGACAGCCGATTGAATATGATCAGCCTATCCTGAAAATTAAAAAAGGATAAGCCCCCGGGCTGATTAAATTATGTTTTCTAAGATCTTAATTGCAAACCGCGGTGAAATTGCTGTTCGTGTGATTCGTGCCTGCCGTGAAATGGGAATCAAGTCTGTCGCTGTTTTTTCTAAAGCTGACCGCGATTCGATGCATGTCAAATTGGCGGACGAAGCTATTTGTATCGGTGAGGCTCCGTCATCTGAAAGTTATCTGAATATTCCCGCCATTATTTCTGCCGCTGAAATCGCGGACGTGGAAGCGATTCATCCCGGCTACGGGTTTTTGTCCGAGAATGCGCACTTTGCTGAAATTTGCGAGTCTTGCCAAATTAAATTTATTGGTCCTAAGCCTGAAAGTATCCGATTGGCGGGAGATAAATCTGTCGCGCGTGAAGAAATGCGAAAAGCTAAAGTTCCGATTATTCCCGGCAGCAAGGGGACGATCACCAGCCAGGAAGAAGCTTTAACGTTAGCAAAAAAATTCGGTTATCCGGTGGTGATTAAAGCCAGTGCCGGCGGCGGTGGTAAGGGAATTAAAGTTGCCCATAATGACGGAAAATTAATCAGTGCTTTTTTGAACGCGCAAGCCGAAGCGGAGGCCGCATTTGCGAACCGTGATGTTTATATTGAAAAATATATTCGTGAGCCCCGGCACATTGAAGTTCAGATTCTTGCCGACAGCTTTGGCAATGTGTTGCATCTTGGGGAGCGTGATTGCTCAGTTCAGCGTAACCACCAAAAGTTAATTGAAGAGTCGCCCGCGCCGGGAATGTCTACGTCCATGCGCAAGAAAATGGGTGAAGCCGCGATTCGCGCTGCCAAGGCATTCAGGTATGAAAATGCAGGAACGATTGAGTTTTTGCTCGATGCTGACGGTGAGTTTTATTTCATGGAAATGAATACTCGTTTGCAGGTGGAGCATCCGGTGACGGAGTATGTCACAGGGCTTGATTTGGTCAAAGAACAGATCAAAATCGCCGCTGGGCAGAAATTGACCATGACCCAAGAAGACATCACTTTTACAGGCCATGCGATTGAATGTCGTATTAACGCCGAAGATCCCGACAGAAATTTTATGCCGTCGCCGGGACGCATTGATGTTTGGCAAGTTCCGGGTGGTCCGCATGTGCGTTTTGACAGTCATATCTACGCCGGCTATTCCATTCCTCCGTATTATGATTCGATGATCGCGAAGCTGATTGTGCACGGCAAAGACCGCAATGAGGCGATGGATATTTTGCTGCGGGCACTACGCGAGCTGAAAGTTGAACCCACGAAAACGACGGCGCCTTTGATTGAGAAAGTATTGCGCAATACCATGTTCCGAAAAGGGAGTGTGAATACTCAGTTTTTGGAGAATGTTTTTGGCGCTAAAAAAGCTCATTGAGATTTGTGAAGTTTTTTAAGATTCTCAATCAGCTTTTTTCAGTTCTTTGTTATCTGACATTGGGAAGTTTCTTTTTGATTATTGCGTTTCACTGGTGGCCGCTTGAAGACGCGATTGAAACTTTGTACCGTGTTTATCACAATTATCCATTTTCGGTGATTGTGGGGTTGACCGGGTGTGGTTTTATTCTTTTGGGTCTGCTGATTTTACGCATTGTCGTTAAAACCAGTCCACAGAATGAAGCGCTGATTTGCCGGACGGACGCGGGGTTGGTTTCCGTTTCTGGGCGAGCGATTGAAGATGTTGCGCGCAAGGTGCTAAAAAAATCGCCTTTTGTCAAAGAGCATAAAATAAAACTCGGGATTCGGAGTCAGAGCATTATGCTCAGTATTAGGTTGGTTCTTTGGGCGAATGATTCGCTGTCGGGCGCGGTCCAAGAGCTGCAGGAAGAAATTCGGACTCGATTGCAGAAGCTTGTTGGGCAGGATAATCAGCTTGAAATTGATTGCGGAATTGACCGTATTCAGCAGCCGGAAGACGTTGTTGAATCAACTAAAACAGTTTTTTCGAAATAAATATATTCACAAGGAGAAAGACTATGAAGATTGGTGTTTTGACAGGCGGCGGAGATTGTCCGGGGCTTAACCCTGTAATTCGCGCGGTAGTGCGTAAAGCTATTACAAAAGGCTGGGGTGTTGTTGGATTCCGTTATGGTTGGAAAGGGATTATTGAAAACATTGCTGAGCCGCTTGATTTGACCAGCGTGTCGGGTATTTTGCATCGCGGCGGAACTATTTTGGGAACTTCCCGCACGAATCCGTACAAGAAGCCCGGGGATGTAGAAAAAGTTCGCGCGACCATGAAAGCCAACGGCCTTGATGCGTTGGTTGCTATCGGCGGTGAAGATACTTTGGGTGCTGCCAACAAGTTGGCGAAAGATGGTGTTAACGTTGTAGGTGTTCCAAAGACAATTGATAACGACTTGAATGCGACGGATTTTACTTTCGGGTACGATACAGCTCTGAACATTGCAATGGAATGTTTGGACCGTCTTCATACGACTGCCGAATCGCATAACCGCGTCATTGTTGCTGAGATTATGGGCCGGCATGCGGGTTGGATCGCGCTGGAGTCCGGTATTGCCGGCGGAGCCGATTTGATTTTGATTCCCGAGGTTCCTCTGACTATTGATGAGATTTGCGACACGATTAAGCGCCGTCACGCACGTGGAAAATCATTCAGTATCGTGGCCGTCTCTGAAGGTTTTCATTTAAAAAATGAAGAATTAGTCGCAGATCAGGAACTGGATCAATTTGGCCATGTGAAATTAGGCGGAATCGGTCAAAGAATTGCCGACATGATTGAAAAGAAAACCGGTTTTGAGACACGCGTGACGGTTTTAGGGCATATTCAGCGCGGCGGATCGCCGACTGCCTTTGATCGTGTTCTTGGAACACGTTTTGGTTTGGCCGCGGTGGATTTAATCGAAGAAAAGAAGTTTGGATATATGGTGAGCCTTCGCGGACGTGACATTGTCTCCGTACCTTTAGAGGCGGCGGTTGGCAAGCTTAAAACCGTTCCGCTTGATTGGTACGAAACTGCGCGTACTTTTTTTGGATAATCCATGCGTGAAATTTTCGAAACTCTGCTGCGTGGGCATCAGAAAGCATTTGAGAAATCCTTTCAAGGCAAAGACCTTGAATTGCTCGAGCAGATTTCTCGAATGCTTCTGTCTGCGCTGAAGTCCGGCCGAAAAATTATGCTTTGCGGCAACGGAGGTTCCGCGGCCGACGCGCAGCATGTTGCTGCTGAATTTGTCGGCCGTTTTGAGAAAGAACGCCGTAGTCTGCCCGCGTTGGCTTTGACCACGGATACTTCCGCTTTGACTGCTATCGGAAATGATTACTCATACGATGTTATTTTCTCACGTCAAGTCGAAGGGTTGGGAAATGAAGGGGATGTCCTGATTGCGATTTCCACCAGCGGTAACTCACCAAATATTTTAGAGGCGGTGAAAGCCGCGAGCGCGAAAAAAATTCACACGATCGCACTTACCGGAAAAGACGGCGGTAAGATAAAAGACCTCGCGGATATTTGCTTGATCGTAAAATCCGAAAAAACGTCCCACATTCAGGAAATGCATATTTTTGCTTTGCATGCTGTTTCCGAAGCTGTGGAAAAAGTTTTCTTCGATTAATCAACAAACCTATGGCTACGATTCTTTCCAAGATTTTGTCCCAAAATCAGCTTTCCGCTCTCCGTTCGCGTGCGTCACGCATTCGCCGAAAAATTGTTTTCACAAATGGTACTTTTGATATTTTGCACCGCGGGCATGTCTCGTATCTCGAGAAGGCGCGTGCGGCAGGTGATTTTCTGGTTGTCGGCGTTAACTCCGACAGCTCGGTCCGGTCTTATAAAGGCCCGGGACGCCCGGTAAACCCCGAAGCTGACCGACTTTTTGTACTTGCCGCTCTGCAATGCGTGGATTACGTGGTTCTTTTTTCGGATCCGACTCCGCTTAAATTAATTATGAAATTAAAGCCGGATGTTTTGGCCAAGGGCGCGGATTGGAAGTTAAAAGATATTGTGGGTGCTCCCGAAGTGATGGGGTGGGGCGGTTCAGTTAAACGAATTCAATTTGTTAAAGGGCGCTCTTCAACACGGGTCATTAATAAACTGGCAGATTTAGCTGCGCGATTATGATGACTGGCTCGGGGCTGTTACGCGCGCCTCTGCGCCGGCACAACCGGCAAGAAAGCCCAAACGTAAATCGTTGGCAGGATAAAGTTTTTAAAAATTTCCGGGTCTATGCCGTGACTGATCTGAAACCCGATAGCGGAGCGCGCATTTTAACTCAAATCGAAGCTGCGTATCGAGGCGGTGCTGACATTGTCCAGTTGCGTGCGAAGAGTTTGTCTTTTGCCGAGAAAATAAAGTTAGGACAAGCGATATCGAAGATGGCGAATCGCCTTAAAAAACTTTATTTTGTGAATGACTCTTTTTCTTTAGCAGTTTTGACCGATGCGCATGGGTTGCACGTGGGGCAAGATGATTTGCCGCCCAAAGAAGTTCGGCGCTTGTGTATGAAAATGAAACAGCGACTTTTGTTGGGTTTGTCGACTCATAGTGATAAGCAGGCA
The DNA here is from genome assembly GCA_964562525.1 of uncultured bacterium. Lineage (GTDB taxonomy): Bacteria > Omnitrophota > Omnitrophia > Omnitrophales > Aquincolibacteriaceae > Multiplicimicrobium. The sequence goes on from CAZLTL010000011.1 coordinate 37,549, forward strand.
AAGCTCGCGCAGAGTGAGCCGATTGATTATTTTGCTGTGGGACCGGTTTTTGCGACGCCTACTAAGCCGGATTATCAGTCTGTAGGATTAGGTTTGGTCCGCCGGGTGAGCCGATTTGCAAAAAAGCCTTGGCTGGCTATCGGCGGGATTGATTTAAGTAATTTAAATTTAGTTTTAGAGCACGGCGCTTCACGGGTGGCAGTCGTTCGTGCCGTTTTTTCAGCTAAAAACCCGGAATTAGCGTGCCGTGAATTGACACATAAATTAAAAGGACAAACCTATGTCTAAAAAAACACCTCCGTTGGTTGTAATTGGAACTGTCGCGATCGATACGATTTCAACGCCTTTTGGCTCAAATCGCGAAGTGTTTGGCGGTTCCGGGGCCTACTTTTCTTATGCAGCCAGCTTTTACACTGAAGTGGGATTGGTGGCTGTGGTTGGCGAGGATTTTCCTCAAGCGTATCGCGGTGTTTTGCAGGAGCGGCCGATTGAGCTTTCGCATATGAAGACTCTTGCCGGATCGACTTTTCGTTGGACAGGCAAGTACGAAGGCGATATGAATTCCGCGACCACGCTTCAAACCGATTTGAATGTCTTGCTTGATTTTAAACCCGAGCTGAATTATCCGGACGCGGTTCCGTTTTTGTTTCTTGCGAATATTGACCCTGACCTTCAGTTAGATATTTTAGATCAAGCGCAAAAATCACAACCCAAATGGATTGCTTGCGACACGATGAACTTTTGGATTCAAAGTAAGTTGCCATCGCTGAAGCGGGTCTTGGCGCGTGTGAATGCGGTGGTTTTAAATGACGGTGAAGCGCGCGCCATTTCAGGCGAGTCCAATTTGCTGCGGGCTGCGCAAAAAATTAATGCGATGGGACCGGATTATGTCATCATTAAAAAAGGTGAACATGGCGGAATTCTGTATCACGATAAAAGAATTTTTGTCATTCCCGCTTATCCGCTTGAAGAGGTTTTTGACCCGACCGGTGCAGGCGATACTTTTGCCGGAGCTATGATGGGGTATTTAGCTTCCACAGGAGAAGCCTCCTTTGAAAACGTTTGCCGTGCCATGGCCTATGGTACGGTCACAGCATCCTTTACCGTAGAAAAGTTTGGTCTTGAGAGGCTTCGAACGCTTCAGCGCAAAGAAATTGATGAGCGGCTTGAAGTTCTAAAAAAAATCTCTACAATCTAAGAAGACTCTTACGTGCGGGATTCGTATAATGGTAATACATAAGCTTCCCAAGCTTGTAACACGGGTTCGATTCCCGTATCCCGCTCCATCTGTTTTTCCCAAGTTTTAATCCCACCAAAGAGTTACGACAAATCAATCTTAAGTCCTTTAAATATCATTAATTGCAATCGAAGGTAATACAAGTCACCCCAAGTTAACAAAAGTTCTCGAAGTGCGTTTTTTAAGAATTTATGTTGCAGGTTTGTTGCAGGAATTCAGATGCGGAACGGTAGCAGCTAGTAGATGCTTTTTTAAGGGCACACTTTGGTTCATCATTTGGGGTATAAGACCTGCGCTGTAATAAAATTTTAATAATTCTTTATGGTGATAAACTAAATTTACATTTTTTCGTTTCAAAGTGGATAAGTTTTTTAAAGGATCTCCCATAGCTGAGAAATACGAGATTTTTCTCATTTTATTCGTTAAAATCTGTTTAATCCGACTCAAAGTCCTTTATGACCGGATTTCATAATGGTAAAATGTCTAGCTAAATAGTGTCTAACTACAGGATTATTCTGAGGTTAGACATGTTTTTTACCTATGAGGGGACTACCATTGAAAGTTGATAAATCCGACTGGAGCATTGAAGATATTCTCCGTATTGCTCTGGGGAAAGAAAACCTCAAAATTGGCGACAAACAGTGGCGGGCGTTCATCCAAAAAGGTGCTGATTTTTTAAACCAGTATCTGAATAAGCACGGCAATGTTTATGGCGTTACGACGGGCTATGGCGATTCCTGCAATATTAAGGTTCCCCGTGAATTGATTGATCAACTGCCGCTGCATTTAGTTCGTTTTCATGGTTGTGGGCTTGGACGATATTTCAACGAGCAGCAAACCCGCGCCATTATGGCAGTACGGTTAGCGTCTCTTAAACGTGGCTATTCGGGCGTTCGTCCGTTGCTTCTCGAAAAAATTATTGAGCTTTTGAATCACAATATTCTCCCGCGAATTCCAGAAGAAGGTTCGGTCGGCGCAAGCGGTGACTTAACCCCGCTTTCTTATTTAGCGGCAGCTATTGTTGGTGAACGAGAAGTTTTTTTTGATGGAAAAATTATGCTTGCAAAACAGGCGTTGAAAAAATGCAATTTGTCTCCGCTTACGCTGAAACCAAAAGAAGGTTTGGCGATTATGAATGGTACAGCGGTTATGACTGCGCTTGCTTGCCTCGCTTGGAAAAAAGCGGAATATTTAGCCCGTCTCAGCAGCCGCTGTACGGCTTTGCTTGTTGAGGTTGTGCAGGGAAATAAAAATCATTTCCGTGATGATTTATTTGCTGTAAAGCCTTTCAAGGGACAGGCGGAATCTGCTCGATGGATTTATAACGATATTGGCGATCATAAAACAAAACCCGTCCATCAATTACAAGATCGCTACTCCTTGAGGTGTGCTCCGCATGTGATAGGTGTGTTGAAAGATGCACTGCCTTGGATGCGACAGCATATTGAAACAGAGATCAACAGTACAAACGATAATCCAATAATTGATGCCGAGAATGAGGAAATGCTTCACGGGGGCCATTTTTACGGAGGGCATATTGCCTTTGTTATGGACTCAATGAAAATTGCCGTTGCCAATTTAGCGGATTTGCAAGATAGGCAAATGGCTCTTATGACAGATCGAAATAGCAATAATGGTTTGCCGGCGAATTTGTCGGGGGCAAAAGGAGTGCATGCCGCAATTAATCATGGGTTCAAAGCTATTCAAATAGGTGTGTCTGCTTGGACTGCCGAAGCCCTGAAGTTGACAATGCCCGCTAGTGTTTTTTCACGCTCAACCGAATGTCATAATCAAGATAAGGTCAGCATGGGGACCATTTCTGCGCGAGACTGTCTGCGAGTGATTGAATTGTCTCAGCAAGTTTGTGCAGCGACGATTCTTGCTTGTGTTCAGGGGATCGAATTGCGCAAACAGCGTGGCGATATTTCAGGAACTCAACTTACGCCCGCAATACGCCATTTTTGCGCTGAAGTACGGAAATTCTCTGCGTTTGTTGACGATGATCGTCCTTTAGAAAGTGATTTACGAAAAATAATTGAGCTTATTAACGAAGAACATTGGAATCTTTATCCCTCATGAATCTTAAACCACTTGCCTTGATTGTAGGCGGAAGCCGCGGAATTGGGAAAAGTACTGCGTTGCGTCTTGCCAAATCTGGATTTGATATCTGTCTGACTTATCACAGTAATGAAGAAGCGGCCAAAGCAGTTAGTGGCGAAATTATTCAAATGGGTGTGGCTTGCCAAATTCTTGGGTTTGATGTGGGAAATGGTGCGCAAACGGACGAGGCATTATTAAAATTGATGGATGAGCGCGTCCCTGAAGTGGTGGTATATAACTCCGGAATTGCTAAAGACAATCTCATGGTATTGATGACTCGTGACGAGTGGGAGAGTGTTATCAACACTAACCTGAATGGGTTTTATAACATTATGCACGTAGTTCTTTTTCCAATGCTTCGCGAGAAACGTGGGCGCATTGTGGTTGTTTCGTCCGTTTCAGGAGAAGTTGGTCAGGCAGGGCAAGTGAATTACTCGGCTTCCAAAGCGGGATTAATTGGAGCGGCGAAAGCTTTAGCGCGCGAAGTCGGAAAGAAAAATATTTTGGTGAATGTTGTTGCGCCGGGAGTCATTGAAACGGATATGACTAAAGATTTGCCAATAGAGCAAATTATGCCGCTGATTCCTTTGAAACGCGTGGGTAAGGTTGAAGATGTTTCATCCGTGATTCATTTTCTGTGTACGGAAAAAGATATGTATATCCACGGTCAAGTTATCGGAATTAACGGGGGACTTGCCACATGAGGCGTTTTGCTTGAAGCATTATGACAATATCGTTGTTGGCAGTGGCGCGAGCGGTTTGTCTTTAGCCCATCTTCTTGCGCTTAACGGAAAAAAAGTACTTTTAATTGAAAAGGGCTGGTACTTAGGTGGGAGCATGACCCGCTTCGTGAAAAAAGGCATTCCATTTGATGTGGGTTTTCATTTCACGGCCGGGTTCAATCCGGGTGGTATTCTGGATGAAATGCTCATCACGCTCGGCATCCGGAATGAAATAGAGCCAATTTTTCTGGAAAAACCCGAAGCCGGCCGCTATGTTTTCGAAAGTGACCGTAAGTCGTATGACATTCCTTCCGGAATTGATAACTTCAAAAATACCCTCATCAAATATTTCCCGGCAGAAGCAAAAGGGATTGAGCAATATTTTGAGTTGAGCGGGAAGTGCTACCGCGAAACGCTTTCGCTTAATTTGCGCCGTTTGGGCGAGATTCAGCAGTTTTTGGAAGAAGACCGGAAAACTTTGTCATCCGTATTGGATGCAAATATTAAAGACGCGCATTTGAAAGCCATTTTATCGACCTTTTGCATGTGCTACGGCACGCCGCCTTCGGAAGTTTCATTTGCGAATCATTGCCGTGTAGCGCATGGCCTGCATGACGCTCTTGCACGTGTCAAAGACGGCGGCGATGCTTTCGTGCGTGCTTTTAGCAAAGCAATAAAAAATCTGGGCGTGGAAATCCGCCTGCGGACTTATATCACCGAATGTAAAAATATTGAAAACCGTACTGTTGGCAGTTTCATTTTAAATACGGGTGAAGAAGTTTCCTGTAACCAATGTATTTTCACGATTCATCCGGCGGCGATTCTGAAAACGCTTCCCGCCGAACATGTAAGCAAAGCTTTTGTCGAACGGGTCAATGACTTTGAATCCACACTTGGTTTCTTTTCTTTGTATTGCACTTTGAAAACCGACAATCCCGAAGAGCCGCTAACGCCGGCGATTACATCGATTTTTCCGTACCCCGATGTGGATAAAGCTATGAACCCGGTCCACAGCGATCAAACCACCGTGGTTGTTTTAACGAGCAATGAAGAAGTAAAAGGTAAGCTTTACAAACTTGTGACGGCTCTTGAAACGTCTTTCTATAAAGATGTGGAAGAATGGAAGGATACGACTTTGAAAAAAAGGCCGGCGGCTTATTTGGCGTATAAGAAAGACCGCTGCGAAAAAATTATTAAGCGTATTACCGATTTTTATCCTGAATATAAAGATCGGCTGGAAGTGATCGAGGCCGCATCGATGTTGAGCTACCGAGATTTTTTGCATACTCCGGACGGAAGTGCTTACGGTATTAAGCAAAAAATGGGACAGGTGAATTTGTTTGGTAAGCTGCCTTTCCGTAATTTGTATGTTTCCGGTCAAAGTTCGGTGCTGCCGGGAATTGTGGGCGCGATGATGTCCTCCTTTATTATTTTACGCACGCTTATCGGATCGGATAATTACGATAAATTTATCAAAGAGAGGTTGCCGGCATGAAACGCGTTGTTATTACGGGGAGAGGCGTGGTGACGGGGCTTGGGAAAAACTTGGATGCTTTGATGGATGGCCTTCGGCAGGGGAAAAGTGCGGTGCAGGCCATGCCTGAGTGGGTGAAATATAAAGGTCTCAACAGCCGCGTCGGAGCTGTTGCTGAAATCTGTGATGAGAAGGATATCCCTCGTAAAAATCGAAGATCGATGGGACGACTTAGCATTTTCGGTGCACAGGCCGCAAAACAGGCGGTTCTTGACGCGAGAATTAGCGATGAACTTTTAACTTCGGCCCGGTTCGGTTGTGTGATGGGCTCGACTATGGGTGGTGCGGAAGCGATGAATGAGGCCTTTGAAATTATGATTCCAAAATGTGATTTGTCGGAATTGTCTTCAATGAGTTTTTTCAAATGTGTTTCTCATACGGTTTCGATGAATGTTGCGCAATATCTAGGAATAAAAGGTTATGTGATGGCAACATCTGCAGCCTGCGCATCTTCCTTGCAGGCGCTTGGTCTTGGTTATGAGTTGATTCAGAGTGGACGACAGGATGTGTTGCTTTGCGGAGGCGCTGAAGAATTGCATCCGATTGTCGCCGGAACATTTGATATTTTATTTGCAGCATCGACGCAGTTTAATGACAAGCCGTCATTGACACCGCGGCCGTTTGATGAAAAACGCGATGGTCTTGTTTGTGGTGAAGGTGCCGGTGCTTTGATTTTGGAAGAGTATGAGCATGCGCGCAAGCGTGGCGCAAAAATTTTAGGAGAAATAGTTGGTTATGCAACCTGCGGTAGCGGTATGGATATGAGTCAATCCAATTGCGAGGGCATGAAGGCATGTATTCGTGAAGCTATTCATGATGCAGGATTAGCAGCGTCAGATGTCGATTATGTTAGTGCTCACGCGACAGCGACTGTGCAAGGCGATCAAGCTGAAGCCGAGGCCATCCAAGAGATTTTTGGCAACAAGACTCCTGTTAGTAGTTTGAAAGGTTACATTGGACACACTTTGGGGGCTTCTGGTGTGATTGAACTTGCGGCGACGTTAGAAATGATGGCAGAAGGCGTAATTTATCCGACCTTGAATTTGGAGGTAATTGATCCAAAGTGTAGTGGCATCATGCATGTTCAAAAGCCGCTAAAAAAAGAGATGAAGGTCATTGTGAAAAACAGTTTTGCATTTGGCGGCATTAACGCTTCCTTGGTTTGTAAAAAAGTAGAGAATTAAAAAAGGGGTTAGGTATGAATTTGGATCAAATCACCAAGATGGTGAATGAGGTTTTTGAAGAGTCTTTCGAAATCGTTCCGGAGCGGCTTAAACCGGAAACGAAAGTTTTTGAAGAGCTTGGGCTCGATAGTCTTGATGTTGTAGACCTCGTTGTAGCACTTCAAAAAAAATTCAAAGTCCAGATCCGCGATGATGAGAGAGTTCGCCAAATCCGCACGCTTGGCGATATTTATCAATTTATTCTGACGCTTAAGAATGAAGGGCATGTTTCAGAAGTCTGATTTTGAGGCTGTATTCGCTTGAAAAAAATACTTTTTAATTTAACGTTTTATCCACTTTTTATAGCGGTCACAATTGGGATGTTTCTGTTCTTTGCACCCCCAGTTGTTGTTCTGCGGCTGTTTGTGGGGTGGCGTAAAGCGCTGAAGATATTACGTGTTCTGATTCGTTGGTACGGGTTAATCATTGTGCGGGTTTTGCCGTTTCCATTTGCGCGCCTGATTTACAAGGATTATGAAAAGGGCATCGATCGCGGCGCTTGCGTCTATGTGTGTAACCATCGCGCGAGTTCGGACGCCTTCTTAATGGCTCTTTTAAATTCCGAAGAAGCAGTGCAGGTTGTGAATAACTGGCCTTTTAAAATTCCGCTCATGGGCTGGGTCGCCCGCATGGCGGGTTATTTAAGTATTCGCACCATGCCTTTCGAAGAGTTTCAAGAAAAGGGATCAGAATTGCTAACGCAGGGAGTTTCTTTGATCGCATTTCCCGAAGGTTCCCGTTCACCGGATAAAAGCATGCAGCAATTTAACGGTGCTGTTTTCCGCGTCGCGTATGCCGCGAAAGCGCCGATTGTGCCGGTGTGTTTAAGCGGTAATCAATTCATTCCAAAAAAAGGTTCGGCAATGCTCAATCCCGGAACGATTCGAGTGCACAAACTGCCCGCGCTGACCTGGGAAACTTATAAAGATTATTCGGCCTTCAAGCTGAAGAACCGCGTGCGTGAAATCATTCAAGCGGAAGTGGACCAATTGGAGCCGTCATGACGCCGGAGTATTTGCAATATCAAAAAGCTAAGTTCTCCGGTGTGAAAGCAGTCCAAGAAGTCCAGACCGCGATGCTGCGGCGCCATCTGCTTTATGCCAAAAAGAAATCGGCGGCTTATCGCGAAATATTGGCGGAGGTTGATGTTGAACGTTTTGAACTAAGTCAGCTCTCGCGGCTTCCGTTCACTGAAAAAAAAGATATCGAAAGCGCGCCAGATTCTTTTTTAGCGGTTGCAAAAAACCGTATCGCGGACATCGTACTCTCATCAGGAACAACCGGCCGACCGCTGCAGGTGAGTTATACCGAACAGGACTTGGCTCGCCTCACTTACAACGAAGAGCAATCATTTGCCGGCTGTGATATCGGTGCGGATGACATTGCTTTACTGACCTGCACGATGGACCGCTGTTTTGTGGCGGGCTTAGCTTATTATCTGGGGCTGCGCGCGCGCGGCGCGGCAGTGATCCGTAACGGCCACGGCGTTTTCGAAAGCCACGCGGAAATTATTCGCACCATGCGGCCGACTGTGATTGTGGGCGTGCCGACTTTTCTCAGAAAGCTTGGACTGGCGATGCGGAAGAAAGAGCAAAACCCCGGCCAGGCTGGTGTTCAAAAAATCATTTGTATCGGCGAACCTCTGCGCGGAAAAAATTTCCAAGCGCTGGGGCTCGCGAAAGAACTGGAAGAGATTTGGAACGCAAAGGTTTTTTCGACGTATGCCTCTTCTGAAACAATCACCACTTTCTGCGAATGCCCCGCTCAGCGGGGCGGCCATTTGCTGCCGGAACTAGCCGTTGTTGAAATTATCGATGACAAAGGAAATGGTTTACCCGACGGCCAGGTCGGTGAAATAGTGGTTACGCCTTTGGCGGTCGAAGGCATGCCGCTCGTCCGTTACAAAACCGGAGATATCAGCTTTCTGGAAAGTGCCCCATGCGTCTGCGGGCGCTTTTCTCCGCGGCTCGGACCAATCTTGGGGCGTAAGAATCAATTGATGAAAGTGCGCGGGACATCGCTTTACCCGCAGGCGGTTTTTAATGTTTTGGAAGAGATCCGCGCCGTCGCGAATTATTACGTTGAAGTCTCGAATGATTCGGAATTGTCAGACCGGCTGGTGGTATTTATTTCCCTGCAGAATAAAAATATTACCAAGGAAATGCTGGAAGAAGAACTAGTCGCGAAGTTGCGGGTCAAACCGGATATCATTTTAGAAGCTGACGATATCCTCAAAAAGAAAATATTCACGCCGCAGTCGCGCAAACCCGTGCGTTTTTGCGATCAAAGAAAAACTTATGTCAGTTGATAACGGTTTTGGACCTTTACCGCGCCTCGCTGAAGAGTTAATGCCTCATTCAGGACCGATGTGTGTCATCGATTTTCTCACGATTGTCAGTGATAATTTCGCCGAAGCGTCCGTGGTTCTTAAACCGTCCAGCCCGTTTCTACGCGCGGACGGATCAATTGATGAATGTGTTTTTATCGAAATGATCGCGCAGACCATTGCGGCTCGCAGTGGGCTTGATTTGACCGCGGAAAAATTAAAAACTCAAAAAGGCTACTTGCTGGGCGTAAAGAACATGAAAATAGTTGGTACGGCAAGGGTGGGAGACACGCTACGAGTTAAAGTCTGCAAGACGGGGCAATACGGAGATTTCAGCATTATCGAAGGAAGTGTTTTAAGCGGAGAGCATGTTTTAGCGCAGGGTGAAATCAAAGTCGTTCAGATCATCGAGTCGGGCCCGGGTGCGGTATGAAAAGCTTATTGAGAACGATGTCGATAGCCGCAGTGACGATGATCTTTTGCGGGCAGGTCATAGCGGCGCCTGAGGCGGGCAGTACCGATGTGCGTCAGGTACTGGTGGATTTAGAAAAGAAAATGTATTCGATTGAAACGATGCAGACAAACTTTTTTCAGAAAAAAAAGCTGAGTTTGTTTCAGCACGAAGTGCATCTGCAGGGGACTCTTTCGATGGAAAAACCGGACCGTTTAGCCTGGCATACGGAGCAGCCGGTGCGCTATTCGATTATTTTTGAAAAAAACAAAATTTATCAATGGGATGAAGACACGAAAAACGTGCAGGTCCTGACTTTCGCGAATGCGCCCATACTCAAAACCGTTATTGATCAAATGCAGACATGGTTTTACGGTTCGTATGTCGCTTTACTCGAACAATATGATATCCGTGTCATTTCTACGGAGCCGCTGGAACTAGAATTTATTCCGCACGCGGATGTGGTTTCCGCCGCGGTGATCAAAGCGGTCACGATCCGTTTCATGCCCGATCAAAGTTACATTGAATCGCTGCGCATCGAAGAGAAAAATGGCGATCAGTCTTTTTTAAGTTTTACTGATACGATTTTAAACGTAAAGATTGATCCCTCAGCCTGGAAAATTGAAAACCGTGGCTAATCAATCCGCTCTGACGAATGACGAAAAAATCCGCTTTTTTATTATCGTATGCACCTGTATTGCCTCGCTAATCGCGTTTATCGCGGTCAGCCGTATTCCTTTCAATAATGACATTGAGGTTATGCTTCCGCGTCAGCCCGAAGTTCTGCGCGGCTTCCATTTTTTTAGAGAATCTCCGTTAGCAAAAAATGTGGCGGTTTCTTTCGCGTTAAAGGATGCCGTGGGAACGTTTTCGGATTTGACTGTCGCGGTGGACCAATTTACCGTGAAGATTGATTCACCTATGATCACGCATGTGCTTTCGGGGTTGGAATCTAAGCAGTCATTGGATGAAATTCAAGAGTTTGTCAGACTCGCGCCGCAATTGGCCGGGGAAGAGCAATTGCTCGATATCGACGCCAAATTAAACGCGCCGGAAGTCAGTGGCAAACTGGAAAAATTTTATCGTACATTGATTTCTCCCGCGGGCGCGTTCATGGCGCCGGTGCTGAAGCAGGACCCATTGGGATTTCATGAAAAAGCTCTGCGGGATCTACAAAGTCTGCATGCCAGTATGGATTTTGATGTCCGGCTTCAGGATGGGTATTTGATCAGCCGGGACGGGCGGCACGCGCTGGTTGTGATGGAAACCAATGTGCCGATTACCGACGGAGACGGAGCAAAAAAATTAATCAGCTATTTGGAAGGATTATTGAAACCGCTGCCGCCGCGTGTTTCCGCGGATTTAGTCGCGGGGCATCTGCATTCGATCAGTAATGAAAAAGTTATTAAGCGTGACATCCTCGTAACCTCGCTGGTTTCCTCCGCCGCGTTTTTAATTATTTTTATCGGGGTGTTTAAAGATTTCCGCGCCATTCTGCTTTTTACGATCCCGCTGCTTTCCGTTTTAATTTCTGTCCCTGTCAGCGCTTGGATTACCGGCCAGTTGTCATTTGTAATTATGGGTATGGCGGCGGTGATCGCGGGTATTGCCGATGATTATTGCATTCATGTTTACATGGCGATGCAGTCGGGGCAATCGCGCAAAGAGGCTATCAAGGAAGTCGCCGCGACCGTGACTACGGGCGCGCTTACGACCGTCGGCGTTTTCAGTGTTTTTCTTTTTTCAAAAGTGCCCGGCTACCGTGAGCTGTCGCTCTTGACCGTGATGAGCCTGCTTTTATCGCTAGGTTTCGCGCTTTTGATCTTGCCGTATTTTTTAGGTCCGAAAAAAAGCAAAGCTATTGAAAAACCCCGCGCCCTTGAATCCAATTTTCTTGATAAGCTCGTGATGATTATTTGGGGGATGCTGGTGATTGCGTGCATTGCGTTGATTCCGCGCCTGCATTTTCAAACTGATGTGAAACAGTACGATGGTAGTGAAGCTGAGGTGCTCCGCGCGGAAGATGATTTTGAAAAAAACTGGGGTGGAAAAGACAAGCCGGCCATGCTGGTTATAACGGCCCCTGATTTTAACCAAGCGTTGGAAATGAATGATCGGCTGGAACCGGAAATTTCACAAGCCTTGAGCAGCAGTCCGCTGATCAATTTATCGGTGATTTGGCCGGATGAGAAAACACGCGCCGCGAATCTGGGTCGGTGGAATCAGTTTTGGAAAGACGGGCGGGAAGAAAAACTGCGCGGTCTTTTTCAGGAGCCATCGGCGGAGTATGGTTTCGCGGCGGAGGCGTTTGATCCTTTCTTTAAGACATTGCGGCTGGATGACGCCGGCGTGAAGGATTTTGAAAAGCTGGGTTTGCTCTCCAAATTGAAGCACCGGTTCGCGTTCGAATCCAAAGGCAGTTGGAAACTCATCAGTTTTTTTGAAGATAAGGAAGATTTGGTTGAGGCCGTGAATCAAAAAATCGCCGCTGTGCCGGAAGCGTTTGTGGTTTCTTCCAAGCGCTTTACGTCACTTTTGTCAGATTCAATTTTATCCGAATCGGTTTATATGGCTTCCGCCATCATGTTGATGATCTTAACCGTTACTTTTCTTTTTTTAAGAAATATCAAGCTGACGCTGATTGCGCTGATTCCCGTTGTGACGAGCATTTTATTTATTTTTGGGGCCGGTACGGTCTTGAAAATTCAGCTTAATGCCGCAAGTATGATTGCTTTGCTGGTGGTGGGGGGGCTTTGTATTGATTCGGGAATCTTCATGGTGAATCATTATCACCACCGTATAAAAACAAATACGCGCCGTTCCGTAACTCTTTCGGCGTTGACGACAATTATCGGCGCGGGCGCGCTAGTCTTCGCGAAGCATCCGGTTTTATTTTCTTACGGGACAACCATGGCTTTTGGGATTACGGCGGGCTATTTTTCGGCGATGTTTGTGGTGCCGGCAGTTTACAGACTGGCGATGCGGAATGACGCAGAAAGGGCGGCGGCAGTATGAAGAAGGCTTTATATCTTTTTGCGGCGCTATTTTTGTCAGGCTGCGCGCGGATTCCTTTTGAGCCGGTTGCATTAAGCCCGGTAGCCGGGCTGGATGCCGCGCAGGTGCGGAATAACTTCGAAATGCAATCTGTAAATCGCTTTTCCGTGCTCGAGTCGGCTGCAATCCGCTTCCGCGGGCGTGAAATAATCGCCCTTGGATACAGCGAAGTCAATGAGCCTGAAGATACGCTTGCGGTTGCGGGTGTTACCCCCGTCGGTGTAAAACTTTTTGAAGTGAAAGTGGTCAAAGACGATTTAAAATATTCATTTTCTTTTCCGCGGCTGAAAAATAGTAAAGACCCTGAGGAAATCGCCAAAGCGATTGCCGAAGACATCCGGCGTATTTATCTCGGGCGCAATCCTTCCGTGGACGCGGAGGTTTTCAAGCAACAAGACCGCATTGGTTACAGGCAGGCCGAGGGCAAGGGTATGCTTGAATTCTATTTCGGCGGCCCCGAATCAGGCTTACTTGAAAAACGCTATGTGGAAGGAAAACGAGAAATATGGAAAGTACGCTACTTTGAATATTTACATAAGGATTCGAAGATTTATCCCAGTAAAATATTTTTTGAAAACCTTCAAAGAAAATATAAAGTCACTTTAAGACTGAAGGAAGTTCTCGCATGAGTTTAATGCAGCAGGGTATTTTGGCCGCTATGTCCGATTTAGAGGCTTTTGAAAATGACAGCATCCGCGCCCATTTTTTATTTCCGAAAGAATTTATCGGTTTCCAAGGCCACTTTGAAAGTAATTCGATCCTTCCCGGAATATGTAAAATTCTGGCAGTGGTCGGGATGTACGAAAAAATGAATCAAAAGATTTTTCGTTTAATTGAAGTGGCCCAGGCTAAATATTTTCTTCCGGTAACGTGCGGACAAAAAATCACGATTGAATGCCGCGCAAAAGGAGAAGAGGACGGTTTGATCGTGGTCAAAGCCTCGGTGAAAAGAGAAGAAGATAAAATAGCTCTGCTTCAATTAACCATTCAAGCCCAGTCATGAGGACTTTATGCTGAGAAGAAAAAAAGGTAGTTATTTCCCGGTCACGGACGGCGCGCCCGAACCCTGCCGCGTGCGTCTGCAAAAGTGCGTCAATTTTAACGAGGCGGATGTGATGGGTATTGCCTGGCACGGTAATTATGCCAAATATTTTGAAGAGGCTTCCGCCGAGCTTGGCCGGAAATGCGGGCTTTCATATAAAGCGTATTATGAGGCGAAAGTGCAGGCGCCGATTGTTCAAATGCACATCGACTATCATAACCCGCTTATGCTTGAGGAAAAGTTCACGGTTGAGGCGGCATATATGTGGAGTGAAGGCGCAAGACTGCATACGGAGTTTGCCGCTTACCGTGCCGACGGCAGTTTTGCCGCGACCGGTTACACAATCCAAATGTTTATGGATCCCGTGACGAAAGAACCGCTTTTAACATCACCCGCAATTTTAGAAAAATGCCGCGAGAAATGGAAAGCAGGTAATTTTAAGTGAAGCCAGAAGTGCGGTTGGGCGACGCCCAGAGCAGTGTTATAAACAGGAACGTCGTCATTCCCGCCGGTGATATGGTTACGCCTTATGGGCGCGGGATTGATGCCTGCTGGCAGGGGCTTTTATCTAAGCGCTGCATGATTCAACCGGTTCTGCATTTCACTGCGGCCTTTGAAGGAAGTGAAGCGGGAATTATTCCGAACTTATCGTTGGAAAAAAATGATTCACGCGTGATGGCGATGCTGCGTCCTTTACTAAACGAAGCGGGCGAATCGATTCCAAACGATGCTCTTTGTTTACTTGCGACAACTATCGGCGAAATCGAATATTTAGAAGAAGCGGTTTTGGAAAATAAAAGCGGAGCCGAAGAAAGCTGTCCTTCCAGGTTGTTGAAGAAAATCGAAACAGCCCTCAAACTTAAACAAGCGGGGATAGTTGTTTCCGCAGCCTGTTCTTCCGCGGGAGTCGCAATTTCTCAAGGTGCGGCCATGATCGCGGATGGCGAACAGGATGCTGTGCTCGTGGTTGCCTGCGACAGCGTCAGTGAATTCCTCTATTCAGGATTTTCTTCTCTCTTGGCGCTTGACGCGAAAAAAGCGCGGCCCTTTGATCAGAACCGCGAAGGGCTTAGTATCGGCGAAGCGACCGGATATTTATTACTGATGAGTGAAGAACGCGCAGTACGCGAAAAAAGGAAAATAATGGGAGAGATCGCGGGTTGGGAAATCAGCAATGACGCAAATCACATGACCGGTCCCTCGCGTGACGGTTTAGCGCTTGCCAAAGCAATTCAAATCTCTTTAAAAAAAGCGAATATCGATAAAAAATCAGTTGCGAGTATTTCTGCGCATGGCACCGGCACGCTTTATAACGACGCGATGGAATTGAAGGCGTTTAAAAGCGCTTTTGAAAATCCCATTCCGGCCTATTCCATCAAAGGGGCAATCGGACATACGATGGCGGCAGCGGGATTAGTCGAAGTTCTTGTGGCGCTGAAATCTTTGGACGAACAAAAAGTTCCCGCGACGGTGGGCGTATCTCAAATCGACGCGGAAGCCCAAGGATGGATTTCAGGAGAAATTCAACCCGCCCGGGGCGATTATGCACTTTCGACGAATTCCGGATTTGGCGGCGTCAATGCGTCCCTGCTGTTAAAAAGAGGCCGACCATGATGATGACAGCGGCAGGAATTAGCTGGATTAGCGGCGGTACCTGCGGTTCTTTAAAGCGGGGGTGGCGCCATCAATTTGAAGACCCTAAGAATTTATACCAATTGCTTGAAAGCGAAGGTTATTTTTCAGTGCCGCTTGCCAAAGTGCGCTGGCTGAATACGGTGTCGCAGCGTTTTTGCCTGGCCGCCGGGTTAGCTCTGCGTGACGCTTACGGGACTGCGGAAAAATTACGTTCGAACTTGGACCCAACCGGTGTGATTAGTTTAAACCGCGACGGCGCTTTGCAGTCGAATCTCGAATATTTTAAGGATTATGTTGATTCAGGAAGAAAACTCGCGCGCGGTAATCTCTTTGTGCATACTTTGCCGACCAGTCCGCTCGCGGAAACCGCGATTACATTCGGTTTTAAAGGGCCCGTGCTTCATCTTTCCGCCTCCAATCCGAAAATGAATTTGTTGATTAATCGCGGCGAAGCCTTGGGAAGAAGATCCCCGTTGAACCTGTTGTGTTTCGCGGCAGACGAAAACGGCATTATCTGTTTTTTTATAAAGCCGGAAGAAAAGGGCGCGGATGTGCCTATTTTTTCATTATTGGAAATTCAAAAACGCATCGGTCATCTATGGGATTTAAAAGAAATCTTTACGGCATTACAAATTGAAATCGAAGCAATCCAAAAATAATATGTCATCCGATGAGTTGAAATCAATCTGGTGTGTCATCCCGGTCTATAACAATGGCGGCACGATCAGGGATGTTGCTTTGGCCTGCGGCGCAATCATGCCGAATGTGCTTGTGATCGATGACGGAAGCACCGACACGGACATAAGCGAATTATTAGCGGACACCGATATAACCGTCATTCGGCATGAAATCAATCAAGGTAAGGGCAGGGCGCTTTTAACCGCGCTTGATTTTGTTTCGAACAAAGAGGCGCGTTACATGATTACGATTGACGGAGACGGACAGCATCAGCCGTCGGATCTGCATAAAGTGATTCCACTGCTTCAAGACGATGATACGCTTTGGATCGGCGTGCGCGATTTTTCGCAGCCAAACATTCCGCAGAAAAGTAAATTTGGGCGGGATTTCGCTAACTTTTGGCTAAAGCTTGAAACAGGAGTTTCCATCCACGACTGCCAAAGCGGGTTCCGCGCCTATCCCGTCCGACATTTCAAAAAATTAGGTTTAACTGGGAAATTTTATGATTTTGAAACCGAAGCATTGGCGCGTGCCGCTTGGGCCGGGTTGTCGCTCAAAATGGTGGATATCGATGTCTGGTATCCGGAAGAGGGTAAGCGCATTTCAAGTTTCCGGCCGTTCATGGATAATTGGCGTATTTCGATGATGCATTCGCGTTTAGTCATGCGCCATCTGCTTCCCATCCCGCATAAAAAATTAGTCCGGGCAAAGGAGAAAGCATGGAATTTAAATTTCTTTCGCCATCCGCTTCGATTCATGAAAATGCTTTTGATTGAAAACGCGACGCCGGGAGGCCTCGCGGCATCGGCCGCGGTGGGGATTATTCTGGCGACTTTACCTTTACACTTCGTGCACACCATTACGATTATTTATGTCACTACTCGCCTGCATTTGAACAAAATTATGGCGGTAAGCATTCAAAATTTATGCAATCCGCCTTTTGTTCCTTTTATTTGTATCGAGATAGGGTATTTCATACGGAATGGAACCTGGCTGACGCACATTTCCAAGGAAGCTTTTTTAGGGCAGATTCCGTCATTGCTCTGGGATTGGCTGATCGGTTCGCTGATTGTGGCGCCCATTTTAGCGGCGGTTGTAGGGGTGTGCGTTTATTTTATTTCAAGGTATGTACAGAAATCGAAAACAATTTCTGCGTCCGCTGAAAACCCGTCATGAACCAAACCGAAGCTCCAAATCAGTCGAAGATGAAAGTAAAAAAACGAGGTAACGCGCTCGGGCTTTGGTTTTTTGAAATGATGCTGCGAATTTCCGGTTTGAAAGGCGCCTATTTACTTTTGGAATTCGTCTGCACGCATTACGTGCTTTTTGACCGCGAAGCGGTAGGAACGAGCCTGGCTTATATCGAAAAAAGGTTTCCTGATGTCGGCACACTGCAAAGATATTGGCATGTTCACCGGTTATTTGTAAATCAAGGGCGTCAGTTGATCGACCGGCACGTAATCGCGCGGCGGCCGGATTTTTTCCGTTACGAAGAAAAGGGCGTTGAGGAAACCCTGCGCGTCCTGCATCAGTCGAAGAAAGGGATCGTGATGCTGACCAGCCATGTCGGTAACTGGCAGGTGGCTTTAAGGCAGATGGGCGGGCATCTAAAAAAAAATATTTGTATTGTGATGCGTCCTGAGGATAATCCTGCTATTCAGACTGCGCTTAAAATCGGCAGTGAGGCGCAGACGATCCGGCTGATCAACCCAGAAGGGCATTTGGGAGGGGTGATCGAAATGATGCAGGCACTACAGGACGGGGATGTGGTCTGTATCATGGGCGACCGGGGTTATGGGTTCGATACTTTGGAAGTTCCTTTTTTGGGATCCAAAGCCAGCTTTCCGTATGGGGGATTTTTAATCGCCGCCGCAACAGGCTGTCCCGTCATGCCACTTTTTACGCATAAAATATCGGAAAAAGAATATGTCGCAGACGTTTCGAATATAAGTTATCCGCAATACACCCGCGGAGAAGATAAGAAGGTCCAGCTTGCTGAATGGGTCGGCGGGTATGTGAAATTATTAGAGGCGTTTGTAGAAAAACATCCTTATGAATGTTTCTTGTTTCATAATGTATGGACTGAAGATAAAGGAGCTTTAAAAAAATGAGTACTGATAAAGAAACTGAACTCGCGGCGATCCGCAAAAAACTGAAAGAGCTGCTGGTCAGCAATTTAGCCTTTTTAGACGATTTGAACCCGGCTGATATTAAGGATGACGAAATCCTTTTCGGGGAAGGCCTGGGACTTGATTCTTTGGATGCGGTTGAAATTGTCGTCGTGCTTCAGCGTCACTTCGGCCTGCAGGTGAAAGACATGAAAGAAGGCCGTGCTATTTTTTATTCCATCGATACTTTATCCCGGTTTATTTACGATAATACACCCCGGACATAATGAAAGTATTCGTAAGCGGATTAGGGCTGATTTCAGCCGCCGGCAAGAATGAAAAAGAAACTTTAGATAGCTTCCGCGCCGGACGCCGCAACGCCGGATCGGTTTCGCTATTTACTTCAGAAATCAAAGCGCCTGTTTTTGAAGTTGAAAATTTTTCAGAAAAATATTTCCCTCTCAGACTGCGCACTTTAAATCTATGTTTAACCGCAGTTGAAGACGCGCTCGAAAATGCCGGCCTTAAAAATCTGCGCGGCAAACGTATCGGCGTCGCGATGGGGACCACAGTCGGCAGTATTTTAAATGATTTTGAGTTTTACCGCGAATACCGCAAAAAGGGCAGCGCGCCGATGGACGCGGTGAATTGTTATTTGCAGGGTAATTTAGCTTCCGCCGTTCATAAATATTTCGGCACGGACGGACCTTCCATTACGGTTGTGAATGCCTGTGCTTCAAGCGCGGACGCGGTCGGTATCGCGATGTCGTGGATGAAAGCGGGTTTATGCGATATCGCGCTGGCGGGCGGATCGGATGAAATGAGCCGGATTCCGTTATGCGGTTTTCATTCGCTTGGAATTTTAAATGAATCTCTTTCTACGCCTTTTGACCGCGACCGCAAAGGCCTCAATTTAGGGGAAGGCGCGGGCGTGCTGGTGCTTGAAAATGAAGCCAGCCTGAAGGCACGGGGCGCGAAAGCGCGGGCGGTGATCCGCGGCTACGGAACCGCGAACGACGCGCATCATTTGACCTCACCGGATCCGCAGGGCGCCGGTCTTGAAAAAGCAATTGTGAGGGGGTTGCAGGAAGCCGGACTGCAGCCTTCCGAAATTACATTCATTAACGCGCACGGCACCGGCACTGCAGATAATGATTTCGTGGAAGCGCTTGTGCTTCATAAGTTATTCGGCCCTCAAGTTAAATTTTTATCTACCAAAGGCTATACCGGCCATACGCTCGGCGCGGCAGGAGGACTCGAAGCGGGATTCAGCATTCTGGCTTTGGAAAATGGCTGGGTTCCCGCAAGTCCCGGATTCCAAAACCGGGATGAGCAGATTTCGATCTCGCCTGTGACAAGTCTCACTCCCGTTACCGGCCGTTTTGCGCTTTCAACCTCGCTGGGTTTTGGCGGGTGCAATGCCGCACTTGTGATTGAGCTTGCGGACAAGGAAACCGGGATATGAAACCCCTTTCGATTCAAGGTATCGGAATTCTTTCGGCTCGCGGCCGCGGTATTGCTCAATTTGAAAAAGCATTGAATGAGGGATGGATTGCGCCGGCTTTATCGGCAGAGGGACGCCCTGCTTTCCGGATCTCGGCGAATGATTTAATCGACCGCGAAGCTTTAAAGGACGCGCGGCGCGCGGACAGGTTCAGCAAAATGACCGTATTGGCGGCGTATGACGCTGTTAAAGACAGCGGTGAAATCGTTGAAAATATTCGCGGTTCAACCGGAATCATCATCGCGAGCGCGATGGGGCCGCATGCGACGATCTTTAAATTTTTAGACGGCGTCATCGATTACGGAGACGGCAATGTTTCTCCGACGACATTCGCGCATTCAATTCATAATTCGGCAGCCTCCTATGTTGCCGCGACACTCGGCTTTCAGGGGCCGACTATGACGATTACGTCCTTTTATTTTGCTTTTCAGCAGGCCTTGCAGCTTGCCTACGCCTGGCTTAATGAGGAGCGGGTCAAGCAGGTTCTTGTAGGTGTTTCGGAAGAATGTTCAACAGCTATGGAGTACATTTGCGCTGAAAAACTTTCAATCGCGACAGGGGGTAAAATGAATCCTCTAAGCTGTGCGGTTAAACCCGAAACCGTTCCCGGCGAGGGAAGTATTTTCTTTCTGGTGTCGCTTGATCCAAATAAGAAAAAATACGGGGCCTTTTCGGAAGTTGTTATGGCGGAAAAAGCCGGGGGCTGGAACGATGTTAATTTGTCGATTCTCAGTTTGCACGGCATGGCCGGCAGTGAAAAAATTTATGAAAGCGTGCTGCCGCCCAAGGCGGCAGCGGCAGCCTATTCGAATGTCTACGGAGGTATTCTGTCGGCAGGCGCCTTTGAATGCGCCGCTGCCGCGCTGATGCTTAAAAATCAGATACAATACGCAAGTCCGGTTGTAAATGATGCCGGGCCTTTTAAGACGAATGGACAAACGGCAGCGGCGCCGCTCAAAGTGATTCAATGCGTTTCGCATAATTGCGAAGGTGAATTTGCTTTTGTAAAAATTGTTTCGTAAGTCAGACCGTCATCAACAAAAGGAGAAAAAAATGAAAAAAAACCTAAGACATTTTGCTCTGGGCTTGTTTTTGCTTTTCGCGGGTAGTTTTGTTTTCTCATCCGCGGCATCAGCGGCGGCGAAAGGGGAAACTTATTATACCCGCATGAATATTTGGTATGAACATCCCGAAAAAATCTACTCGACCAATTATCACAAGGGCGCCATCCTGCCCGTAGGGACCGAGGTTGAAATCTTAAAAACCGGCAGTAAAATCAAATTCCGCGATAAGAAATCGGGAACAGAGTACCGACTTATTTTGGTGGATGACTATACCGATATCAGCAAGGATGAGTTTTTTAACCGCTATTTTTCAAAGGACAGTATTTTAGATGGTTCCGAATACCGCGGCTTTTCGTCTATGGAAAAAGAAAACATTAAAAACGGCACGATCGCGAAAGGTATGAGTAAAGCCGCCGTGCTTGTCGCTTACGGCTATCCGCCTACGCATCGCACGCCTTCGACTTCCGGTAATCTCTGGAAGTTTTGGACCAGCCGTCTTTTGACGGATGATGTGCACTTTGAAAATGACCGGGTCAGTAACATTGTCGAATAAATTTTTTAGACACAACGCATGAGCGGGGAGCTTGATCCGATTATTCAGACTTTGGTCCGGGAAACGGAGATTATTTTCACCGGTCATTCGGTGAAAATAACTCCGGACGCGCCTCTCGCGGCGCTCGGCTTCGATTCGATGAGCTTCGTGGAATTACTTGTGGCCGTTGAACGGCATTACGGCGTGAAACTCATGGAACTCGGTATGAGCCCGGAAGACTTAAAAAGCCTTGAAACGCTTGCCCGCCGTATCCATCAAGTGATTTAAGAGCATGAAAATCACTTTGCCATCGTCAAATACGAAACGCTATTTGACCGGAATGGATTGGATGATTCACGCGCTGGATTACTCGTCCCGGAAGAGGCTCGGATGCGGCACAGCGTTTCAAATTGTGATGCAACTCAATTCAGATTTTCCTAGCGAAGAACTCAAAAAAAATTTAGCGGAGTACTTCGCGGGATTCCCATGTTTGACCGGAAAAGTCCGCCGTGACCTGAATCTCGCGCCGTATTGGATGCAGAATGATCCGGAACAAGCCTTCCAGCTAACATCGTGCCGCTGCTCGAATTCCGCCGAAGCTTACCGCCGCTTGGAAGCCGAGCTGAATCAGCCTGCCGGGAAAAAAGATTGTCCTGTGCGGGTGATTTGCGTTGAGCTGCCCCGGGGCAGTATGACCGGTTTTATTTTTGATCATCGTTTGTTTGACGCTCGCGGCGCCGAGAAGTTTTTGAACGGTTTTCAGGTGTTTTATTCCACGCGAGAAAAAGCTCTCGCCGGTCTTTCTCCCTCGCCGGCCCATCTGGACCGCTGGAGTGAAAAGTTTGCTGCGGGAAAAAAAGTTAACCGCGCGCGGATCGCTCAAGTAAAAGAAGCGCAAATTAAGCAGCTTAAGCATCCCGCACCTAAGAAAGCTTTGAACCGATTTAAAACCAAAACTTTTAACGAGAGCGAAACCCGCGAAATTTTTGAACGCGCCGGCCCGTTTATGTTCTTGCCTTATAGTTTGTCAGTCAGTATGGACGTCGTGAACACGCTTTTTTTACAAAGAGGCGAAAGCCGCGGCGATCTCGCGGTGTCGGTTACGCGTGATATGCGTCCGGCTTCGGGCGGAAATGCGTCTGAAATGTTTTTTAATCATCTCTCGTTTATGTTTTTCCGGGCTAAGAATGCCGATCTGGAAAACCCTGGATTACTTGAAAAAAGCCTGAAGGGCCAATTCTATGAACAGGTTAAAGAAAAAATGCCCGAGGCGCTGGCGGAAGCCAGTATGCTGATGCGGATTCTGCCTTTGGGGCTCATGGCGCGCGGTCTTGAGAAACGGACATATGCTCCGGCCTCATTTTCGTTTGCCTCACTCGGTGAAAGCGCTTATCAACAGGCGAACTTTATGGGGGCAGAAGTGGAAAGGCTGTTTCATATGCCGCGTATGCCGCTCTTGCCGGGCCTTGGAATTTTCTTTTCAGAATATAAGAAAAAACTGAGCGTTACGTTATCTTTCCTGGATCAGCTGATCAGCGAAGATGAAGCTGGCGCCATTTTGGAAAGGCTGGGCCGGCTGTGAAGCCATTGCTCCAAGCATACGATGTGATGGTGGTCGGCGGTGGCTTTGCGGGTTTTGCCGCGGCAGTTCAAGCGGCGCGGCTTGGTTTGAAAACCCTTTTAGTCGAAAGCAAAGCGCAATGGGGCGGCGCGGCCTATGAAGGCCGACATTCCTTTTTATGCGGACTTTATCCGGGCGGGGACACTTCGGTCGAAATTCTCAACCCGGGAATTTCAAAAGAGGTCGCGGATTTATTAATTTCGCAGAAGCATGCCAAGACTGTAAAGACCGGTAAAATGACTATGCTGAAGTATGAAGCCGAATCGCTTCAGGAAGTATTCAACTCTCTTACGGAAAAAGAAAAAAATCTGCATGTGTTGTTTGAATCTCAAATCGAAGACGTGCATGCCGAGAACGGTCGCATCAAAAATGTCCGCATGCGTTATCAAAATCAAACCAGCGTAATGCCATGTCGGGCCATCATCGATTGCAGCGGAAACGGCGATGTCATCCGGATGAGCGGCGCGGCGTATGATTTGGCGCCTATCCACGAACGCCAATTGGCCGCCTATGCCTGTCGTATTGACGGCGTAATAAATAAGGATCAAATCACCGATTTAAAAATTGCTTATCATTTAGCGCAGTCCGCGGGCCTTCCGAAGCATTTGCGCTTCAGTATTTGGATGGCGGGAGCAACAAGCAGCCAAGGCATTTTACGGGTCAGTGTTTTGCCCAGCGATGCTCCGTATGAAATTGAAAATATCCGCAAACAGGCGGCACAGGTACATGAAGCATTGAAGGTGTCGATGACTGAATTTAAAAATTCCGTCATTTATCACTTCACGGACCAAATTGTCGAACGCGAGGGGTTAAGAATGCGCGGTCTTTACGTTCTCACGAAAGATGATGTCCTAAACGCTCAAAAATTTGATGACGGTGCCGTAAAAAATGCCTGGCCGGTTGAATTTTGGCACCAAGCAAGCGGCCCGCGTTACGACTATCTTGAAGACGGGCAGTACTACGAGATTCCTTCGCGCTGCCTGCAGTCGAAAGACATTCCCAATTTATTTTGCGCGGGCCGCTGTATTTCGGCTGATGCAAAGGCTTTAGCTTCGGTTCGGGTTACGGGCACTTGTCTGGCCCTCGGGGAACAAGCGGCGCAGGAGGCTTTTACGTATTTAGCATCGGGTATTCCTTTGAACATTGTCGATATGATCCGTGAAGAAACGAAGAATCACCGTGTCCGCACGGCTCTCAGAGAGGGAACCCGGACCGTTTCGTACGCCGAGCTGATGCAGAAAACAGAGCAGCTTGCGGGCTTATTAAAAGATTTGCCGGTTAAAAAATATGCGCGTACCGGTCTTTTGGTGCGCGAGGGAATTGATTATGTGATTTTAAATTTAGCGGTATTGTCGCTCCAGGTGGTGATCGTGCCGGTGCCGCAGGCATCTTCAAAAGATGAAATCGATCAAATTATCCGCGACATGAAATTGGATTTATTAATTTACGAAAAATCGCTTTATTCCGCAGAGGAAAATATTTCGGTCATAGGCGCGTTTGATCAGCGGCCCCTGGAGGCTGTTTTTTTTAAAGCTGAAATGAAAGAACAAAATGAATTTGAATCTCTTAATCCCGCTTTTATCCGGTTTACTTCCGGCACGACAGGACAGAGTAAAGGCGTGGTAATTTCACATGAATCAATCCGTGACCGGACGGAAGGCGCAGACCAAGCGTTAAAAATAACGCATAACGATACAGTGATTTGGGTGCTTTCAATGGCGTATCATTTTATTGTGACCATTCTGCTTTTTTTGAGACGTGGGGCGGCAATCGTTTTATGCGAGCACGAAATTCCGAAGGGATTGATTGAAGGATTGAGACAGGGCGACGCGACTTTTATTTATGCGGCGCCTGTCCATTATGAAGCCATGGCAAACACTACGGAGATAAATCCCGCGCATTATTCTCATGTTCGCATGGCGGTGTGCACAACCGCGCATTTGAGCCCTTCCGCCGCAGAAGCCTTTGCCGCTAAATTCGGATTTGAATTGAGCCCGGCGTATGGCGTGATTGAATTGGGCCTGCCATGCGTCAATGATTCCGGAATTGCCGAAAAACGCCGATCGGCAGGCCGAATTCTTTCCGGTTATGAGTGCCGCTTGGAAGGTACGGACAAAGAAGGAACCGGCATTGTTCAAATTAAGGGCGCCGGTTTCTTCGACGCATATTTTTCACCGTGGCAAACAAGAAACCAGGTGGTGCGTGACGGCTGGTTTGAAACCGGAGATCTCGGCCGCCTGGACAAGGATGGATTTCTATTTCTTTTAGGAAGGAATCAGCAGGTGATTAATTTTATGGGAATGAAAATCTTTCCGCGTGAAATCGAAGAAGTACTGCAGCAGAACCCGCTAATTGAGCAGGCGTATGTTTATGGGGAAGACCATTCAGTTTACGGGCAAATGCCCTGCGCGAAAATCGTATTAAAAACGGACCAAACAAATTTTAATGAAGATGAATTGCGTAAGTTTTGCTATGCCAATCTGCCTTCTTATAAAGTGCCCAAGAAATTCGAATGTGTTCAGGAATTAAAAAAAACAAAAAGCGGTAAAGTCAGACTGGACCAGTGAAGAAAATTCAAGTTGGCGATTGAAAGAAAATGCTTATACTTCTGTTTCAGTCGGCATCCATTAATTACAGGCAGTTATAAAAATGAACTTCTACGAGAAAGAAAAACATTCAGCCGCCGTGGCGAAATTCGAAGCCCAAAAAATCGCATTTGGGCCGTTTGCGTTTCAAGCGGCTATGGCTTTGCGGGATTTCGGGATCTTAAAGGCCGTGGAAAATCATGGCGCTGACGGTGTTGAAATCGGCACATTGGCTCAAGAGCTTGGCCTATCGCAGTATGGCGTCAAAATTTTAGCCGAAGCCGGTTTAGGAATAGGATTGCTTCTATGTAAAGAAAAAAAATATTCCCTGGCCAATACCGGTTTTTTCGTTTTGCATGATCCGATGACGCAGGTCAATATGGACTTTGTCCAAGATGTGAATTATCAGGGCTTTTTTCATCTGCAGGAAGCGATCAAAACGGGAAAGCCCGCGGGCCTTAAAGTTTTCGGAGATTGGCCCACCCTCTATCAAGCCTTGGCCTCATTTCCGCCGCGGGTTCAAAAAAGCTGGCTGGATTTTGATCACTTTTATTCTGATGCTGCGTTTAAAGAAGTGCTTCCAGTAGTTTTTAAAGACAAACCCAAAAAGTTATTGGACGTTGGTGGAAATACCGGTAAGTGGGCTTTGCAATGTGTCCAGTATGATGCTGATATTCAAGTCACGATCGCAGACTTACCGGGCCAATTACGCATGGCCGAAAGTAGTATTACCAAACAGGGGGTTGGCGAGCGTGTGGCTTATCATGCCATTGACTTACTCAACCCCAATGAAAAACTCCCTCGTGGACATCATGTGATCTGGATGAGTCAGTTTTTGGATTGTTTTTCACAAGAGCAGATCATTTCAATTCTCAAAAGGACTGCTGACATTATGGAAGCCGGAGATCAGCTTTATATTCTTGAGACTTATTGGGATAGACAGAAATATGAGGCCGGCGCATTCTGCCTCCAGCAAACCTCGTTATATTTTGCTTGTATCGCTAACGGTAATAGTCAAATGTATCACTCGGATGATATGAAGGACTGCTTGGATGCCGCCGGCATGAAAGTCATCGAAGTCATTGATAATGTTGGCATTAGTCACACCTTGTTTAAATGTGTTAAAAAGGAGGACTCAAAATGAAAAAAAGACACCTGTTGTTTGCGCTAGTTATGTTGAATTTGATGTCGGGATGTGTTGCGAATCAAACGTTGCCATACTCTTATCATGCAAGTGAGTATGGAGCACAAAAAATAATAAGTCCTGTTGATCTTTCTGTTAAAGATGAGCGTTCTTTTATATTGAGTGGAGATAAAGATCCGAGCTATGTGGGACATTTTCGTGGTGGATATGGAAATACCTGGGGCGTGAAAACCCAAGGCAAAATTCCTTTAGCCGAACAATTTCAAGGCGACGTTCAAAAAGAATTGGAAATGCTTGGCGCAAGTGATCCGAACTCAGGGGTCCCAAAAAGTTTGCAAATTACAATTCTTGACTATAACTTTGACGCTTATATTAATGGCCGTTTTTGGTATAAATTTAAAGTTGAGGTTTACGGCGCACAAAAGAATTTATTAGAACAAGATGTAGTTGAGGGGGAGAAAGCTATTCCGGGGAGCTTTTGGGTTGGCCCCATTTTCGCTTTTAAAAGAGAAATACCCATGCTTCATGCGCAAATAATACGCAGTTTGGTTCGTGAAAATGAGAAGATTCTAAAGGCCTTGCAAGCGTAGTTGTTGAATTTTTAAAATGGCACCCATGATCAAATTATACATTGTAGCTTTTGCGATAATATTACTGGGAGGGTGTTCCACCGCGTCCCCGATTCAAAAAGTTAATATGAGTAAATCCGCATTTGATGATGCCTTATTATATAAGGGAAGAACCGCAATTATTAATGATGGGGTTTCAGATCAAGATGCCTATAGAATTTATCACCGGGCAGCTACAGGATTTGTTTCTGTTGAATCTATTAGAAGAAGCGCTGTAAAACGAGCGAATGAGTTCTGTGGGGAAAAGGATCAGGTGATGCAGGTTTTAGAAGAGCGTACATCGGGCCCTTTTTTACCAGGTAATTGGCCGCGGATCGAACTTGTGTTTGTTTGTGCAGTAGATCCTAATTCTTCTTATGATTCTAAAGGTGCAGATAAATATGCGCAATTGAGCAAATTAAAATCTTTGCTCGACAATGGAGTCATAACCGAGAAAGAATTTGTTGCAGAGAAAACCAAGCTATTGTCATGAGTGCAGGCGTCAACTTAGGCGAAGTGATGCAAACACAAAGGGGTTTCGTGCCTAAAAAAGAAGCTGAGAATAATCAGAGTAGTAGATCTAAGTTGTTGTGTTTCCTGATCCTTGTAACAGCAATATTTCAAGCAAATTTATTTGCTGAATCAAAGCTTTATCAGTTGGATGCTTCGCAGAGCAAACTTTTGTTTGAAGTTAGCTCAACACTCCATAATGTCCAGGGGCAGGCAAAATCTTTGACAGGCAAAGTGGATTTTGATCTGGGCACCGGGACGGTGAATTTTCCGATGCAAATTGAAATTATGGTTAATTCTATGGACACAGGTAATTCGAGACGAGATAACGGTATGCGCAAGATGCTCCAGTCGGAGCAATATCCGGTTATTCGCTGGAGTGCCACCCAAATCGACTGTCGACCGGGCGCGGTGGCTAAAACAATGCTGTGTGATGCAGCGGGAATCTTGGATATTAGAAATATTAAACGTGAAAAGAAATTTCAAGTTTCACTTACTTTCCATGAAGGTCAGATTCATGCAAAAGGGGATCTGAGTATCGAGCGCAAGGACTTTGAATTGAAAACACCGTCTTTGCTTGGAATTGTGCGCGTGGGACAAGAAGTAAAAATAAAATTTGAAGCGATTTGGGTGTCGGAATCAGTTTGAGAATTATAGTAAAGAAAGGAAATTCCATGTTCAAGAGTTTAACCGTGACTTTAAGTTTGATGTTTATGCTGGTGTTTACGATGAGTGCATGCACTTCGATAAATGTGCGGCCTCTTGATGCTGCGGCTTATATGCAGCACGTGTGCATTGAAGATAATCCGAAAGTAATCGTGGAAGATTTTGTCAGCGTTGTTCGGGATGGTTTTACCCGCCACGGAATTTCCAGCGAGGTTTATTCTGGGGCGAAGCCAGCGAACTGTGAATATACTTTGACCTATAGTGCCTTGCGCTCCTGGGACGGTGTGCCGTATTTGTCAAAAGCAGAACTTCGTTTACAGAGAACTGGGCGAGAGGTTGCGGCGGCAGAATATCGTTTGAAAGGCGGGGGCGGATTTGCTCTAACCAAATATCAGGGTGTTAAAACCAAAATGGATCCTGTTATTGACGAATTGCTGAAGAATTATTAAAAAAAATGTTCGATGTAACCCGCGCAGTTTTTATTGTGTGCATTTTTAATCTTATTAAAATAGAGAGCGGGCACTGAATTATGCAAAGAGATATTTGGGCAAGATATCAACAATGATTCAGTCATTCTGACATGTCTGCTTTGCCATATATGTAGCAATTTAGCTGAGATCAGTTGTATCAATTCAAAGGCTGCAGGAATTGAAAAACAGTATTAGCAGTATTCTTTTCAGTTTTGATTGGAATACGACATCTTGAGGGTGCGGAGCTTTAATCGATTTTCATCGCTTTGATTTAGCATTGCTCATTTTTCAATCTTTAATTCAAATTAGTTTGAAGCCCTTTGTGTGAATTATTTTTAATTAGTTAAATCTGATTAAGAAAATCCTGCCTTGTTTTTTCTCTGCGAAACAAAACATTTATAAACATTTGCTGGTGCATAGAGCGATCTATCATTAGTAGATTAGTTGTATCAATTAATATCACTCAAAAAATAATGCAGGGTGTTCATCTATAAATTAAGAATTCATCAAGTACATTTCAAAGAGATAGATACGGGGGATGTTCATTCGAAAAAAGGAAAGGGGGGTGATGATTAAGTGAACGGTCTTAAAGAAAAAAGTCTGCCGAAAATCAATGAGCTTGATATGAAGTTTGAGTTTGGCGGGATTAAATGTCCTGAGCCCGGATGTCGGCAAACTCTTTTTGAGATAGAGAAGAGTTTTTTGGTTGTTGGGCCGGACATATCACTTTGCCGGAAATGCGGAAGCAAAACTTCGCTGCTGATGTATTCGTACAGCGAGACTGAACCGGGGAAATTGATTGTAAGATGGTATTGTTCGGCGTGTCGTGAGGAATTCGACCGCCACATTCCATCCATTCGAAAGTACTGCAAAGGCTGTAAAAAGTTTCAGCAGATATTTCTTTCGGTTTTGATCGGACTTCCGCATTGTGAGGTTACGGAGCTTTAATCCAATCTCTTCAGCTCGTGAAGTTTCGGGCTGGCGGGTTGGTCTCTTCTTTTTTTTCTCTCCTTTAAGTGCCACTACACTCTTTTTTGACTCTACCAGTAAATATTTTCAGACGCACTACACTTGCCTTGTTTCAAATTCGTTTTAATTACTGATATGAATCCTGCCTGAATTGTCACTATCCACTTTGTGCCATTTGAGATGCGTGAATTGTGTTTCCTCGCCTCTACACCCTAAAAAACCGTCGAAAGCATTTCCGACTTTGCAGCAGATGTTTCCCTTCAGGAAATCATCGGGCCCGACAGTTATGTGTATGGACTTGCGATATTTGATGTTCGAAGCTTAACGCCCGGACAAAAATCTGTGTTTCAAATGACCGAAAAAGAAGGGCAAAGAAGTATTACGATCAGAAACTTCAACTGGCTGAAACAGGTGAAGCCATGATTGAAAAAGAGACGATTCAAAGCACGGAGTCAAAGTCCGCAGCGCGATCAAAACTTCCTGAGAAAGAATTCTTTGACCGAGAGCCGAATTTTGATGAGCCAGGAAATGATTCAACAGGGAAGTGGAGCAAAAAGCGTTGGTTTGGCGTTCTCTTAGTTGGAGCAGCGCTTCTTCTGATGTTTGTATTTGTATCTAAAGGCTGCAGCGGTGATCGGTCCAAGAGTAATCGACTCGCTTCAAGTGAGGAAAAGCGTGAAACCGTGACGCAGTCCTCAATGGAGCGGGCAATTCAAAACTCACGCCCTAAAGAAGATGCGCGCGTCGAACAACTCAGTAATCCTAGGCAATTAAAGAGCAAAGAGCGTACCTTCAAAAGCGATATTGCTGTGTATCTCTATGAAAACAAACCTCAGGAAAGTGAATCCAAAAGATCGGCTCCGATTAAGGAGGCCAGACTCGGGTTGCCGTCCGGAACAAAAATTCGGGCACTGCTGGAAGATCGAGTTTTTAGTTTTAATGTCGCCGCCCCGCTTCTCGCGATTGTTCCGAAAGACTTTAAATGGGATGGGAAGACTATTATCCCGAAAGGGTCCAAATTTTTAGGCGAAGCCAATGTCTTGAAGTCTCTTGACCGGATCAATGTCAGTTTTGACTTGCTTATTCTTCCTGACGGATCGGAATTGCGGGTGAGGGCTATGGCACTTTCTGAAGATGGGGCAAGTGGCATACGCGGGAAAGTGGATAAGCATGGGGATACGAAAATCCTTAAAGCAATTGGTGAAACGCTTCTCGGCGGTGCCAGCCTATTTGTTGGAGGTACACGAAGCGATCCTTACAGCCTCAACGATCAGTTGCGTACCAATCTCGCACAAAATTTGACGAATCAGGCTGCACAAGACTTAAGAGACGTGCGAGTTGATAAGTCTGTGACGGTGGAAGCCTCAACACCGGTGCAAGTAATGATTCTCGAGGCTATTTAAAACCAAGGAGAAAGAATGACTAAATCAGGCGGGAATGGTGAGTTTAAAGAAATTCAGAAGGTGCATGTACTGCAGACTCGCAAGGGTGAAGAGTTGCATTTTTCTGTGGTTGAGCTTGGTGGGCAGCCCAAAGTGGATATTCGTTATTTTTCAAAAACCGAAGAGGGACTACGCCCCACACATCGAGGCATCGTCGTGGACATCGCAAAATTGGACGACTTGATGGAAGGCGCTCAGAAACTGGTGTCTGTAATCGGAAAGTAAATAAAAGCTTATTCACAACAGGAGCCTGCGTTATTGCGGGCTCCTGTTTATAAAGGTGATCGAGATGAGACAAAAAATGTATTTGGCAATATGGGCGGTCTTTTTATTAAGTGGAGTGAACTCCTATGCAGGAACTGCGGAGTTAAGTTTACAAGACTTTGGCAGAGTAACATCCATTGATGATGCGATATCGCGGACTATTGATAGCAGTGCGCAAGTAAAGTCCGCGATCGCACGATTAGAGAAGGAAAAGTCGCTCTACCGTGGTAGCAGAGCCGAGTTTTTCCCTAAATTAGGTACGGAAATCTTTGCCGCAGGGGCAACGGGTCAGAAAAGTACGGTTTCATATTTTCAGACAACATTGGAACAGCCCCTATTTCAGGGCGGGAAGTTATTTTACGGGAAAAAGAAACAGAAGGTTCGTGTTGAAGCAGAAGAGATTCGGTTGCAACAGGAAAAACTAGATTTGGCATTGGAGGTAAAGTTGATTTATGCCAGTGCTTTAAATGAGAAAGAGCTGCTGAGAATCTCTCAAAATGAGGTTCGAGAAATATCGAGAAGCCAAGCCTGCTTTAAAGCGTTATATGAAAACATGATTGTATCCGCAGCTGAAATAAACCGTATCAATTCCATGCTCGCAAGTGCGAAAGAAAAAACCGTCAGGCATAAAGAAAATTACGATTACTTAATGTCTGTGCTGAAGCAAGTCATGGATATCGATGACTCAGAAATAATCGAGCTTCAACCAGTAAGCGAGCTGCCGGCAATTGAAGACTCAGTTATGGAGTACCTGGATGCTTATCGGAAAACAAACGCGGCATATAAGCTAACTGAACTTGCGGTGAAAGAAAAAGAATTTGAAAAAAAGATAATTCAGGCTGACCGCTATCCTCAAATAAGTCTCGCCGTAAAGTGGGATGTTTATAACGACACCTTTGTGGGTAACAACCGCGCCATGGCCGGAATCATCGGGAAGTGGGATATCTGGGATTTCGGACGCGTGGGTTCAAAGGTTAGTGCTAAAACTCATGAAATTGAAGAGGTTAAATGGGCTAGCCGTGCCAAGATTTTAGAGGAAGAGAGGGAAATATATCGCTTATTCCACGATGCTCGGGCAATCAGAGGAAAAATTCAAATGTTTGATGTCCAAATCGTCGAGCTGCAAGAGTATTACAAGAATGAAAAAGTTCGTCTCATTGCCGGGCAGAAAGCAGATGCCGAAATTTTGGACTCATTTCTGAGCCTTGAAAATATGCGCATATCGCAGATTGAAGCGATTACAGATTACAGAGCAATTTTGTATAAGCTGCAAAGCAGCCTTCAATCCAGCGGAGGTAAAGATGCCTAATTATTTACGACGCACCCAAGTATTTCTCCTGGCTGCCTTCTTCATCACATTGGTGGTTACGGTCGCTGTCGCCTCGACGGTCATTTACACCCGAGAAACATTTTGGGTAAGCACATTGTGGATTTCCGGGTTTTGCTTTTTGTTTTTTAATGTGGCTTTGATTTTGTTGCAGATGATTGTTCGCCCATTTATTAAAGTCCCAATATTAGAGGAGACATTTGTTGGCGATTTTCCTAAGACGGCATTGGTCTATCCGGTTCGCAATGAATATCACGGTTTGTTTGAACGGATTAATTATTCGTTGTCGGGGAACATATTGCCAAACCTTGATTTGTGGATACTTTCTGATTCCTCGGCCGACTTTGAACTTTTTGAACAGCGTATTGTTGAGCAGCTAAAAGCTAAGTACGCAGGTCGGATTTATTATCGGCGTCGAGAAGCACCGGTGGAACGCAAGCAGGGCAACATAAGCGAATTTGTTTCCAATCATCCCGAGTATCAGTTTCTCTATGTTTGCGATGCCGACAGCATGGTGGTACGAGGAACAGTTTTAAAGTTGCTTCGGAAGGCGCTCCATTTCAAGAATCAAGATGTCGCTATATTCCAGTGCATGGTGAAAATTACGCATGCGAAAACCTGGTATTCAAAGTTTGAAAAAATATGCGCGGAATCGTCTCAGAAATTCAGTTTTACTGCCTTGCAGGCGATCTTCGGCAGGCTTATTTCTTTTGGACATCATCATCTTGTCAGAACACGGCTACTCGCAAGCATTAAGCTTCCGAAGGGGCTTCTTTCACATGACAATTGGGATACCGCGCTACTCGATCAAGCAGGATACCGCGTTGTGTTTTGTCCGGATGTTTGTGGATATGACGAAGCACCTTCGAACTATATCGAGGCTAGAGCACGAAGCAGGCGTTGGTCGCAAGGAACTTTGCAAGGCTTGCCGCTTATTACCATGCCCAAGATAAGTTTGGCATCAAGATTCTTGGCGAGTTATGGAATTTACTTATATCTATCGGATCTTGTTTTCTTTGGGTGGGTGGTATTAGGCGTGCTGGCACGCTCCGCGCCTTTTGGTGAGCTCATTTATTTTAAAATAGATTCGATTTGGCTTGGTTTTTACACCAATAGCATTTTGAAATTTGTGCTTGGGCTTTCCTTGGGCGTTATCTTCTTCCATAAACTTGTCATTGTTCGTTCATGGAAGGACTTTCGCAGTTATTGTTATGAAACAATTCTATCCACACTCATTACGCTCAATAACTTTGTCTATGTTCCTCTTGATATCTTGACATTGCCATTGCGCAAACTGGCGTGGAAACCAATGTCGAAAAATCCGTTTCAAGAATTAAAGCTATCGCAGGCGTTTAGCAAGCTCTGGATTGGAACACTTTTTGGATTGTACGGGTTTTACTTTTGCTTAAATGAAACGCCGTATTTCATTTGGCAGGCAACTCCGATTTTAATGAGCTTGGTGTTATCGATTCCAATGGTATATGGCACATCAAAAAATATACCCAATTCCGTTAGTCAGTGGATTTAATTACCTCAAGGAGATGAAAATGACAGTCGCAGATAAAAGTAATGTAAGCGGAGCAGAAGGAAAAGAGCCTTCCTTGTTTCAGGATCAGCCCAAATCAGGTGGTGGTTTTCGATGGATGTTGATTCTGATCGCCATACTTGCCATTGCCGGGTTTTGGTATGTTTATAGCCCAGAACTAGAGACGGCCGGGCAAATTAAATCAGAGAGGTTTGTGCGGGTGGGTGTGGTTGTTCCGGGGATCTTAAAAGAACTGGATGTAAAAAAAGGAGATCGCGTTAAGGCGGGTGATGTTGTTGCGAAACTTGAAAACCCGGATTTGGCCCAACAGCTTAAGAGCAAGCAGATTGAAATCGAAAAGCTGAATTTTGAAAAAAATGTACTAATTAAACAGCAAGACCATGCGGCGCTTGATGTTTCACGAGTCACACTTCTGTATGAAAACAAGGTGGCAAGTAAATCGGTCGTCGAATCAAAAGAGCTGGCATTAAGTCAGTCCAAGGACGATGTGGAAGCAAAGCAGAGGGAAATTGATATGGTTCGGTCGCATCTTGAGTTGTTGAAGGCTCAAATAGCGAATATGGAGATCAGAGCACCGTTTTCGGGAGTCATACTCGCTACGCAATTGGAGATGATAGGAAATTACCTTAAATCGGGGGAAGAACTGGTTCAAATGGCAGAACCGACCACTTTTTATCTCGAGGCGGGAATTCCGGAACGACTCATTAATAGGTATAAGGTTGGGAACAAAGTTCAGGTGCGCTTTGAGGGTTATCCGACACATATATATAGTGGGGAAATTACGGGGCTATCCTTGTCGATCCATGAGGAGGTTGAGAAGGTATTTAAGATAAAACGCATGGTTGCCTGTCATGTCCGATTAGATGCGATGCCGCCCGAGATTAGATATGGGACTCAGGCGGTAGTAACTATTAAGTCGTAGGCCGGTCTGTTTTAACGAATTGGGGCAATTGGGAAGAATAAATAGACATCTTTTGGTAAGATACTCAAAGTTTGAGGCAAAATCCAACTCGAGAGATGTTTAATGAAATTTCCTGCAGGCACAATTGAGCTGAATGAAGCTGCTAAAAAATTCGGCTCAACTTGGGGAGCGCTTCGTAGAGCCATCTACAGAAAGCGGCTCAATGGGTTTAAGGTCGGATTAACTTGGTTTAGCACGGAATCAGAAGTTAAGCGATATCTTAAAACCCGGAATGTGGAAAAGATACCAGTGAGGTATAGAAAGAAGACTTGAGGGGGTAAAAAAATTTTGTTATTATGTGTCTATCAAATGGACACATAGAAACAAGGCATTTAAGTCAGAGTGAGTAAAAGCCGGTTCCTTCTTGTTGTAGCTCTTACCTAAAGTTCATAACAACAAGAGGGGGTGTTTGATGGTAATTACGAATCATGCGGATGGCAGCACGCGTCTGCTTACATCAGAGGAGATAGCAGCTATTTTGAAGATTTCATTGAATACGGTGCATAGCCGGGAATGGCAGAAGCGGAACCGTTGTCCGCTAATTAAAATTGGGAAGCGACGCTACTCAGTTGAAGCAGTATTTTGGAAATGGGTTAACTCAAGGGGATTGTGATCGATGGCAACACTGATCAGGCAGTACCCTGGGATTATATTTCGTGAGGGGAAAGACAAGGTTGATAAAAATGGGCGCTTTGTCTGTCAGATTAACTTTTGTCCGTTCCCCAATAAGCGTGTTTACAAAACTATTCGGCTGGAAAGAAAGTCGTATCGTGAAGCTTCTGAAATCAGAAATTCTTGGATTAATGAATATCTGCAAAAGCATCCGCACCAATCGCTGGAAAATAAGAAGGATCTTTCATTTTCCGAGTTGAGAAATGTTTTATTGCGGATGATGGAATACAACCACAATGAACAATCGCGCTGAGCCATGCGCGCATACCACGATCACCAAGACGCTGAATATCTTCAACAGGTTCTTTTTTGAATTTCTATCAAAAAGTTATCCATCCATTAATAGGATTAATAGTCTCCCGAAGGGGGTGTTTCTGGATTACTTGTCCTACAATAAAACCCACTCGAAACTTAATTGGAGAACTGAGCTCGGCCACTTAAAAGCGATTATTAGCCGATTCTGGCGATCTGACTATTGCGATGATCGAATTTACAAAGATATTCGAACACTTCCGACTCCTAAGTTTGAAATTAAGAATAAGTCGGTTCTTACTCTCGAAGAGAGAAAGGCTTTGCTTGGCGCCATTGAATCAGACAATTTAAAGTATTACATGATTACATATTTTTTGGCGAAGCTTGGCTGGCGTATAAATGAAACCCTGTCGATTAAAAGAGGATTGATTAAGTGGTCTAATGGTCAGCCTGTTTCGATTACTATCGAAAAAGAATTTCGAAAGAATCGAAAGGAATTTACATTGACCACATTAGATCAGAAAACATCAAATCTTATTGTTGAGTACATAAATAAGCAGAAAAAACAGTCTGCGTTACTGTTTCCCAATTCGAATGACCGAATGATAAAAAAGGAAACCTACCGAAATTATCTTCACAAGATAAGTATGAATGTTTTGAAGCGTAAGGTGAACCCACACGACTTCCGGCATTCGTTGATAACTCACTTAAAAGTCATGCGGGTCCCGAACAAAGATATAATGCAAATCACGGGGCATATGGATGAGCGAGTGCTGAATGATCATTATTCACACTCGACAGAGTCTGGCCGTATGGAAGCTCTCAAATTGAGCGGCATCTAAGCGGATGTTGCAGAATTTGTTGCAGAATTCTCCCTCAAGTTTATAATCCATTGTTGGTATTATAGTTATGTAGGAGCGGCGAACGATTCCCGTATCCCGCTCCAAATTTTGACTTGTGAGGCAAGCATAGTGAAAAAAACAGAAACGCTTAAGGTTAGTGCGGAACAGCATAAGTTTACGGATTTACTGCTACAGAAAAAGCTTAAATTTACTTATGAGCGGCGTCATATTTTTGAAGAGATTGAAAAGCTCAATGAGCATTTTGATGCCGATAGCCTCTATGACCGCCTGAAGAAAAAAGGGTTTCGCATTGCTCGCGATACGGTTTACCGCACGTTGCCTCTTTTGCTTGAATGTGGAATTATTCAGAAATCAGCCGGCGCAGGGAAGCGCGATTATTTTGAGCGCGTTTCTATTAAGGGGCATCATGACCATATGATTTGTATCCGCACCGGAAAAATCATTGAATTTCATTCGGATGAGATTGAGAGGCTTCAGGATGAGATTGCCCGTCAATACGGCTTCAAAATTATTTTTCATGACCATCGCATTTTTGGATTGTCCCAAGAAGCGCAAGAGGCTGAAAAGCGCGAGCAGCGCTAGACATTACAGTCCGCTGCTTATTCAATGACGCGCCCATCTTCTAAGCCTGTTAAAGTACTTAAAAAAAAGACTCTCCTTCGTTTAAGCTCTTCCATTCTGGTTGAATGCTTGATTCAGGTCGGCGATCAGAAGATAACACGCCGCTCGATTGAACATCCGGGTTGCGTTGTGATGATTCCTCAAGCTGATTCGGGGCGATACATTTTGGTTAAACAATATCGTTATGCCGCGCGCGGATGGATTTGGGAGTTTCCCGCGGGAGGTATTGAAAAAGGCGAGTCGCTCGTTCACGCTGCCCGACGCGAACTACGGGAAGAGGTTGGGCATGATTCCAACAAGCTCAAAAAACTCGTTAGCTTTTATCCGACTCCCGGGATATCCGAAGAGAAAATGCATCTTTTTTTGGCGCAAAAATTGAGACCTGCTTTTGCTGAAAAAGACGCGGATGAAGAATTTGAGATCAAAGAATTCAGTTTAGCTCAAATCGGAAAAATGATTAACCGTGGCGAAATTCAAGACGGTAAGACGATTCTTGGCTACCTTTTGATTAATTCAAAGTTTAAAGCTCAAAAATCAAAACTATAGCTCAAAACCTTTCAACTCTTCGGTCATGTTTAAGCTTTGAGTTATGGCTTTGAACTCTGATCTTTGTTCCTGATCTTATATTGACAGAGAGAGCTGCTTTTGTGGTGGAGGTTCTTCGGAGCAAGTTTCGGCTTAAAGCGCAGAGCATGAAAACGAAGCTGGTGATCAGAATCGAACTGATGACCTACTGTTTACGAAACAGTTGCTCTACCAACTGAGCTACACCAGCCTGTGAGAGCGGAGATTCTACCTAAAAACAATCCAAAGATAAAGCGATACTGCCTTAATTCCTTTTTTTGCGTAAGTGGGTTGGAAGAATTTTTAAAAGCTCGCGGTATTTGGCGACCGTTCTTCGGGCGAGGGTAATGTTTTCTTCCTTCAGCTTTTCTGCGATTTGCTGGTCGCTCAACGGACGGGCGGG
This sequence comes from uncultured bacterium, assembly GCA_964562525.1. Taxonomy (GTDB): domain Bacteria; phylum Omnitrophota; class Omnitrophia; order Omnitrophales; family Aquincolibacteriaceae; genus Multiplicimicrobium. The sequence continues at coordinate 76,247 of CAZLTL010000011.1, forward strand.
ATCTTCCGCCTGAATCAGGCTTTGAATGCGCAGCGTGATGCTCTTTTGAGATTCGTCTTCACCGTCACCGCCGGTTTCAACGCGCTGAGAGAAAAAACTTTTAAAAGGCAATGTGCCTTGCGGTGTGATGACGTATTTTTCGTGAATGGCACGGCTGATCGTTGAAGGGTGCATTTCAAGCCGGTCCGCTAAATCTTTAAGCCGTAAAGGTTTTAAGTGGGAGAAGCCATGCACAAAAAAATCGGCTTGGGTTTTTACAATTTCTTCTGAAATCAGACGCAGCGTAGATTCGCGCAGTTCAAGCGCTTTCATAAGCTGGCTTCCGTCGCCGATTTTTGCTTTGATATAGTTTTTTGTCGCGGCATCGACCTGAGCGTCGCGCATCATTCTTCGGTATTCAGGGCTGATGCGGAAGCGCGGAAGATACTCTTTAAAAATTTCAATATCAAAATCAGTTTGGGAACCGTTCTTGAAGTGAATTTGGGCGTCAGGAACCATTTGTAAATGTTTTGTTTCCGCGAAATTTCTGGCGGGGCGTGGATCAAGATGGGTAATCGCTTGAATCGCGTCCTCCGCGGTTGCAACGGGAATATCCAGCTTGCGAGCCAAAGACTTAGCATCTCGGCGCGCGACATCATTCAGATGTTGCGCGGCAATTGTTTGATATACCGGGTATTTTGAGTAACGTTGGCGCAGCTGAATTTGAAGGCATTCCTCCAAAGAGCGCGCCGCAATGCCCGCAGGCTCTAATGATTGAACCAGTTTGAGTGTGTTCTCAACAGTTTCAAGAGAAGAGTGGGTATTTTGGGCAATGTCGTTTAAATCAACCCGCATAAATCCTTCCGGGTCCAAATTTCCGATAATTTGCTTGGCGATGGTCATTTCTTCCGCAGTCCAGTTTTGAAAAGTAAGCTGACGCTCTAAATGTTCCGTCAACGAAATAGGTTTGGTGATGGAAGCTTCTTGGAATTGGTGGAGCGATTGAAGGTCTTGTTTGCTTTTACGCGAAAAATCAATTTCCGGAGCGAAATCATCGGAAGCTTCGTCCGTTGAAGGATCTTCGCGTTTATCTTCTTGCTGGTCGGTGGCTTCAGATTCCGTTTGAGGCGATTCTTGGATTTCTTCCAAAATGGGATTTTCTGAAAGTTCCTGTTGCAAAGCCTCTTTCAGCTCCATTTGTGGTAAATAAAGGAACTTCAGATATTGCCGCAATTGCGGCGATAAATGCAACTTTTGAGATTGTTGTTGTAATGCTCTTTGATCCATGAATCTGCCCGGCCCCCGAACCGGAAGTAATAGATTGACCGTTCGAGTCAGTTTTTTCTATAATTCTCGATCGGTCGTTCTCTATGCGACTCGATATTGTATCTAAAACTTAACTAAGGGTCATTAAACTTCATGGCTGAAAGTTCTGCTCCAAGTCCGATTCGTAAGCGCAGCATTCCCGCGGGGCTTTGGACAAAATGTCCTGAGTGCGGTGCGGTGATTTTCAATAAAGCGCTTCAAGATAATTTGCAGGTCTGCACCAAGTGTGAATATCATTTTATTGTTGGAGCGATTGAACGCATTGTTCAGTTGACCGATGAGAAGTCGTTCCAAGAGATTAACGGCGGGCTTACATCTCTCGATCCGTTGAATTTTTCCGCGGTTAAGTCTTACAAAGAAAAAATTAAGCAGGATCAGAAGAAAACCGGTTTGAAAGACGCTTGCATTACCGGCTTTGCTGAAATCGGCGGGCAGGCTTGTGGGCTGGCCGTTACCGACTCGCGTTTTATAATGGGGTCAATGGGGTCGGTGGTTGGCGAGAAAATTACACGTCTTATTGAGGCTTGTTTGGCAAAGCGCTTACCTGTGGTGATTGTTTCCGGCTCCGGCGGCGGTGCCCGTATGTATGAAGGCGCGCTGAGTTTGATGCAGATGGCCAAGACGTCACTTGCTCTCAATCGTTTTCAGAAGGCAGGATTACTTTATATTTCGGTTCTGACCAATCCGACCATGGGCGGCGTGATGGCGAGCTTTGCCTCGCTGGGGGATGTTATTCTTGCTGAGCCTAAAGCCTTGATTGGTTTTGCGGGGCCGCGCGTGATTGAGCAGACCATCCGTCAAAAATTACCCGATGACTTTCAAACTTCAGAATTTGTTTTAAAAAAGGGTATGGTTGATGCCGTGGTTTCACGAAGTCAGCTTAAATCCTCGCTCGCGCTTTTGCTTGAGCTTTTGGCAAAAAGAAAATAAGGAGCAACCCCATGGCCCGCGTCAGTCTTCGTAATATTTGTAAGTCTTATTCTAATGGTGTGCAGGTTGTTAAGAATGTAAATTTAGAAATTGCCGACAAAGAGTTCATGGTTTTGGTTGGACCCTCCGGTTGCGGTAAGTCCACCACGCTGCGCATGGTGGCGGGGCTTGAAGAGATTTCCGAAGGGCAGATTTTCATTGATGACGTTCTCGTCAATGATATTCCGGCCAAAAACCGCGACATCGCCATGGTTTTTCAAAACTACGCGCTTTACCCGCATATGACGATTTATGACAATTTAGCTTTCGCGCTTAAATTGCGGAAATATCCCAAAAAAGAAATTGACCGCCGCGTAACCGAAGCGGCTGAGATTTTGAGCATTTCGAATTATTTAAACCGCAAACCCAAAGAGCTTTCGGGCGGTGAGCGTCAGCGTGTTGCCGTGGGACGCGCTATTGTTAGAAAACCGAAGGTATTTCTTTTTGACGAACCTTTGTCTAACCTGGATGCGAAACTGCGCGTGCAAATGCGCATGGAGCTTCAAAAACTTCACAATCGTTTGCAGTGCACCATGATCTATGTGACCCATGATCAGGTAGAAGCCTTGACCTTAGGCGACCGCATCACAGTCATGAGCCGCGGTGAAATTCAGCAAGTGGATGAACCGGTAATTCTTTATGAAAATCCGTCGAATCAATTTGTGGCCGGTTTCATTGGTTCGCCTCCGATGAATTTTTTTAACGGAGAAATTGTTCGTGAGGGGCAGGATTATTTCTTTGCTTCCCGCGGGATTAAATTGCGTATTCTTTTAAGTGACTATGAAAAAATTCAAAGATATGGGCGTAAAAAAATCCGCATGGGAATCCGCCCGGAAGACATTTACGATAAGCTCTTCGCTCAGGACGCGCGGTCTGAATTCACGTTGACGGCGACCGTGGATGTAGTTGAGCCGATGGGTTCAGAAATTTACTTGTATCTTAACGCGGGCGACAGCAATTTTGTGGTCCGTGTCTCGAATCAGGACACAGCCACGACGAACCAAGATGTGCAGGTTGTTTTTGATATGAGCAAAGCCCATTTTTTTGACCCTGAATCCGGCGCGGCACTCAAGTAGCGCCAAGCGATGTTCGGATTACCCCGACGGCATTTACTTCTTTTTGCTTCGGTAGTCAGTTATTTTTTTATCGCTTTTTTTTGCGTTAAAAAGCTGACTTATTTAGAGGCGTCCGTTGATCCTGATGCCTTGCTGGCTCAGATTTCTTTAGCTTTGACCGCGCTTTTTTTTCCTCTGATTTTAAGCTGGCTTGCATTTCGCTGGGTTGCCATGAACATTCTTTTGACGGCATCCCTAGGTTTTGTCGCATTTGTCAGTTTTACCTCGTCGACTCCGCTCTATCTTTGGAATGCTCTTTTTGTGGTAACGGTTGTTTTGGTTCTTTACTACTTAGTCCGGCATTATGATCAGGAACGCGCCTCCCTTGATGCTGATTTTGAAAAATCTCAGGATCAGCTCAACGATGTGCAGGTCTCGTATAAGTTGCGCGGTGAAGGGATCAGTGTTTTTTTTGAAAAATACTCCACTTACTATAATTTGCGTAAATTGGCTGAAGATTTGGCGCGTATGCTTTCAATCGAAGAAGTCACTAAGACAATCGTCGATCAAGCTTTTCAGTTTATTTCCCGCGGTAATTATTGCGTCATCACACTGGTTCAAAGCGAAGGGGCGCGGTTGCCTGTGATTGCCAAAAAAACATTGGGTCCCACGGATCAGCTTATTGCTCAAGAGGGGAACGGGTACGATTTGTGGGTGATTCGCAACCGCAAGCGACTGATTGTAACCGATGCTCATTCTGACTTTCGTTTTGCGTCTCAAGCGCAGGTGAATGCCGAAGGCTTACGCAGTTTGATTGTTACTCCCTTGATGAGCGATGGCCGAGTGATGGGGACGTTCGGTCTTTATTCCCGGCATTCGAATGTTTATACGCATGATGATTTGCGGCTGCTGGATGCGATCGCCACTCTCGCTTCATCGGCTATCTCGAACTCCATGTTGTATGAACGTACCAACGAGCTGGCAATTCGAGATTCATTAACAGGGCTTTATGTGCGGCGTTATTTTTATTCACGATTGAAGGAAGAGCACCGCCGCGCGTTGTCATCGCATAAACCCTTATCGGTTTTGATGTGCGACTTAGACCATTTCAAGTCGCTGAATGACCAATTCGGGCATCAGGCCGGGGATCTTATATTGACGCAGTTCACGCAAGTGCTTTCCAAGTTCACCGAAGGGGCTGTGGTGGCCCGTTATGGTGGGGAAGAGTTTGCGGTTATTTTTCCGGAAACGACCAAGCAGCAAGCATTGCAATGGGCTGAGCAGATTCGCGGAGCGGTCGAAGAGACAAAGTTTCAGGTGCGCCGTCAGGATGTGCGCGTGACTGTGTCGATCGGCTTGGCGAATTTGCCCGATGATACTTTAGAGATTGATGCGTTGGTGCATAAAGCGGATGAGGCTTTGTATGCCGCTAAAAAAGCAGGGAGGAATCAAGTATGTTCCGCTCTGTGACGGTGTTAATCGGTTTGTTTCTCTGTTCTTATTTTCTGACCCGTTATAGCCTTAATTTTTATATTTACCATTTTTTGCTTACCCCATTTTGGGTTTTTCCTTTGGTCTATTGGTGGATCAAAAAAGAAAAAGTATTTTTCGCGCTTGGAATGCTCGTGTTCGCTGTTTGGCAGGTTTATTTCGGGTTCAAAACTTCTTTTAATTTTGTTTTTTTTCTTTGGATTCTTTGCGCTGCCATTGCGGGCGTTCTAATGGCGGTTAAAAAAGTATTTGTCATGCGCATCTTAAGACGGTCGCAAGAAGTGAGCGAGAAGAGGCGTGAACTGGAATCCATCCAAAAAAAATATGAATCACGGCAGCAGAGTTTGGATCATTTGGAGCGGCAAGTCTCCAGCCTGTTAAATTTATTCGAGATTGCGCGTGAGCTTAGTGAGTCCGCGGATTTTGAGAGCCTGGCAGAAAATCTTTCAAAATCGTTATCCCGTGAATTGATCTTTGATCAGGTTTCGCTTTGGATTCCGTTAAGAGTCAAAGAAGGTGAGGTTGGGCGGTTTCGGGTGCTTGATATTCGGCCGTCGGAAGTGGTGAGTAAAGAAGCCGAGATATTGAATGCCGAGCTTGTCGCTAAACTAGAAGCCAAGCGTCAAATGGTTCGCGATGAACAGGTCTGGTATTTTCCGGCTTTTGACCAAAACCAGCTGTATGCCGTTTTTTCAATCACCGGGGCCGAAGAAAAAGACTTAGCCAAGATAGAAGTTTTGAGCTCGTTTTTAGCACTGTTGGTCAAAAAAATCAGTCTTTATGAGACAATCCGCGAATTATCAATCGTGGATGATCTTACAGGGGTTTTTGTTCGCCGGCATTTTATGGACCGTTTAAAAGAGGAAATCAAACGAAGCCAGCGCTTTAAGACGCCTTTGTCGCTCCTGATGTTGGACATTGACCATTTCAAACGATATAATGACGACTTCGGTCATTTGGTGGGCGACGCGACGTTGAAACGGGTTTCTGAGATGCTCAAAATGAATGTTCGCCGGGTGGATCTGGTTGGCCGATACGGCGGAGAAGAGTTTATTGTCGTGATGCCTGAAACCCGGCAGAAAGACGCTTTGGAAGTTGCGGAGCGCATTCGATCTTCGATCGCGCGTAATTTGTTTAAGATATATCATGTCGAAACCAAGGTGACTGTGAGTCAGGGGATAGCGACGTATGATCCGCAGAACTCTCAGTTGAGTTTGGATGATGCTGTTGCCGTGGTTGACCGATTGATTCAAGCATCCGATAAATGTCTTTACCAAGCCAAAGAAGATGGACGAAACCGTGTTATGGTCAGCAAAGAATTGGTGTAAATTGAAAAAAACTATCGCATTTTTGACCGCTTTTATTGTTTTCTCTGGCGCGCTTACTTATGCGCAAGAATCTCCGTCTTCAATCGAGTCTGATACAAAAACCGAATCTGTTGTTCCGAATCGGGTTCCTGTTGAAGGGCTTTTTGATGCCAAAGCTTATGAAGTTGAGGCTGTTGCGGATAACCTTGAATATGACAAGACACGGAATCTTTTAATCGCGAAAGGGAATGTGGTTTTAACCCACGGCGATGTAAAGTTGACCGCCGACTACGCTGAGTTGGATACGCAGACGAATAAAGCTTTAGCTCGTGGGCATGTCATTATTTTCAAGAAAGATGTCCCAACGGTCAAAGGATCGGAAGTTTATTACGATTTTAAGGGCCATCATGGTAATTTTCCGGATGGACGTTTCGTCAGCATGCCTTGGCGTGGGACGGGTGTTGAGGTCGAGCAAAAAAAGCAGGGCTTGCATACTTTAAAGAATTGCTCAATTACAACTTGCGGATCTGAAAATCCAAATTACGAATTGCGCGCGAAACAAGCTACGATTTACGCGGGCGATAAGATGGTGGTGCGCAACATTTGGCTTTATGTAATGGGGAAAAAGGTTTTTTGGATTCCTTTTATGGTGATTCCTCTTAATCTGCCGCATGTTCCTTTTGCTGTCACTGCAGGGCATAACAGCCGTTTCGGATATTACGTCGGTATCATGAAGGGGTATTACATAAACAAAAACCTCTGGGGGCAGTTGTATGGTGATTGGCGCTCTAAGAAGGGTTTTGGTGCGGGATTAAGACAGCAGTATAACTTTGGAAAATGGGCTCAGGGCGATTTGAAGCTTTATTGGACTCAGGACAAAGAAGCGCCCTCTCCAGGGTACCGTGACCCAATTACAGGCATTGCAAACCCTTATGCAGAAAAAGAAGAGCGCGATCGTGGACGTATCAGTTGGCGTCATCGCACTGATTTTTCGCCAGGAACTCATTTGATTTTGCGTTATCACCGGGTTGCAGATGAGTTTTTCCTCCAAGATTTTTTTCAGCGTGAAAGCCGAAATGAAATACAGCCTAGTTCTTTTGTAACATTGACTCACAACACCGAAAAGTATGGCGTATTTGTTCATAACGAAAAGAAAATGAATGATTATGAAAAAACGATTGAGCATTTACCGCAAGTACGGGCGGATTTGAAAAATCAGCAAGTCTTTACTGACGGTCTTTACAATCAGAGTCAGGTTAGCTTCGATAATTTGACAAAACGTTTTGGTCGAGATCCAGGCAAGGAAGAAGTAATTCGCACTGATGCTGTCACTCAATTCTATTATCCTATTAAGTTTGATACAGCAAAGTTGACTCCTTTTACGGGGGTAAGAACCACCTATTACAGTCAAGATAAAACGGGTGATAGAGAGCATTTGCGCGGTGTTGTGAATGCCGGATTTGATTTGCGGCAGCAATATTACAAAACCCGTGCTGCTGACTTTCATAAATGGGGTATGGAGGTGAATCAGCTGCGACATGTTTTTGAACCAAATTTTCAAACTGAAGCTGTTGGGACGACGCTTAAGCCTGAAAAATTAAATACTTTCGATTCTTTGGATCAGTTTGGAAACACAATGAAGCTTCAACTTGGAATGGATAATCGCCTGCAAACCAAGCGTGTGGTAGATGGGACAATGAAGCGCGTTGATATCGTGAGTATGAACACTTATGTTCGTTATGATGTGAAGCCTCTGGACGGTCGCGATAGTACTTTTACTACCCTTGGCAATGAGCTGACTTTGCGCCCTTATAACTGGCTTTTATATGAAGCGCGTGTTGAGCATGATTTAGGTTACGGGCAAATCGGAAAGTTTAGCCAGGATCTTATTTTTCAGCGAGATCGTTGGCGCTTGTTGTTTGGTCATCGCTATGCAAGCTTGGAACAAATTCAGCGTGAGGGGGCTGAGGACTTATCGACATCAAGTACGGATAGGCCTGTTGATGGAAATCAATTTGTTTTTGAGGGACACTATAATATTAACGAGCTCTGGCTGGTGGCGGCTTATGCGCGATGGAATGCAACGCACGGAAATTTTGAAGAGTGGCAATTATCAGCAACACGCAATTTAGGCTGTGATTTGCTTTTGGACTTTGGCTTTAATATGCGAGATTCGTTGATTGATGAGACTAACCATGAGTTTTTTTTCAATCTTCGTATGCAGTCTGTTCCCGGTATTCACTTGAGCACAGGTTCAAACCGCTCGACGATATCAGATCCGCGTATCGGTCAAACTGTAAGCGGTGCCAATGAGCAGCATGGTTATTTTTCTTCTTACGATGCGCGGTATTCACCGCAGGCATATCTTTATTAATTCCACCGAATAGGTTTTATGAAAATCGGAATGATCGGCTCAGGTTATGTTGGGCTTGTAACGGGGTCTTGTTTTGCGCATATGGGGCATACGGTTGTTTGTGTCGATCATGACGCAAAGAAAATTGCTTCGCTGAATAAGGGGCGAATACCGATTTATGAGCCGGGTCTTTCAGAAATGATTAAGACAAATGTTAAAGCTGGTCGGCTTAGTTTTAGCGTCAGCACCGCGGACGCGGTGGCAAAGTGTGATGTTCTCTTTATTTGTGTCCACACTCCTCCGAAACCCAACGGTGAGGCTGATTTGACTTATGTCGGCAATGTTGCCAAAGAAATAGCTAAGCATATGCATGGCTATCGGTTGATTGTGGAGAAAAGCACGGTGCCGGTTGAAACAGGCGAGTGGATCAAGACGGTTATAAGAAAAAATATTCGAAAAGGCGTTCCATTTGATGTTGCATCGAACCCTGAGTTTTTAAGGGAAGGTTGTGCAATTCAAGATCTTTTAAATCCGGATCGAATTGTGATCGGTGTGGAGTCGGATCGAGCTGAAACAATTTTAAAAAAGATCTACGCGCCTCTGAAGTCTTCCGTTTACACTACGGATATCCGCAGCGCCGAGTTGATTAAGCACGCCTCCAACTCCTTTCTTGCTCTTAAGATTACTTTTGCGAATCAATTAGCGCAGGTTTGCGATGCGGTCGGCGCCGATGTGGAACAAGTTGCCAAAGGTATGGGGATGGATTCGCGTATTAGCCCTCATTTTCTTAGGGCTGGAATTGGATTTGGCGGATCTTGCTTCCCAAAAGACTTGAGCGCTTTTTACCGTATCGCTCAGAAAAATGGCGTTCAATTTGAAATGTTAAATCAGGCGCTTAAGGTGAATGAATCACTTGCCAAATACTATGTCGATAAAGTTCGTATTGCTTTGGGGTCACTCAAAGGTAAACGGCTAGCCGTACTCGGGCTTGCCTTTAAGCCCGATACGGATGATATGCGCGAGGCGCCGTCATTGCGAATTATTCCGGAATTACAAGCCTTAGGTGCGCAAATCACGGCGTATGATCCCGAGGCGGCTGAGAAATCACGGCCATTTTTGAAAAAAATAAAATATGCGACAAATCCTTATCTCGCGGCTAAGAACGCGCATGCGATTCTTATTTTAACGGAGTGGAGCGAATTTCTTAATCTCGACTTTGACCGTTTAAAAAAATTGGTCAAAAAGACTCTTTTAATTGATGGTCGTAATATGTACGCATGTGAAGATATGAAAATGCGCGGCTGGCACTATGTCAGTATGGGACGCGCCGAAGTACATGGAAAGGGAGATGGAAAATGAGAGGGGTTATTCTTGCTGGCGGTTTGGGTTCTCGGTTACTTCCTCTGACCAAGGTAACCAATAAGCATTTATTGCCTGTGTATCATAAACCCATGATTTATTACCCGATTGAAACCTTGGTTGAAGCAGGAGTTAAAGAACTGATGATTGTGACTGGGGGAAATTCAGCCGGAGATTTTTTAAAGCTAATCGGCAATGGCAGAAAAATGGGGTTAGAGCATGTTTCGTTTGCCTACCAAGAAGGTGAAGGTGGGATTGCAGATGCATTGCGTTTAGCTCAGCATTTTGCGAATGGTCAAAAGATGGTGGTCATGCTCGGTGATAATATTATTGGGTCGAGTATTCGTGGCTCTGTGAATAAGTTTATCAATCAAAAATCAGGTGCACGTGTAATTTTAAAAAAAGTAAATGATCCGGAACGATTCGGTGTGGCTGAGTTGAATGGGAATCAGGTTGTTTCGATAGAGGAAAAACCAAAGAAGCCCAAAAGCAATTATGCTGTCACCGGAATTTATATGTATGACGAGCAAGTTTTTGATGTGATTTCTGATTTGAAGCCGTCCCGACGCGGTGAACTTGAGATCACGGATGTGAATAATTGGTATTTAAAAAAGGGCTTGCTTGAGTATGACATGCTTCAAGGTTTTTGGAGTGATGCGGGCACTTTTGAATCCTTAACTCGTTCTGCAGAATTAGTTCGAGCTCAGGAAACACGGAGAAAAAAATGAAGATTGCGGTTACCGGCGGTTGCGGATTTATCGGGTCGAATTTAATACGTCATTTGATCCGTGAGACTGGCCACTCAATTATTTGTGTTGATCGTTTGAGTTACTCCGGTAACCCCGCAAATATCGATGAGTTTCGTGGTAACTCCAGGTTTGAATTTGTTCAGGCTGATATTTGTGATGCTTCTGCCATGGATAAGGTAATGAGCCGTGTCGATGGCGTGATCAACTTAGCAGCTGAAACGCATGTGGATCGGTCAATTGATGATGCGGGTGATTTTTTGCGAACTAACATTTTGGGTGTTGAAACTTTAATGCGGCTGGCTAAAAAGTACGCCGTGAAACGTTTTCTGCATATGTCGACCGATGAAGTTTATGGTTCGATTGCTCAGGGTAAATTCACGGAAACCAGTCCGATTGAGCCGAATAGCCCTTATTCCGCCTCCAAAGCTTCTGCTGACCTTTTGATTCGTGCGTATCGTGAAACGTACGGATATTCAGCAATTATTACGCGGTGCACGAATAATTACGGTCCCTATCAGTATCCCGAGAAAGTGATACCTTTGTTTGTTACGAATCTTCTCTCTGGTAAGAAGGTACCTCTTTACGGGACTGGCGTTAACCGCCGTGATTGGATTCATGTCGAGGATGCTGTCCGCGCGCTACATTTGGTTTTTGAAAAAGGGAATTTAGGAGAAGTTTACAATATTGGTTCCGATAATGAATTGAGCAATCTAGAGCTCACGCATGCAATTCTTAAAAACATGCGGTTTGACGAAAGCCGGATTGAGTATGTTGCGGATCGCCCCGGACATGATTTGCGTTACGCTCTCGATTTTTCAAAAGTTAAGGCTTTGGGTTTTTCACCCCGATTCAATGTTTCGGACGGTCTCAAGCATACCATTGAATGGTATAAGGCTCATCAGGATTGGTGGAAGCCGCTCAAGCAAAATAAATATACTAATAAATAAACCCCCATGAAGCTGCTCGTAACCGGTTCTGCGGGAATGTTAGGAGCGGACCTAGTGCGTGAGCTGGCGAGTGACTTTGAAGTTACCGGTTTTTCCAGAAAACCCGGAACCTTTTCTTCCTCTCATTATTCCGAAGTTCATTTTGATCTTACCGATTTTGACCGTCTGAGGGCGGAAGTTATCCGGTTTCAGCCTCGATATGTTTTTCATGCCGCTGCGTTTACCAAAGTGGATCTCTGCGAGTCTGACGAGTGGAAGCCAATCGCAAAGAAGGTAAATGCAGATTTAGCGGAGCGTTTGGCTCAAATTTGTAAAGAATGCGGCGCGCATCTTATCTTTTTTAGTACGGACTATGTTTTTTCAGGTGACAAAAAAGAGCCTTATCTCGAAACGGATCCGATTCAGCCGATTAATTTTTATGGGCAAACCAAGGCTTGGGGGGAACGGGCAGTTGAAGAGTCGGGCAGTGATTACACCATTTTTCGCGTGACGTGGCTATATGGTCGGCATGGCGCGCATTTTCCGGGAGCTATTTTGAAACAAGCGTCGGAAAAGAAAATATTGAAAGTGGTAGCGGATCAGTATGGTCGGCCCACTTGGACTTTAGATTTGGCGCGTGAGCTTAAATATTTACTCCTGACTCGCCAAAACCTGCTGTATCAGTATAATAAGCGTACGTTTCATATCGGAAACGATGGGGTGACTCATTGGGCTGATTATGCTCGCCGGGTTTTAGATTTGTCCGGGTGGTCTGCGGTGGGAATTCAGCCGATTACAACGGATGAATTGAATCGTCCGGCTCGGCGGCCCGCTAACTCAGTTTTAGATTTAAGCATTGCTCGGAGTTGTCTGCAGGTTCAGATGCGCTCATGGGAAGATGCATTGAGTGATTTTTTAAAGAGAGTGTAGGTTCAAAATAAGTATGGGCGATTACAAAAAAATATATCAAAAAATTGATCAGAAAAAATCGGCTGTGACGGTAATTGGTCAAGGCTATGTCGGGTTGCCCTTGGCTTTGCTGTTTGCGAATCAGGGGTTTCGAGTTTTTGGCTTTGACCTGGATTCAAAAAAAATAGCCTCCTTAAAAAAGGGCAGGTCTTATATCAGTGATATTTCCGCTCAAGAAATTAAATCCGCGCTTGTTTCAAAAACTTACTTTCCAACATCGGATCCCGCCTGCTTAAAACAATCGGATGCGGTGATTATTTGTGTTCCGACACCGCTAAATCGAATGAAGAATCCTGACTTGTCGTTTGTGATTGGAGCCACGGAAATGATCCGTAAATATGGTCGATCGGGTTTACTTGTTATTTTAGAGAGCACGACTTATCCGGGAACAACGGATGAAGTTGTGTTGCCGATTCTTCAGCGCGGTGGAAGAAAACTGGGGAAAGATTTTTTTCTTTGTTTTTCTCCGGAACGTATTGATCCGGGCAATCAAAAGTATAAGCCTCAAAACATTCCGAAAGTGGTCGGCGGAATCACGCCGCAATGCACCAAACTTGCGGTTTCACTTTATGGGGCAGTGATGCAAACGGTCATTCCGGTTTCAAGTTCACGCACCGCAGAAATGGCAAAGCTGCTTGAGAATACTTTCCGAATTGTGAATATTGGGTTGATGAATGAGCTTGCAATGGCGGCTAAATCTCTTAATGTGGATATTTGGGAAGCCATTGATGCCGCCAAAACCAAACCATTCGGATTTATGGCGTTTTATCCGGGGCCGGGGATCGGCGGACATTGCATTGGTGTTGATCCTCTCTACTTGTCTTGGAAAGCTCGCTACCACGGGACGGAGTTGAAGTTTATTGAATTAGCCGGTGCCATGAATAAAGCCATGCCTGAATTTGTGGTTCAACAGGCAGGACAGGCCTTGAGCCGGCACTTAAAAAAGGCATTGCATGGCGCAAATATTTTGATTCTTGGGGTGGCTTATAAGAAAAACATTGAAGACGTCCGCGAATCGCCCGCACTTGAAATCATAGAGCAGCTTGAGCATCTTGGTGCGGAAGTTTCTTATTGCGATCCGCATGTGCCTTCTTTTGATATTAACGGGAAGAAGTATAAATCCATGGTTTTTTCCCGCGAAAGAATGCGTTCGGCCGATTTGATTTTAATTGCGACGGACCATGAGGCCTTTGATTATGGCGCTGTTGTGAAGCATGGCCGCTTGATTTTTGATACGCGCAACGTGCTTAAAAATTTTAATTCAAAGAAGATCGTGAGACTGTAGTTTTTATGGCACGGAAGCGGATTTTAATCACCGGCGGAAGCGGTTTTTTGGGTTCGCATCTCTGCGATCTTTTTTTATCCCAAGACTATAATGTTGTGGCGCTCGATAACTTTCTGACAGGTGACCGCCAAAATATTGCGCATTTGAGCCGTGAATCGCGTTTTCTTTTGGTTGAACAAGACATTGTCGATCCCATTCAGTTCCCGGATCCGATTGATTACATCCTGCATTTTGCTTCTCCGGCAAGTCCCTTGGACTATCTCAAAATGCCCATTAAAACCCTTAAAATTGGGTCCTATGGAACGCATCATGCTCTAGGATTAGCTAAGGATAAAAACGCGGTTTTTCTCCTCGCTTCGACATCGGAGGTTTACGGCGATCCGCTGGAACACCCCCAAAAAGAAACTTATTGGGGGAATGTGAACCCGATCGGTCCACGCGGCGTTTACGATGAAGCCAAGCGGTTTGGTGAGGCATTAACCATGGCTTATCATCGAGCGCATCGAATGAATACCAAAATTGTCCGAATATTTAATACGTATGGACCGCGAATGCGATTGGAAGACGGACGCGCTATTCCCGCGTTTTTTACCCAAGCCTTAAAAGGGTTGCCGGTGACTGTTTTTGGGGATGGCGGGCAAACTCGCAGTCTTTGCTATGTATCCGATTTAGTTCGCGGAATCGAATCGCTTTTACTTTCGGATTTGCATGATCCCGTCAATATCGGTAATCCAAGTGAACTTTCCATGCTTGATTTGGCAAAAAAAATTATCGCTCTTTCCGGTTCTTCGAGTTCCATTGTTTTTCAGCCACTTCCTGAAGATGATCCGCGCGTGCGGAAACCTGATATTTCAATCGCTCACAGCAAACTCAATTGGTCGCCGGAGGTGCCGCTGGCGGAAGGTCTTGGTAAAACGATTGATTATTTTCGCCGCCGTTTAGGCGAAAAGGCAGTTGTTTTATGAACTCGTTTGTTTCTGTCGTGATTCCCGCGTACAACGAAGAAAAGCGGATCGGTGAGACTTTACGCAAAATAATCGATTATGTTCACACGAAGCCCTTTACCCTTGAGGTGATTGTTTCCGATGATGGAAGTCTTGACGGTACGATCGAAACCGCGAAATCGGTTTTGAGTGGATCCGGTCTTGCGCATCAAGTTTTAAAAGCTCCTATGAATCAAGGTAAAGGCGCGGCTGTTCGGCGCGGAATGTTAGCGGCGAGCGGCGAGTATCGTCTTTTCAGCGATGCGGATCTATCCACTCCCATTGAAGAGTTGGACCGATTTTTACCGCTTTTGATTGAGAAAAAAGCGGATATTGTGATTGGCTCGCGAGCTTTAAAAGGAGCCAAAATCGTTAAGCATCAGCCTTTTTTTCGTGAATGGATGGGGCGTGTTTTTAATAAAGTGGCGACGGTGTTTGCGTTTCGGGGGATTCGTGATTTGCAATACGGGTTTAAGTGTTTTTCTCGTCAAGCCGCTGATAAGCTCTTTCGTATGCAGAAACTCGGCGGATTTAGCTTCTATGTCGAACTCATTTATTTGGCTCAAC
>CAZLTL010000012.1:0-90193 GCA_964562525.1 uncultured bacterium
GGTGACGGAACCACAACCGCAACCATTCTTGCCCAGGCTATTTATCGCGAAGGTTTGAAAAACGTGACTGCCGGTGCCAATCCGCAAGAACTCAAGCGCGGAATCGATAAGGCTGTTGAAGCGGTTGTCGCGGAGCTCGACAAAATCGCGAAGCCGGTCGGCAAAGATAAAAAAGAAATCGCGCAGATTGCCACGATTGCTGCGAACTCGGATGAAACTATCGGTAATATTATTGCCGAAGCCATGGATCGCGTCGGCAAAGACGGCGTAATCACGGTTGAAGAAGCAAAAACAACCGAAACATCGCTTGATGTGGTTGAAGGTATGCAATTCGACCAGGGTTATCTTTCGCCTTACTTCGCGACGGATACCGAAAACATGGAAGCAGATCTCGAAGATCCGTACATTTTGATCAACGAAAAGAAAATTTCGGCGATGAAAGATTTGCTGCCGGTGCTTGAAGCCGTCGCCAAATCAGGCAAGCCGCTTTTGATTATCGCTGAAGATGTTGACGGTGAAGCGCTTGCAACACTCGTGGTCAACAAAATCCGCGGCACTCTAAAAATCTGCGCTGTCAAAGCTCCGGGTTACGGAGACCGCCGCAAAGCCATGCTTGACGATATCGCCATTTTGACCGGCGGACGCGCAATCACGGATGATCTCGGACTTAAACTTGAGAACGTCGGGATTAAAGATCTCGGCCGTGCAAAACGCGTAACCATCGATAAGGACAACACGACCATTATCGAAGGCGCAGGCAACACCAAAGAAATCGCAGGACGCGTCGGACAAATCCGCAAGCAAATCGAAGAGACGGATTCGGACTATGATAAGGAAAAACTGCAGGAGCGTCTCGCAAAGCTCGCGGGCGGTGTTGCAGTCATCAATGTCGGTGCTGCGACTGAAACCGAAATGAAAGAAAAGAAAGACCGCGTTGACGATGCATTGCATGCAACGCGCGCCGCGGTTGAAGAAGGTATCGTTGCAGGCGGCGGTATCGCCTTGGTGCGCGCATCAACGGGCCTCGATTCCATTAAACTCAAAGGCGATGAGAAAATCGGCGCTGAGATCGTCAAGCGCGCGCTTGAGTTTCCGCTTCGTCAGTTGGCTGAAAATGCCGGCGATGAAGGTTCGGTTGTCGTTCAGCGTGTTCTGAGCGAATCCGGCAATATCGGATACAACGCGGCCAACGGCGAATATGTTGATTTAATCAAAGCCGGTATCATCGATCCGAAAAAAGTAACACGCAGCGCTTTGCAATATGCAGCCAGCGTCGCCGGTTTACTTTTGACGACGGAAGCCTTGATCACCGACATCCCTGAAGAAGATAAGTCTCCGGCAATGCCCGGCGGCGGCATGGGAGGAATGGGTGGCATGGGCGGTATGGGCGGAATGATGTGATGACTGCGCCGATGTCCCTCTGCGTGCTCGGACAGTCCTCGGGCTTCGCCCTGCGGAACTGCGCGCGCAAGAGTGACATCGGCTCCGTTTAGGCTTTCTAGTGGAAAAAATTTAGACAATTTTTCAGATAAAACAAAATGCAGTTGGGCAAAGCCCAGAGCAAAATAAAAACAGTGTAGGAGAAACAGAAAATGAAAATTAAACCTTTAAGCGATCGCGTTCTTGTTGAAATTCTTGAAGCTGAAGAAAAAACCAAGGGCGGCATTATTCTTCCGGATACAGCCAAGGAAGAAAAGACCGAAGGCAAAGTGATTTCGGTGGGCCCAGGCAAAACCCTTGATTCCGGCAAAGTGCAGGAGCCTCAGGTAAAAAAAGGCGACCGCGTTATCTTCGGAAAATATGCCGGCGATGAAATCTTAGTTGAAGGTAAGAAACACAAAATCTTGTCCGAAAACGACATTCTCGCAGTTGTCGACGCACAGTAATCAATAACTAAGCTAAATGCCGATTGCGGTAATACCGCAGAGGCAAAAGGAAACAGTATGGCTAAACAACTATCGTTCTCCGAGGACGCGCGCCACAAAATTAAGCGCGGCGTCGATATCCTCGCAAAAACAGTCGGTGTGACCTTGGGGCCCAAAGGCCGCAATGTCGTAATCGACAAAAAATTCGGCGCGCCGATTATCACCAAGGACGGTGTTTCGGTCGCGAAGGAAATCGAACTCAAGGACCCGTATGAAAATATGGGCGCTCAAATGGTTCGTGAAGTTTCTGAAAAAACCAATGACGAAGCCGGCGACGGAACAACCACCGCGACGGTGCTCGCGCAAGCGATTGTCAGTGAAGGTTTGAAGAACGTCACGGCCGGAGCCAATCCTACCGCTTTAAAACGCGGTATCGATAAAGCGGTTAAAGCCGTTGTCGAATCGATCAAAACGCTTTCAAAAAAAGTCAGCGGTAAAGAAGATTGGAAAGCGGTTGCGACCATCAGCGCCAACGGCGATGCTTCGATCGGTCAGCTGCTTGCGGACGCGCTTGAAAAAGTCGGTAAAGACGGCGTTATCACGGTTGAAGAAGCCAAAGGCTTTAAAACCGAAGTGGACACGGTTGAAGGTATGCAATTCGACCGCGGCTATTTGTCGCCTTATTTCGTGACCGATGCCGACCGCATGGAAGCTATCCTGAAAGATCCGTACATCTTGATCTGTGAAAAGAAAATTTCATCGATCAAGGAAATGATTCCGGTTCTGGAAGCCGTGGCTCAATCCGGCCGTCCGCTTTTGATCATCTCCGAAGAAGTTGAAGGCGAAGCGCTTGCGACTCTCGTCGTGAACAAAATCCGCGGCACGCTGCAGGTTTGCACCGTCAAGGCCCCGGGCTTTGGTGATCGCCGTAAAGCGATGCTTGAAGATATCGCGACTTTAACCAAAGGACGTTTTATCTCCGAAGACCTCGGCATCAAGCTTGAAAGCGTGAAGGTTGAAGATCTTGGCCGTGCTGACCGTGTTGTGATCGGCAAAGACAACACCACAATCATCGGTGGAGCAGGCTCCCAAAAAGATATCAAAGCACGCTGCGAACATCTTAAGGGGCAAATCGAAAAAACCGATTCCGATTATGACAAGGAAAAACTGCAAGAGCGTCTCGCGAAACTCGCGGGCGGCGTCGCGGTCATCAAAGTCGGCGCGGCAACTGAAATCGAAATGAAAGAAAAGAAAGCGCGCATGGACGACGCACTGCACGCGACACGCGCGGCTATCGCTGAAGGTATCGTGCCGGGCGGCGGAGTGGCGCTGTTGCGCTCCATCGCGGCATTGAAGAGCGTTGTTGCCGAAGGCGATGAAGCCACCGGCGTAGAAATTGTGCGTCAGGCGCTCAAAGCTCCGGCCTTTAAGATCGCTGAAAACGCGGGCGAAGAAGGCTCGGTTGTTGTCCAGAAAATTTTGTCTGAAAAAGGCAACTTTGGATTTAACGCCTCAACCGGTGAATACGAAGATCTGGTCGCAAAGGGCGTGATTGATCCGGCCAAAGTGGTGCGCGCTGCACTTGAAAACGCGGCAAGTATCGCGGGTCTGATTTTGACGATGGAATGCGCCATCATTGAAAAAAAGGCTGAGCCGAAAAAGGGCGAAAAGGGGGCGGATGTTGCCTCTTACGCCGAAGAAGCTCTCGATTAATTGCGGTTGGGCAATAGCCCAGAGCTGAAATTAAAATAGAAAAGCCGGTCAGCAATGACCGGCTTTTTTTCTTTCTGTTTATCTCTGCGTCTATCGCCGCAGCCGATATAATTATTTTAGCCCCGGCCTGGTTCACCCGTTATAATTTATGCGTATGAAAAAATTCCGACGCACTCTTTTTTTTGGCCTGATGATTACGGCCTTCTTTTTGGCCGGACTTCTTGTGTGGACGCAACTCATTTTACCCATGCACCTGCCGAAACCACTTAGCTTTGTCCCGCCGGCAATTTTATTTCTGGCGCTAGTCCTTTTAGCATGGCATCTCCTCCGAATTCACGTCAAGAAACCGAGTGCAGCCCGCGTTTTTATTACTTTTGGCTTAGGCGGTCTTTGCATTCACTTGCTTTGTGCTGCACTGACTAAAGATGCTCTTATTTTGATTCCCGGCCTTTTGGCTCATGAACAAACCCTTTGCCGGTGGTTTGGAGGCATGGCCGTGATGCTCAATTTTCTTGGAATTCACGGCGCATTACGCGGGCCGATTGTTAAAAACATTCAGCTGAAATTGCCTTCCACTCTCAAAGCTTTGAATGGATTTAAAATCGCTCAAATCAGCGACCTTCATATCGGTCCGCTTATTCGACGTAAATATGTCGCGCAGGTCGTACGCAAGCTTAAATCGCTTAATACCAATTTAATTGTGCTTACCGGCGATATCGGCGACAGCGATCCTGCTATTTTTGGGAGCGACGCGGCGCCGCTGCAAGAGCTTTCGGCACCTGAGGGTGTTTTTTACATTCCGGGCAATCATGAATACTATTGGGATGCCGAGGCTTGGATTCAAGTCTTCTCGAGGCTGGGCTTAAAACCCTTAATCAATCAAGGCACTTGGATTGCGAATCAAAAAATATGGCTGGGAGGCATTACGGATCCGGACGCGGGTGATTTCATTCCCGAACACCATCCAGACGCAATCAAAGCCATGGGTGCTTTAAAGTCCGATGACACATTTCAAATTCTTTTGGCGCATCAGCCCAAGAGCTGCTTTGACGCGGAAAAAGCGGGCTTTAATCTTATGCTCTCAGGACACACCCATGGAGGGCAGTTTTTTCCATTCAACTTGATTGTGGCGATGGTCAATCCTTACAGCAAAGGATTAAACCAACATGGAAAAATGTGGGTTTATGTCAATCAGGGGACGGGTTTTTGGGGACCGGCGCTACGCCTCGGCGTCCCCGCGGAAATAACTTTGCTCGAGTTTCGAGCCGAGTAATTAGGCTGTTGGCGGCGGAGTGAAATAAGACTCCGCTGTGGGCTCAGGCTCATTGCCCTTGTTTAAGCGTTTGTTACGCTTGGCTTCCTGCTTTTTTCTGCGTTGTTCTTCTTTGCGTTTTTTATTACCCTGATAATTTGGCTTCAAATGAATTCCTGTCGATTGCCGTGACAGACGGAAAAATCTATGCGGGGCAACAACGCACAAATCGGACGCCTTGCGCGTCGTTATAAAGAATGGAATGCTGGCGGTATTTTACCCCGAATTCGATCGCCTGGGCTTGTGAAATATTTTCAACCGTAAAACTGGCTTCAAAGTGTCCGTCCAGCTCCCCGCGCGTGGAATAAAAGCAAAATCCTCTTTCAGCGAGGTCTTTTTCTAAAAGAGAATTTTGGGTCAGGTTCTCCCGCTCAGAAATAACCCTGTTCATGGGATTAAATGCCGTAATAATCGCGAACTGCTTCTGCTTGAGAAAAGGATATTGATCCTCGGTCAATGCAGTAAAACGGACGAGCATTCCGCCCGGATCTTTCACTTGAAAGAAAGTCCGCCGATAAAGCTCCAGCCAAGCGTCATCCGAATCCGACAAAGGGCACCTCACACAAATTACTTTAAATCGGCAGAGGCGGCGGAAATCAAGGTCCGCGCTTTTTCGATTGTCTCTTTCAGGGTTCCCGGAACATTTTCCTCGCCGATCTCATCCAAAAGTCCGGACTCCTGCATGGCAACCAAAGGCTGCGAATGAAGATCCGCAATCAAAAAGCAAATGCCCCTTTTTCGAGATTCCGCGTGAACTTGCTTAATCGCTTCAAGCGCCGTCGCATCCAAAGACAAAACATGCCGCATGCGTAAAATGCGGACTTTGGGATTTTTTTTAATCGCCTGAACCGTATCTAAAAATGTGGAAGCAACGCCAAAGAAAAGCGGCCCACGAATCTCAAATACTTCAACTCCTTCGGGTAGCTGCATGTCTTTGACAAAACGAGCTGACTTGCTTTCATCCGTCATTTCACCGGTAATCACTTTTAAGTTGGTTACTTGAGACAGGTTTTTAATAAAAAGAAAAAAAGAAAGTGCCAATCCCGCCTGAATCGCAACAGTCAAATCAAAGACCACGGTGAGAAAAAAAGTTGCAGCCATCACCATCACATCGCTTTTGGGACATTTCAAAATGCGCATGACAGCGTGCCGCTCACTCATGCGCCAAGCCACCACGGTTAAAATTCCGGCTAAACAAGCTAACGGAATATGCCCTGCCCATTTTGTAAAAAAATACATAATCGCAAGCAAGGTCAAGGCATGCACAATGCCGGCCACCGGCGTACGCCCGCCATTCTGGACATTGGTCGCGGTGCGCGCGATGGCGCCTGTTGCGGGCATCCCGCCAAATAAAGCCGATGCGATATTGGCGACTCCTTGCGCTGTAAGCTCCGTATTCGGCCGATGCTTGTCGCCGATCATCCCGTCAGCCACCATCGCCGATAAAAGAGATTCGAGTCCTGCCAGCATCGAAATAGAAATCGCCGCCGGCATCAATTCACGCACCATTTCCCAATTAAAATCAGGCCAGCGGGGCAAAGGAAGCGCGTGCGGGATTTCTCCGAATTTGCTGAAAATGGTTTCAACCGGAAAATGCGCAAAATAAGCAAGGCAGGAAAGCGCCACAAGCGCCGCAAGCGATCCCGGAATGCGGCGGAAGAATTTCTGCCAAACCTGCATAATCACAATTGTCGCGGTGGCGAGAAAAACTGAATAAACGTTGATTGATTTGAAGTGCTTAAAATATTCAAGCCATTTCTCAAGAAAATCGGCGGGAACCGCTCCCATTGAAAGCCCAAAAAAATCTTTCATCTGTGATGAAAAAATAATCAATGCGATACCTGCGGTGAATCCAACGGTCACCGGATACGGAATAAACTGAATCACTGCTCCAAATTTAAAAACACCCGCCAAGAAAAGAAGCGCCCCACCCATCAAAGTCGCGAGAATCAAGCCGTCCACGCCAAATTTCTGGACAATACCATAAACAATGACGACGAAAGCACCCGTGGGTCCGCCGATTTGAACTTTGCTTCCGCCGAGAGCAGAAATTAAAAATCCGGCAACAATTGCGGTCACAAAGCCGCGATCTGGGGTTACGCCTGAAGCGATCGCAAAAGCAATCGCCAGCGGCAAAGCCACCACCCCGACAATCACTCCCGAGATAAAATCAGCGCGAAGCTGCTCCCAAGAGTAAGTCTTGAGACAAGTGATCAGCTGGGGACGAAACATTTTTTAACCTTCCAACTATTTTTTAAAAACAAAGAACACCGCGGCAACCATCAGCGCGAATGCCACTGCATAATTCCAGCGAAATTGCTCTTTAAGATAAAGCACGGAGAAAACAGAAAAAACAACCAAAGTAATGACTTCCTGAATCACTTTGAGCTGAGGGGTCGTAAACTGAGAAGATCCCCAGCGGTTGGCAGGAACTTGAAAGCAATACTCAACAAAAGCGATCAGCCAGCTGATAATGATCACTTTCCAAAGCGCTTCATGCTTAAACTTCAGATGCCCGTACCAGGCGAAAGTCATAAAAATATTTGAAATGACAAGAAAAACAATCGCAATCATGCGGTTATTATACTGCGAAGATTTTATTATTTAGAATTTATATCTGCTTCTTAAAACAAGAAAGGCCGTGGATTTCTCCACGGCCTTTCCCTGCGCTTGCGCAAACGCAACGCCAGTCCCCCGGTTGCGGCAACGCCGCAGAGGGCAAATTAATACTGGGATTACAGCCCGAGCTTTTTCTTCATGTCGTCGGCTGCTTTACCGGCTTCTTTTTGAGCCTTTTTAGCAAGCTTTTCAGCGCAACGCTGAGCGCGCTCTGCTTTGTTCTTCATCAAAACAGATTCACGATCCAAGCCGGATTTACCAAGAGTTTGGCTCCAATCCCAAGCCTTATCAAGTACGTTTTCTTTGCACATACCGTCTTGAGCATAAGCATAGTTTGAACCGATCAAAGCAACCGCAAAAAATGCGGCAAAAATCATTTTTTTCATTTGAATCCCCTTCTCTGTATTATTTCTGTTCTGCGGTTTGCTTTGCATTGAAACGCAAAACAAACCACAACCACAAAAGCTTTCTGTAATTGTATAAGGGTAAAGCTCGTGCCACCTAGCGTCAACCGATTTTTTAGACATCTAGCATTACAGAAAGCATCTATAATTTATGGGCGTCTCAAAATGGTTCAAATGCTAGGCGCAAATTGAGCAATTGAGGAGGCGTAGTAAAACCTACGTTGACGAAAATTGCGAAATTTGCAACGCCGCAGATGAGCCATTTTCAGTCGCCCCTTAGCGACGTTTATCCGTGACCCAAAACTCCATATACTTCGCCAGCATCAAACGGGTCTGCGCTTCTAGGGCGGGCAAGGCGCTGAAAAATATCGCAACCAACGGAATGGCGAGCCACTCCAAGGCGTGAATCACCCGTCTAAAAAAAGAGTCCTTGATTTTTGTTTTTGGTAAAAGGGATAAGCTCAAAATAATGGTCGTCAGCAAAGAAACCGTGGCCAAATTGAAAATAAGCGCGGAAATGCGGGGCGCAGTGTAATAAATAACAGAATCCGAAAATTCGCGCCCGACAAAAAAGGGCGGCAGCCAGCCGATCACGCCTAAAATAATCGGCCAAGTCGCCCACGCGATATGCCCTTCGAAAAGCTTGCCGCCATGGCGGAATCTTTCAAAAAGCGGGATTTTTTTTGACTGTAAAAAACCGCGCATCACGATCGGAAAGTTTTCAACGCCCCACGCCCAGCGGCGTTTCTGTTTATACACGCTGACGCATGTTTTCCACCAACCGCCCGCATCCACCACATCCATGGAAAGAGTAATGAACATGGGCACGGTGCGGTACTCTCCGTCATAATGAAAAAAACATTTCCAAAAAATAGCGGAATCATCCGAAACCATATCAACGGGCCAATACCCAACCTCAACCAAAGCTTTAAAACTCATGCTATGGCTGGAGAATGTCACCAAACGGTCCGGGTGAGACGCTTCGGTGAGTTGAAAAAA
This sequence comes from uncultured bacterium, assembly GCA_964562525.1. Lineage (GTDB taxonomy): Bacteria > Omnitrophota > Omnitrophia > Omnitrophales > Aquincolibacteriaceae > Multiplicimicrobium. The sequence continues at coordinate 8,913 of CAZLTL010000012.1, forward strand.
AGAAGCGCCCATTTCCAAAATGCGCGCGAAACCGGGCACCTCCCAAATATTATTGTGATAAACCGGAATAGGCTGAAAACTGGCTCTTTGCCGGTCCGGGGAAACCATAAAGTAGTAAGTAAGGCATGCAAAGTAATCAAAGCTCACGACCGTATCCGCGTCAAAACAGGAAACAATCACTTGCTCGTCTGAAATTTTCTTTTCCGCCAAAACTTGTCGCGCAGCCCTTGCGGCAAAAGACGCGTTGGCACCTTTCACGCGCGCCTCACCCTCGAGACCGTCGGGATGTTTAACAATTAAAAAATCAAAAAAACGGCCGCCGTATTTGCTTTTGAGCGCAGCCGCAGATTCATGCACGGCGCTTTCAGCGCGCTCTTCCACGGCCAAAACAACCATAATTTGTTTGGCTGAAAAACTTCCTTCCGCAAAACTGCAGATTCCGGGCTCAAGAATTTCAAGGGTTTCTTTTAAAGCCGGAACGATCACCAAATGATAAATATCCGATGAGAAGGGCGGCAAGTTCCCTTTCGCTTTTAAATGTCCCAACTCCTTTTGAAAGATGGATTCGGAAATCCGGCGCTTCCATCCGGGCAGCTTCTCCGCAGGGGATAAAGAACCCTCGCGCATAAAGCGGTCCACTTTTTGAACGCGCTCCATCCAATGCGTTTGTTCTTCAAGCGATAATCGGGAATATGAAATCATCAAAAATAAAGTGAGATAAAAAAGACGCAGCAGCCAGTAAAATTCAAAGACAATAATAATGATCGCGGCCGCCACCGGCTGAAAGATGGAAAGCAAAGTCAGTCCGATTAAAATACTCCAGCTTGTGAGACCCGGTAAAATCTCAAGCCCGCGCTCAAAAACACGCTCTCCGCCGCTTAGTTTCCGTCTTGAAAAATGAAAAGCGCTCATTGATCAGCCTCTTTTTCTTTTTCGAGAATCAACGCCAACGGAACTTCCATCACTTTCCACTTGGGAATGAGTTCAAGCGCCATCAAATGTCCGGTCTTTTTATCCAAATAATATATTTCACCGGAATCATCGCTGTAAAAAGCCAAACTGCCGCTTTTTACCTCAAAAAGTTCATAGACCAAAGGTTCCGCAAAAACCTGGGGCTCAAGCAAAAAAACTTTGTTCTGATCTTGATAGACAACATAACTGCCGTCATGCGCCCAAAAGGCTGTTTGAATTTGACGCGCTCCTGAAAACAAACTGCTCCTGGTAATTTCCAAAGACGCCTCACCGAAGTCTTTTTTGGGCACAATCCATTCGGCGACCCCCAATGCCTGATCCGTCCAAAAAAGGAGCTTCTGATTTTTCTTATCAAATTCAACTCCTTTCACGCCCTCTTCAGCAATTACTCGCGGAGGATGATTCGTCACAAGCCGGCCTTTTTCCGTAATAAAGAAAACCGTTTCGGGGGCTGCCGGAATAACCTGAACCTCCCCTTCTGTTCCCAGGAAACGGTCCGTGTCTTTCCAAATGGCTTTCTGAGATTTTCCGGTCACATCCAGACTCAAAAAGTCTTCCCCTGAAAAATAAAGGACGCGGCGATTATCCAGCGCGTATCCGCGCACACCGGAAAGAAAATCCGCTGAATTTTTTTGGTATAAATCAGCGCGCTTTAAGCGGCCTTGGTCATAAGCAAAAACATAGCGTTCATCGCGAGCGTCCCATTTGAATTGCCGGGGAGAAAACTCCTCCGTTTTGTCGTACCAAGAAATTAAAGATTCTTCTCCGCCAATCTTAGCCCAATGCGTTTGGAATTTTCCATCAAACTTTCCGGCAACAAGCACGGCGGAACTGCCGGAAGCCACATAAAAATCATCCATGTCACGCAACTTCAACTTGGGTGAAACAAAAAGAGCCTGTCTCTTTTTTGTCTTCCAATTATAAATCTCAACCGCGCCGCCCCGATCCTCGCTTTGCAAAAGCAGGTCATGCGTTTCGGAAATAGGAATCAAACGGTCATAGGATTGCGGCACATGCTCTTTCCAATCGGGTTGTTTTGGACGCAATAAAACATGGCCCAACACAGCGGCCTTACCCGCCTCCACCGGAACATTTCTCGCCCAGGGATAATAGTCTTTTAAAACAACCCTGATCGGATAATGACCCGGCATAAGGTCACGGATAATGGCCGGGGTCGTTTCACGATAACGTCGCCCTCCGACGAACACGGCGGCACCCGGCGGCGCGGTGGAAATAAAAATAAGACCGGATTTAACAATACCCTGATCGGAACCCGCTTTAAAACTATATCCCAAAGCATAAAAAACGAGCCGCGGCGCACCGATTAAAAACAGCGCGGCAAATAAAAAGAAAACGAGACGCCTGAAAATCTTCATTTCCAAAAAATCCTGAAATTCAAACTAGGTCTGCCTTAAATGTTATTGAGCTTCTCAAAAAGCTTTCCTAGCTTTTCGCCCACTTCTCCGCCGACACCTTTAAGTAAAACATCAAAATTAGAAGTCAGCGATGAAAGCCCTACTTTTTTTAACACAAAAAATACCAACTGCTTGATCAGAGCTGTTAGGTTCGTTACATCTTTAAAAGATTCATTGCGAACTCCCAGGCTGTACTCCTTAACCGAGCTCGGTGTCACTCCGGAATCCACATAACGGGCCCGGTTGAGATCCAACAGCACTTCATCAATTTGAACAGCAATCGGCTGCGCGGGTTTGCCGGGCTTAGCCGGCTCAGAAGGCTGCGGCTTTGTTTCCGGAGTTTGCGGCTGAGGTTTTGTTTCCTGCTTTTTCTCCGTTTTTTTCATGACCTGAAGTTCAAGCAGGTTAATCTTACCGCCGGCAGCTTTTTCAATTGTAACTTCATCCATCGCGAGCCTGATTTTATTAACGTGAATTTTGCCTTTAAAAAGAGCTCTGACATCAATATGAACGGAAGCTTCCGGAATGGACACCAGTCGCTCTTCCTTAAACCCCTTCGGATTACCGATAGTCAGTCCATATATTCCGGTTTTTGCTCCCAATGCGATACGCTCCACTTTTACGGGCGCGCCCAAAACACCGGTTAAAACCGAAGCCAAAATGATATGACTGAAAAAAACAGCTGCTAGCACCACACCGACCAAAGCCAAAACAAAAATTCCGACTAATTTTTTGATCATAAAATCTCCTATATAAGTTTATGAAAACAGAGCAGTGAACAGGTTAAGCTTGAAAGAACCCCTTGTCAAACAAACCATCATGTTGTTAGCGTTCGGCTTTTCCGCCCAAATGCCGCGCTAAAAAATTTTCTGCCGTCTTAAAGAAAAGCATTTGATTTTCGGGCTTGGCAAATCCATGCCCTTCATCTTCAAAAAGCAAATACTTATGCTGAATTCCATGCTCTTTAAGCGCCGCGACAATTTGATCCGACTCGGATTTTTTAACCCGGGGATCATTCGCACCCTGCGCGATCAGCAAGGGTGTTTTGATTTGATTCACGCTAAAAAGCGGCGAGCGCGACTTTAAAAAATCCGCGTCTTTTTCAGGATGTCCCACCCGCAAATAAATATTTTCAAGATCCGCCGCCCAATAAGCCGGCGTGGTTTGGATAAATGAAATTAAATTACTCGGTCCCACAACCGCCACCGCCGCTTTAAAAAGATCAGGCGTAAATGCCGCCGCTGCCAAAGCCGCATAACCGCCATAAGAGCCGCCGAAAATCGCCATCCGCTTGGGATTGGCATAACCTTGCTTAACAGCCCAAGCCACAGAATCCGTCAAATCATGCTGCATTTTTCCGCCCCATTCTTTGTTACCGGCATTCAAAAAATCTTTGCCGTAAGACGTTGAGCCGCGAAAGTTAACCTGCATGCATAAATATCCGCGATTGGCGAGCCATTGCGCGCGTGAATCAAAGCCCCATACATCCCGATTCCACGGTCCGCCGTGCACTTTCAAAACCAAGGGTAAATTTTTTCTCTCTTTGCCCGGAGGAAAAGTTAAATAGCCATTTATTTTAAGCCCATCGCGCGCTTCAAATGCAAAAGGTTCCATGGAAGCTAATTTATATTTTTTCAAAGCAGGCTGATGCTCAAACAGAAACCGGCTTTGCTTGGTCCCACGGTCATAAACATAATAAGCAACCGGAGCTGTGTCCGACTCCACTCGCATAACCCACACTTGGTCATTGTCATCACGGCTCGCCAAGGCGGGCAAACTTCCGAATTCTTTTTCGAGGATTTGGAAATCAGCAGCCAATTGAGAATCAAAAAAATTCAAAACCCGTTTAGCCTGAAACCATTCAACAGCTTGAGGCTCTTTTTTATCGGGATGCATCAAAACACCAAGCACATCATAATCTGGATCTTCCGCGATCACTTCGATTTCCCCCGATGAAAGCTGAAGGCGAATTAAACGACCGGAAGAATAATTCCGCGAATCCACCAGGTAAAGTGATTGGCCATCCCGGGAAAAACCAACAACGCGCGAATTAAAACTATCTTCCAATCCCCATTCCAGCAAATTCCGCCACTCCGCTTTCTCTGTTTCGCGAAACTGCAAAGCAAACTCACCGCGTGTTCCGGCAACCAACCGAGCCCGCACCCGAAGCTCAGGGTCGGCAAACCACTGAGCCACAGTTCCATTGTTTTTTTCGATAAGTTGTAAGTCACCTGTTTTCCAATTTAAACGATAAACATCTTCAAATTTTGGATTTTCACGATTCATCGTAACAAGCAACTCGTTGGGAAAATTTTTCTCTGCTGCTAAAATTTGCGCACGCACACCCGAAAACGGCGTCAAGTTTTGCGGATTAAAATCCTGCGGGCTCACTTTGAAAAGATGCGTATTTTCATCACCCTCATGATCTTTTAAAAAAAGAAGGTGCCGGCTGTCAGAAGCCCAAAAATAATTGGATATTCCGCGCCCTTGAACCCGGGTACGAACTTCCACCTTACCTCCCATAGACGACTGAACCCAAATATTCAAAACATCTTCGTAGGGCGCTAAATAAGCAATCCATTCCCCGTCCGGAGAAATCTGCGGATTCGCCTGCACGGGATTTCCAAATAAAATCGATCGCGGAATCAACGGAGTCTGGGAAAAACTGCAAGCTGTTACTGCCATCGACATAATCCAAAGCAGAATTTTTGGGAACCATATCTTTGACATGCGATCATTCATTCACATCATCTGCTTTTGTTAAACGAGACGAAATAGAATCTTCAAGGCGTTTAAGATTGCGAGCTGCCCGCGATTGATTCGGATCACAGAGAATCGCTTTTCGATAAAATTGAAGCGCTTTCTCTTGATCGCCGTGCAATTGATAGAACCATCCTAAGTTATTGTAAGCGGACGCAAAGCTCGGATCAATTTGCAGAGATTTTTCCCAAAGCTGAACCGCTTGCTGCGCATCGCCCATGTAAAAAACAGCTCCTGCCAAATCATTATACAAACTCGCATTTCGCGGACTTATTTCAATGCCCTTTTCAAAAATTTCGCGGGCTTGCGGGTACTGTCCAAAATTTAAATAAAACAATCCCCAATCCTCGTAAAAAAGCGCGTTTCGCCCCGGCTTGGACGATGCGAGATTGAACTCATAAGCCGCCTTTTCAAAATCACCTGCCGCGGCATGCCACTTCGCGCTGCGCCAGGGCCCCGGATCCGCGCGATAAGCGGCCTCATAATGGACCAAAGCCTCTTTCTTGCGGCCTTCTTTTTCCGCATTGCGCGCTAAAAATTCATGGGCATTCGCCGCATTGGGATAATGATGAACTATATTCCGCGCAAGCTTTTCCGTATTTTCCCACACCGCGACTCGTGCGGAAGCAAGACATCCAAAAAGGAATATCAATACGATAGGAATAAAAAAACGCATCGACCGCGACAAACGGGTCATTAAAATGAGAATAAAGCCCGGCAACATAAGATAGGCGTAGCGATCCGAGGCAAAACCGCCGTCAACATAGGCCCAATTACGGAACAAAACCGGAATCAATGCCGCTCCCGCAAAAAGCAATCCGAACTTTAAAATTCTTTTCTCAGTACGCATCAAAAAAACACAAGCTGTTAATGTCAAAGCTCCGGCGGCGAGTACAATCCAATCGCTTTGCGGCCAAATATACATGGAGGGATAAGGATAGAAAGCTGAAAGCCTGAGCGGCAGAACAATGTGTCCGGCATAAAATAAAATACTTTGAACAATAAACCCCAGGCGCTTCAAATCAAAATTGGCTGCGGCATGTTGTTCTCCATATCCATCAAGGTTGACAACCATCACAACAAGGGCAGGAATGAGCAACAAACACTTCTCCATCCAAAGACGGTAATGAGAGAACGTCCTCTTCTCAAACCAATCGATTAAAATCAAAAATGGAATCAGCATCACCGCGGAGGGTTTCGAAAAAACTGCGGCAACAAAACACAGGGCGGCCAATATAAAACGATGCGCCTTAAGGTTAAGAAGATAGCGCCGGTACAAAAGCAGGCCTGCCAAAATAAAAAACCCCATGAGCAAATCTTTGCGTCCACTCACCCAAACCACGGGCTCCACCTGCAGCGGATGAATGGCAAAAATAAGCGCGCCGCACAAAGCAAGTTTGTCTTCAATCCATCCGCGTAAAAGTAAAAAAACAAAAAAAGCGTTCGCGCAATGTAAAAGCAAATTAAGAAAATGGTAATAGAAAGCATTGAGGCCCTGCGTCAAATACTGGGCCCAAAAAACCGTCATGGTGAGCGGCGCATAAAGCCGGTCGCGCGGCACAGCTTCACCGGATTGACCCAACCAAATCGCTTTCAAAGCCTCAACGGGCGGAAAACGCAAAACAGGATTGGCATAAACATGAAAGTCATCGTCAAATCCGACAAATCCGAAATTCAAAGCTTTTCCGTAAATCAAGAAACAAGCTGAAACGATCAATAAAGCGGCAAGCGCCGGAATAAAAAAGCGGGAACGAGTGAGGGCAAAAAAATTTATTCGAGGCAAGACAACACACCTCCCCTTTTCAAAATAAATGAATTATTTTGCGACAAGAGCGGCTTCGATCAAAGACGACGGCGTACGCTTTAAATCCCACGCCAAGCCCAGCTTTGAAAGAAGAAAAATAAACCATTTTGTCGGATCATAATGATACCAACGGATGCCGTTACGATAATCATTCGGAAACTTATGATGATAGCTGTGATAACCCTCACCGTTTGTCAAAATGGCTCCAAGCCAATGATCGCGTGCGGATTCTTTTTTGTTCCACGCGTTGCTTCCAATCATATGCGCGTAAGAATTAATAAAAAAAGCGGAGTTCATCACAAGAAACATGCGCAGACAAACGGACATTAAAAAAGCTCCGAGAAGATGACCTGTGGCCCAGCCGATTGCAAGCGGAACAAAAATACCGGCTGTGACCGACCACAAATCAATGTACTTATGCTGATGCATAACCAATTTGCTTTGCATCAAATCTTTCGCGTTGTCCCAGTTCACGGCGTGTTTATAAAAAATAATCCAGCCGACATGGCAATACCAAAATCCGCGCAAAGAATTATGCGGATCGAGATTCGTATCCGTAAACTGATGATGCTGCCGATGCTGAGAAGACCATTTGAGAGCGGACTCTTCATAAGTCGCGGCACCGAAAAAAAGCAGCCAAAAGCGCACAAAGTTGTTTGCCTTAAATGTCACATGCGAAAAATGACGATGATAGCCGACCGTAATCGCAAAGCTGGTGGCAAAAAAATAAAAAATAAAAAGCAGAATTTCAGACAGAGCTAACCCGTTGTAATAGATATAGATAGGTGTCCCGAAGACGCCGCATGAAATCAGCACCGTAAAAAGCACCACGCCGGCCCATTTTGTAACCCTTTTTGGGGGTCCGTACTCGCCCATAAACCGCATTTATTTGGTTAAAATCGCATGCAGAATAGCCGTCTCAAGCCCAAATAGCAAGTAAAGACACAGCTCTGTTTCCACTTAACGGGCTTTGCTTTTTAGATGCCGTCCGCCTTGATATCGACGGAAAGCTTTTTCGATTTCAACCGCAATAAAAACGGTAGAAGCAATCATCAAAACCACCCCCAATTCTTTTAAGCTCAAGGGCGAAGTTTCAAAAACTTGGTTTAAGAAAGGAACATAAAGCGTCGCGAGCTGAAGCGCAAAGGTGACAGCGACCGCGCCCAACAAAGGCAAATTAGAAAAAATTCCCTGATTAAATAGCGACTCGGTATCGGAGCGAATCGCGATCACGTGCGCGAGCTGACAAAGACAAAGCACGGTAAAAACAATCGACCGCCAATTTTCATATTCATGCGCAAGGAGCCAAGCTTGACTTCCCAAAGTCAGCGCCGCCATCAAAGCGCCCATTACAATCACATGCCAGCCGAGTCCGCGCGCAAAAATACCTTCATCCGGCTTGCGCGGCAAACGGCGCATTGCATTGGCTTCCCCCAGTTCTGCAACCAAAGCCAACCCCGGCAAACCATCCGTCAGCAAATTGATCCATAAAATTTGAATCGGAATAAAAGGAATCGGAAGACCGATCAGCGGCGCGATAAAAATAATACACACCTCCGCTGAGTTGGTCGTAACGGCATATTTAATAAACCGCCGCATATTGTCATAAATCTTACGGCCTTCTTCCACGGCATGCACAATCGTCGCGAAGTTATCATCCAAAAGCACCATCGAGCTGGCTTCTTTGGCGACATCTGTCCCTGTTACACCCATCGCAACCCCAATGTCCGCGCGCTTTAGCGCCGGTGCGTCATTCACCCCGTCGCCGGTCATTGCGACAAATTCTCCTTGCGATTGCAAAGCCTCAATTATTTTTAATTTTTGATCGGGTGAAACCCGCGCGTAAACCCGAATATTTTTAACGCGCCGGGCAAACTCCTCCGTTGAAATCTGCGACAACTCGGGACCGGCCATCACCTCATCCCCCTCCGCTAAAATTCCAAGACGCGCTGCGATTGTTTTAGCCGTGCTGGGATGATCTCCGGTAATCATAACCGGAACAATTCCTGCCGTTTTACAAGCCGCAACCGCCGTCTTGGCTTCTTCGCGTGGCGGATCAAAAATTCCGACTAATCCCAAAAAAACAAGATTCGATTCAACGTTTTGAATTAATTTTAAATCAGGTAAGGCATCCCAGGTTCTCATCCCAAGCGCCAAAACCCGCAATCCATCCTCCGCCATTTTTTCAGAAATAGGATTAAGCAGGCTTTGGCTCACAAGCGGCCCTGGATTGGATTTTTCAATAATCATCTCAGCCGCGCCTTTGGTGTAGGAAATAATTTTTCCATCCGCGGCTTTGTGAAAGGTGGTCATACATTTGCGCTCAGAATCGAAAGGCAGCTCCGCAATGCGGGGAAATTTTTTATCCACCTCTGTTTTTTCAAACCCGCCGGCGCGCGCGGCTTCAAACAAAGCCACCTCCGTCGGATCTCCTAAAACCGCGCCTTTCTCTTGCTCGACCGCATCATTACAAAGTGCCATGGCCGTCAGAAAATCCGCAGAAAGTCCGGCAACACTTCCGCCTTTTATCAGTTTTCCTTCCGCGTAAAACTCTTCGGCCCGCATGCGGTTGAGTGTCAGCGTCCCCGTCTTATCCGTGCAGATATAAGTCACTGATCCCAGCGTTTCAACCGCAGGCAATTTTTTAACCAAAGCTTTTTTGCTAACCAAGCGTTTGGCGCCAAGGGCCAATGAAATCGTAATAACGGCAGGCAGTGACTCGGGAATCGCCGCGACAGCCAAACTAATCGCGGTCATCAGCATCAGAAAAAATTCTTCGCCGCGCAGCATTCCCGTAATAAAAACAACGGCACAAATCACCATGGCCGCCCATGACAAGCTTTTCCCGAGACGGGTTAATCTTTTCTGAAGCGGTGTCGGCATTCTTTCGGTCGATCCCAGCGATGCCGCAATTTTGCCAAACTCCGTCTTCATCCCCGTGTCCGCGACAACGCCCAATCCGCGGCCATAAGTCACGGTCGTGCCCTTGTAAGCCATGTTCTTTCTGTCACCAATCGGAATCTCGCCCTCAGCGTGAATCGATTCTGTTTTCTTTTCGACGGGCATCGATTCGCCCGTCAGCGCGGACTCATCCGCTTTCAACTGCGCCACCTCCATCAGCCGAAGATCCGCCGGAACAATGCGTCCGGCTTCAAGCATCACAATATCGCCCGGAACAAGTTCCGCGGCGGGAATCACTTTTTTTTGATTGGCGCGCAAAACATCCGCCGTGGGTGATGACATGGCTTTCAATGCTTCCATTGCACGTTCGGCGCGATACTCTTGAACAAAGCCGATCACCGCATTTAAAACAACGATAATCAAAATAACGATGGAATCTTTGTAATGCCCAAGAAATGCGGATAAAAGAGCCGCGCCTAAAAGCACGAGAATCATAAAGTCCGTAAACTGATCAAAAAACATCCGCAAGGGGCTGTGTTTTTTCCCTGAGAGCAGGGAGTTTGATCCGTGGATTTTGGTGCGGCGGACAACCTCGTCGGGATGAAGCCCTTGGGGCGTCGCTTCCAAATGCGAGAGAACTTCTTGGTGAGTTGCGGAATGCCAGCCTTGTTTCATAACCCCTCCGTAAGCCTGCGTTAAACCGATCCGCGGCCGGATGATCGGGTTAGTTTACTCGGGAAGTAAACCTGTTTTGCAAACTTCGGCGTATTTTTTCGCGCTTTCGCGAACCGTGCGTTTCTGAGTTTTGTAGTCCATTTCAATCAAACCGAAACGCGGACCATAGCCATGCGCCCATTCAAAGTTATCAAGCAGCGACCAATAAAGATATCCCACAACCTTCGCGCCTTTTTGCATCGCGTCATGAATGGTCTTAAGGTGAATCTGAATAAATTGCCAGCGCTGACTGTCTTCCGCTGCGCAGATTCCGTTCTCGGTAATCATAATAGGAATATCATATTTCCGAAGCTGCAAAAGAAGCTCATGCAAACCTTGCGGATAAATGTCCCAACCCAAAAAGTTTTTATCGGATGGAAAATCAGGATGGCCCGCGCTGCACTCCATCACAAACTTTTTCGGGCACCAGCTTTTCAAATCAACGAGCTGCCGCGAATAATAATTAACTCCGATAAAATCAAGCGTGTTCGCATTTTGAAGCGCATTTAAAATTCTCAAGTTAAACCAATAATTGCGAAATTTTGCCGAAACACGATTGATCCATTTTTTATTGCAAGCCACAACGGATGTCACGTGCTGGGAAATACTAATCGCCGGTTTTTTCAAACCCTGCTCTTGATAAATTTTATTCATCGCGCGGTAAGCCGCGATATGCCCGGCAATCATATTGTGTTCAACTGCCCAAGCCGCTAAGAAAGATGTTTTCTGGGGAGGCCACCAGCCCAAAATAAAGGAATGTGAAATATAAATCGTGGGTTCGTTGATCGTGATCCAATAATGAACATGCTTCGCGAGGCCTTTGACGACAAATTCTGTGTAACGCTGAAAAAGAGCAACGACTTTTTTGTTCTCCCAGCCGCCTTTTTCGCTCAGCCAAATCGGATTGGTAAAATGATGCAAAGTCACCATCGGTTCAATGCCGCGCGCGCGCAAAGCTAAAATAACATCAATATAGTGCTTGAGCTCTTTTTCAGAAAACTCGCCTTCTTTAGGCTCAATGCGCGCCCACTCAATCGACAAGCGATGCGCTTTGTGGTTCATCTCTTTGGCAAGGTCAAAATCCTGCTCATAAACCTGATAGTGATTGCAAGCAACCCCTGAAGGCTCTTTGCCGGCCTTGATTTCCCATGGCCACCAATCGGAATTGGAATTACCGCCCTCAACCTGATAAGCAGCCGCAGCCGCGCCCCAAATAAAATCTTTCGGAAACTGAATCATATCTAAAGCCCTTTAAAATATAAAATATCGAGAAATAAGACGATTAAGCCGAAAATAATGGCATGAGATTTCTATTTAATCAAATCAAAAAAACATACGGCCTAGCAGAGCCCGAAGAACGCAAAGCTGTCCTTAATAATTTTGCCTTTCTTTCAGCATTACAGATCATTACTTATCTTTTACCAATCTTTATCTTGCCCTATTTGTTCCGGGTGATCGGCCCCGGAAAATTCGGTCTTTTAGCCTTCGCTCAGGCTTTTACTCAGTACTTTGTTATTTTAACCGACTACGGCTTTAATGTTTCAGCCACCAAGGAAATCTCGGTCCGGCATCAAGAGCCGGAACTATTGCACCGAACTTTTCACGCGGTTATGACAATCAAAGTCGCTCTCTTAGCTTTGAGCGCGGTCATATTCTGCGCGGCCGTTTATTGGGTTCCTCGATTTCACGCGGATTGGCAAGTTTACGCGCTCAGCTTTGGAGCGGTGATTGGCAACACCCTTTTCCCGCATTGGTTTTTTCAAGGCATTGAAAAAATGAAGCCTATCGCGGATCTTAATATTTTTGGGGGAGTTTTAAGCTCCGTGCTTATTTTTGCGCTTGTTAAAAATCCGGATGATTATTTATTGGTTCCGCTGATTCAATCAGCGGTTTTACTCACAACCGGATTATGGGGGCAATATCTTGTTCTGCAAATCTTGCAAGTCCCCTTCCGTTTTCCGAGCCTCAAAGATTTAAAAAAAGAACTGGTCGCGGGTTGGCATGTTTTTATTTCAATTGTCGCGATCAATGCCTACACCACCACCCGCATTTTCGCGGTTGGGCTATTCACAAACAATGTGATTACCGGATTTTATTCCGCCGGAGAAAAAATCGCGGGGCTTTTTCAAACCTTTCCGCTTGTTCCTTTTTCACAGGCGCTCTTTCCAAGGCTCATTAAAATTTTCCACAAAAGCAAAACGCGAGCTTTTGATTTCATGGAACGCATTCAGCGCATCACTGTTACGGTCTCCTTGATTTGCCTGCCATTGGGATTCATCTTCGCGCCTGCCATTGTGCGCATTCTCTGCGGAGATTATTTTACGGAAGTCATTTGGACACTACGGCTGATCTTGATTTCGGTTCTTTGTGTGGGCTCAAACGCCTTCCGCGTGCAGTTTCTTCTTATCGCAGGGAGGCCGGATCTTTACGCTAAAATTCACATCCTGGCAGCGGGATTTGGGCTGCCGCTTCTTATCGCGCTGACCATTACGCATTCGTATTTGGGCGCCGCGCTCTCAACCATCGCGATCGAACTCGGCATCTTTTTACTGACGCTCATCGCAATTAAAAAAGTTCATCTCAAGTAAGTGTTTCCCTAAGCCATTTCAGAATCGGCTCAACAGTTTCTTTTTTGTTTTTTAGCAAAAGATACTCCGCGTGGGGGCCGCCCTCAATCATCACCAAACTCTTCTTACTCTTCGCGGCTTTAAACAACTCCGATGAGTGATTGGGTTTAATCAGCCAATCTTTGGTCCCATGGATAAAAAGGATGGGGGCTTTTACTTTTTCAACGCAAACAATCGGTTTATCTTTTTTCAGCCAAAAAGGCCCGGGACGAACGCCTTTGCCATAACGCCCTTCGCCGACCAAGTTGTAAAAAATATCCTGATCGGGATCCAACTCCCAAAAATGATATTCGATTTTCTCAAACTCCGTGGGAGGGCTGATCGCGACCAAGCTTTGAATTTTTTCCGAGCGTGACGCCGTAATAATACTGGTCGCGGCACCCAGAGAAAATCCGATCAATCCGATTGCGGCATAGTTTCGTTCCATTAAATCAATCACGGCTTCCAAATCGAGATATTCTTTCGTGGTCCAATAAAACAACCCCGGGCTTTGCCCATGACCGCGGAAATCAAGTATGGCCACGTCATATTCATCCAAAAGCGAGTCCGCCAAAACCTTGATCAGCACGGAGGACTTGCTGTTAAAAAAACCATGCGCAATGATAATGACTTTTCTGTGGCCATTTTGATAATGATCCAAATAAACTTTTTGCCCGTCCGCGCTTAAAACACTCAGATTTTGAACTTTGCATTTCTTAGTCATGCCATTGTGCCTCGGGCGCTTTCTTCTCAATTAATTTCTGTATCGTCATTTGCAAATCGTCTGTCAGCTTCCGGCAAGCGTCTTTTGAGTCTTTAACATACGCCCCCATCAACGGCCCTAAATCCACAAGTTCCCCCGTTTGAATCCGGACCGCGCGGCGGCCCAAGGGCTTAGGCCGGGGTTTTCCCAATATCTCACGCTCAAGTTTCATCACACTTTCAGCCAATCTTTCCGACGAGGGATTTTTCTCATGATACTGCGGCGCCCAGCTGGCAAACCAAACCGTACGCTTCAAAGCGCCTAAATCACGGCGAAGCTCCCTTTGACGGTCACTGCTCATTTCCGCTCCATTATCCATGCGCTCGCGAATCTGTGCGATTAATCGGTAGGCGCGATCCATCAGCTGTTGTGAGGGTCGCCCCCAAATTTGAGCGTATTTTCTCTCCAGCTGGCTCAAAACCGAAGTCCGCCACGCACTGATATCCTCCGAAATTTTACTCCAGTTCGACGCAATATTACGTGACGTCGTTTTCATGTCATACCGCTCCACGACATGCTTCATCAAAAGCGTGAGTCGCGTCTGAATTTCCTGCGTGTGCGGTTTAAGATTAATTTTTTTCTCAAGGTGGCGAAGCCGCTGCTTCAAAGCCCCGCGAATCGAATCGGAGTAAGAGTATTTCAACGCGACAGGTAAAATATAAACTGCAGCACCGGGATTCAGCCGACGTAAATCCTGAAGCGCTTCAAACCCCATACGCACCGCACCGGTTTTAAAAGGCTGAACATGGTCGTTTAAATAATAAATCTCTCCCTCTGGGAACATGACCAACGCTTCTTTTCCATTTTTAATCGTCTGAGAGGCTTGCTCGCGCGCTTCCGCGTCCGACGCGCCGCGTTCAACGGAGAAACAACCCACCCGCGTCATCCAAAACCCCGCAAATCCCCGCATCTCCTCAAAGGCTTCGGCATTCACCATAAACCGGAATCTTTTTTGAGCGCGCCGCGCGAATTCCATCATGACGCGGATATCCATTTCATCCGCATGATTAGACACAATGATCAAATGGGTTCCCGACGGAATGGATTTTAGCTGATCAAGGGTATCAGGCTCTAAAACAAGCTCGCAACGACATGCCAACTCAATGGCGTTGTAAATGCCATAAGGAATAATCGACCAAAGCTGCGGATTTGCGGAATAAAAACGCGACATAGCCAACCCTTTTTTCATTCTGAAAAGAAAGGCCGCTATTCTAGCAGAAAATCATCTCACGTAACTGTGGTGACAAACATCAAAGCGATCTGATTAGATCGCAAAAAAAGAAATGAAAAAGCCATTATCTTATGGTTAGTTTTTCATGCGGCTTATGAAAAAATGATGTTCCGAAATTTAGCGGCGCCAAACTTTCCAGTCGGTTCGCTCGCCACGGTTATTCCAAAGCTGGTCTTCCTTATATATCCGTTGGCCGGCCGCGTTGTAACGGATAATCGTTTGGTTATAAATCTGCCCATTAGCATGCCACCCACGCTCCCTGAAGTACTCCAATTTTCCGCTAATGCGATAATCATACTTAAGGTCATAACTCAAAACCCCGTATCGATACTGAACCTTGTAGATTGAACGGACTGCTCCATTACCGTAGTAGCTTCTTGTTTCTGTAAAGTTATACTTAGCTTTACCGGCGGCATCATAGGTCACGTCATTAAAATAGGTCATTCGCTCCGCGCCGTCAAAACGGGTCTGAGATACGCTGGTTAATTTACCTGCAGGCGAATAACTAAAGGTTTTATCAAATTCCTTGTTGCCGTTCGCATGATAAAGAATGGATGAAACCGTGGACCTGCCGTTCACATAAACAATGGTCTGCTTGGCAGATACTTTTGTTGTTCCATTAGCGGCATACACCGCTTCATCGAGCCAGCGGTAAGAGAGCTTCCCATTCGGAAAATAATGATAGTCGCTAAAATGGGTCACAGCCCCCTGCGCATTGTAATGAGCGGAAGAAACCCGGCTGACCGGACCGCCGGGAATATAGTAATCGGTGCGCACATCGCGGACTTTGACGTCACCGGTAAAAAAGATACTCGTAACAGCCGTACTCTCTATTTTGGTTTGCACATGCCCTGCCAGCGTTTTTCCGTCAGAGCCATAAGCAAGCTCATCGATCCAAGTTTCAACTAAAACTCCCGCCGGGCTGTATGTTTTTGCCTCAAAACGGGTTATCGATTCCTGAGCATTAAATTGGGAACTGATGATTTTAACAACTGCGCCATTCGTGCCATACTCTGTCCTGACTTCGCCGGTTTTAAAACTTCCGTCATAAGAGATAACCGTTTTCGCGTCCGGCACTGTTTTGGTTTGAGTTCGCGTAATAACCGTTGTGCCATTTGAAGCATAAACCACCTCTTCTTTCCAGCCATCGACGACCGTACCGTTAGCATCATACTGATCATCCAAAAAAACCGTGATCGAGCCTGCAAAGTTAAACTGAATATCCATTTGGCGACGAACATTGGACGCGGAATAATAGTAAGTCGTCGTTTCCTGAGTCACTTTACCTGACACGTCTTTTAAAACGCGAACACTCGTACCATCCGTCAAAACAACTTCAACCTCGGATCCCTGCGCGTCAACCGCGCTGTTTAAAACACTTATCTGAGCCCCGTTAAATGATTCAGGAACTTCTTTTGTCAACGCTTGAAGATCGAGCAGATCGAGAAAAGTTAGCTTTTTGTTTTCATGCTGAATGACCATTTTCTTTCCATCCGCGCTGAAATTGCCGGAAGCAATGCGCTCAATATCCGGAAGCTCGAGAGAAAAAACTAATCCGTTAACATCGATCAATTCCAATTTCGTTGCGGCTCCTGTTCCGGAAATCACCACATCCAGATTTGATCCTTGCCGCACAAGCGTTCCTTCACATTGCGAGACAAAAGAACATGTGCCCGCTTGAAACGGCGCGCTCGCCGTCGCGGACGACAAAGGGCTTTCATCAAAAAAATCAGCCGGGGCATTTTCTTCCGCGGAAGAAGACGCTGAAGTAAAAGGGTCAGCCGTGGGCTGCTCTACCGTAGAAGCCGCAGGCAATAAAGCACTTTGCCCAAAAGCAGTCATGGGCAAAAGCTGGGCCGCCAATAAAACCAATATAATTGCGATATATATTTTCTTTTGAGTTTTCATGCCTTTTCCTCTACAGCTCAAGTTATTTAAAACATATTAATATGTTTTAATTATGTAATTAATATAACCATTCCTTGTCAAGAATCAAGGGGAGTATCGGAAATTGAGGGTATTATATCAATGTAAATCTTTTATTCAAAATGAGTTAAGAGTTATTAAATATTTTTAAAATTTAGCTAAAAAAAAGAGGCTTTTGGCGGCTAAGCAAAACGCCCCAAGGTAAAACCTCGAGGCTTCTTTTCATATGCTCCCCCCGTGTGGGACGTGTTTTGACACCCATCTGAGACCTTCAAAATAGAGCTTTCTTCCATTCGTATTCTTTTTGAAAATACCAACATTGCTTTGGTGACATAAAATCAATGCTTTTACAGGTCAGGTTCGAAATAGTATTAAATCAGCCAATTTGTATCGTAAGCATAGAAATAGAGCCGCCGTCAAATCCCTCAATGGGAAAGCTAACTGTTTCATCCTGATCTTGTGCGGCAATCACATAAAGTAAGGGCAAATAATGCTCAGGCGTGGGCGCTGCAAGCAATGATTCTTTCCCCAACTTTTCATAGTTAATTAGCGTTTCGTGATCATTTGATTGCAGGCACCGGCGAACTGTTCCCTCAAAGCTTAGCGCCCATTCAAAGGGCTCAACATTGTGATTTCCCCAAGCATAGGTATGCAGATTATGAACAACATTGCCGCTGCCCATGATGAGCACTCCTTCGCTGCGAAGTGCCGCAAGCTTTTTTCCCAACTCATAGTGAAATTGAGGCGGTTTTGTTTCATCGATGCTGAGCTGGACAACCGGAATATCCGCTTCCGGAAAAACGCGACATAGTACCGACCATGTTCCATGGTCCAACCCCCAGCTTTCATCAAGTTTTACCGGAGAAGGTGAAAGTAAACTCTGGACCCGTCTTGCGAGATCTAAGCTTCCTGGCGCGGGATATTGAACTTGGTAAAGCGCTTCAGGAAATCCGCCGAAATCGTGAATCGTACGCGGATTAAGATTTGCCGTCACGGCAGTGAAAGGAAGATACCAGTGCGCAGAAACACAAAGAATTGCTTTGGGGCGGGGAATATTTTTTCCGATACGCGACCACTCCTCAGTATAGTTATTCTGCACAATGGCGTTCATTGGATTTCCGTGCCCAAAAAAAATGACCGGCATGCGTTTTTTCATGTTAGATCCGATTTATTGCATTGGATTACTTGTGTTTTTCTTTTCGTCTTTAGCGGCACTTAGAATTGCCTGAATCTTTTTTGAGTTTGCCTGATTCGTAAGCGTAAGCACAACGTCACCGCCTTCGAGCACGGTTCTGCCGTTTGCGACAATGAATTTTTCGCCTCTTCCGATCATCGTAATTAAGCAGTCAGGCGGAAGATTCAGCTGATAGATTGGTTTACCCACAGCCGACGAATGGTACGGAACCATAAGTTCGACAAGATCAGCGTCCATCCCTTCCATCTGCTGAAATTCCAGCGGAGAATTTTTTTTAGACTGCAAGGGCGCGTCGACTTTTAAAATTTTTGCAATGAAAGGAATCGTGGTTCCCTGCAAAAGCACCGACGAAAGCACGATAAAAAATACCATGTTAAAAATCGGCTCCGACTGAGGGATTTTTTCGATCAGCACAAAGGTCGCTAGAATAATGGGCGCCGCGCCGCGCAGTCCCACCCAAGAAATCATCAGCTTCTCAGACAGTTTGAACTTGAATGGAATCAGGCATAAAAAAACACTCAAAGGCCGTGCGACAAACATGAGAAACAAGGAAACTAAAACACCCGGCACAATCACGGAGATTAAATGGCTCGGAAACACAAGAAGGCCCAGCGTTAAAAACATTGCGATTTGCATGAGCCAGGCAAGCCCGTCATGAAACCGAAGAAGATTCTTTTTATTAAAAATATTCTCGCGTGATAATAAAAGGCCGGCAATATAGACAGCTAAAAATCCGTTACCTTCAAAGAAGGCCGTCACTCCATAAGTGAACAAAACCAAAGAAAGAGAAAGAACGGGATAGAGGCCTTCGTTTTCCAGGTTTAATCGATTCATGGTGAGGGCGATCACGCGGCTCATTAGATATCCGAAGAAGATGCCTAAAAGCATTTGTTTTGCGAAGAAGAAACTGAGCGACGCAAGATCCAGATGGGCGCTTTCAATCACCGAGAGTGTGCCAATCGTCAAAAAAATAGCCATCGGGTCATTGCTTCCCGATTCGAGCTCAAGAAGCGGTTTGAGCCTTTTCTTCAGGCTTATATTTCTCGAACGCAGAATTGAAAAAACAGCTGCCGCATCCGTCGAAGAAACGACCGCCCCCAGAAGAAATCCTTCGAGCGGAGAAAATTTGAGCGCGTAAACCGCAAATAAACCCAAGCAGACAGCCGTAATCAAAGTGCCGAGCATCGACAGCGTAACAGCCGGCGCCATAACCGGGCGCACTGACTGCCACTCCGTATCAAAGCCGCCCGCAAAAAGGATGTAAACAAGCGCTAAGATTCCCAAAGACTTTGCCACCGAGGCATTATCGAAATAGATGCCCCCCAGCCCTTCCGAACCGGCAAGCATACCTACGCCCAGATAAAGCAAAAGCGCGGGTAAGCCGAATCTTCCCAGCAGCTTATTGGAAATAATACTCAATAAAAAAAGTGCGGAGCCGGCAAAAAAAACAAAATCAATATTTACGTTTTCAAACATAAATCACCTTACACCCTCTAGGCTGCCATTTTTTCCAAAAGCGGCCGCCCTTCGGAAGCCGCCGGACTTAACTCTCCGTGTTTCAATGCAAATACTGAACCGCGCACTTGCTCGAGTATTTTTTCCGCGGTATTACCTATAAGCATACTCGCAATTCCTGTTCTGGCCGCGTTTCCCATGACAATCACATCAATACCAAGCCGGGCAGCAACGATGGGAATCATCTGCTGTGCGTTTCCTTCATGAATGTGCATCCGGTATTTTGTGAAATCCTGAGCTTTTAAAAAAGCCTCTAATTCGAGACGCTTGCCGGCCTTCGCCTGCTTCACAAATTTTTTGTGATCCGATGAAGGAAGCAACGCGCGTACCGATCCCCAAACATCACATACGTGAAGAACATGCAATTCACTTTTACCAAAACGGGCTAAAGCACCGGCTGATTCCATAATCCGCTGGTTCAGCACAACCTGAGTCGGATCAGATATGTTTAAATCGACCGCCGCGAGAATTTTTTTTAAGTGTTTATGGTTTTTAAGCATCCACACAGGCGCGGGACACTCCCGCATTAATTTTACCACCGATGCTCTGGAGTGCCCCTCATTAAAAATGATGACGAGGTCATGTTTGCAGCGGAGCACTTCCGCAATCATGCTGCCGGTTTCATTTCCCACAACCGTCTTAGCCTTCAGCAACACACCTTCTTTGGCAAAACATTCGAGCTGGCGGCGCAGCTCACTCCACGCCTCATGCACCAATCGAAACCGCAACGCCAATTCGGGAGGACCCCCTTGAGCGCCGGAGCCGTGCCATGGAATCACGCGCAGCACAGTCACTTTTCCCTGACTGGCTTTTGCCAAACCGAGCGCGATTTTCACAGCCTTCATGCCTTCAGGCAAAGGGCTCCATAACACTAAAATATTTTTAAAATTTGTCATAAATCACCTCTTGAAAAAGCCGCTTATAAATGAAAGGCGCCGTCCGCTTCGGGCTGATAAAGAACTTCTTCTATTTGCAGTCGCCGAATGCCCGCAGGCACGGGCCACTCCACAACATCGCTCACACGATATCCGAGAAGCGCGGTTCCTATCGGTGCCAACACGGAAACGCGGCTTTTTTCAGGGTCAGCATTTCCGGGATAAACAATCCAATACGTAAATGTTTCTTTTGTTTCCAAATCCTTAAATTTGACGCGCGTATTCATGGTCACCACGTCCGAAGGAACCATTTCAGGCTTCACGATTTCTGCTTTATTAAGCTCCGCGCGAAGCTGGCTAAGATAGGCGCTGTGATGCCCGTAAGAATTAACTCCCGATGCAATCAGCGCCTGAAGTTTTTCCATATCCTGAGTTGTTATATAAAGTTTTTTTGTGTCCATGGTGCACCTCTTGTTGTCTTTTAAGCTACCGCCGCCATAAACGCGCCGTGCTCTCCGTTTAAAAGTTCATTAAATATTTCCAGAATTCTTTCCGACTCTTCCGGAATCACATTTCGAATGACCCTTTTCAGCGGCCTAAAACTCCTGAGAAACTCATGATCAAACCGGGTCAAGTTTCGGCCGGACGCGGACAAAGTTTTAAGCATGGCCTCATAAGCAAGGGCGACAAAAAAAGCGTCGTCTAAATAGCCGAACAACTTGCCTTTTTCGTCCGGCAAAATGTCCATCGGATGATAAAAATAAGTCAGCGTAAAACTGACCAGCTTTTTTAAATCCGGCGACACCTCCCTGCGATTGCAGTGCTTGTAGGATTCAGCCAGCAGTTTAGGCATCAGAAGAATAATGTTTCTGAGCCTTTGTTCCAGAATCAAAGTCGCCCTTTTGCCGATTCTTCTTCGCAGCTGCACGCGAAAGTCATCTTCCGCGCCCACTGCTACATGCTTTAAATGGTCTTCGATAATCATAAGCATATGCACCTCCTGTTCCTCATGAGGTAATTATGGCCTCGCATCGACAGTAAATAAAATATATAATGATTACGAATACTATAAAGGAAAGTTATGATACCTTTTAATTTCCACCATCTTTATTACTTCTATGTGGTCGCGAATGAAGGCTCTTTTACCCGCGCCGCTAAAATCCTGCGTGTGTCGCAGCCCGCGCTCAGCGCGCAACTTAAGCAGTTTCAAGCTTATTGGGATATGGAACTCTTTACCCGCGACAGTAAACAAGTACGCCTGACCGAGCACGGTAACTTAATTTTTAATTACGCGAAAGCAATTTTTGATTTGGGACATGAGCTGAATGACAGCTTGATAAGCCGTAATCTCAGAGGGAAATTGAAACTGCGGCTGGGTGTTTCCGTGGCCGTGCCACGCGCCATCGTTCAAGCGCTTTTAAAATATATCTATATTGATTTTCCGGAAATTCATCTTGTTTTAAAGCAAGAGCCCATCGATAACATGATTGAGTCTTTGATGGCGCACAAACTTGATCTTGTAATGAATGATTTCGCATATGACACTGAAATCCAAGAGGGCCTGCAAAACCACCTCGTCGCCACTATCCCCATGGTTTTTTGCGCCGGAAAATCAATCGCACAAAAATATAAAAACATTCCGAAAGATTTGGACGGAGCTCCTCTGATTCTGCCCACCTCGCCCGACCGCACTTATCACGCACTTCAAAACTTTATCCACATGAACAAGGTAAGGCCGGACATTATCGCGGAAGTTCAAGATCTGGAACAAGTACGCGTGCTCGTCGCTATGGGAAAAGGCGTCGGGCTTTTAAATTCATATGCCGTGGCACACTCGCCAGAACGCACCAAACTGGTTATTCTTAAAGATACCTCAAGGCAAAAAATCCACGATACGATTTATCTTATTAAGCGTGAGCGTAAAATTTCACACCCTGTAATAGATCGCGTCATCGAAAGTTTCAAAATCATCTAGCAATTTCGACTTAAACGATCCGGCATGCACCTTCCTTCTTTGCGACATCGTCTCGCTTCGCTCCCACTTGGGTTTAGGACAGAATGAAAAAAGCCCCGAGGATAAACCTCGAGGCTTCTTTTCATATGCTCCCCCGCGTGGGATCCCTTCCGCTTTTACGAAAAAAGCTCCAGGCCCCTCGGCGGCTTCCGACCATCTAAATTATTATTTTAGAATGGTTTCGTTCCTGCGGCGCCGTCTCGCTTCGATTCCACATTGGAAGAAAATAAAAAAGCCGCAGGTATAAATACCTACGGCCTTTTTTAATGCTCCCCCGCGTGGGATCGAACCACGGACACGGTGATTACTTTCTGACTTCAGTTGCCTGAAGAGTCGGACTTTATCTTTACCCATCTGTTTCTAGATTAGGGTAGTGGGTGTAGAGTCTCTGCACTTGCCCGTTCGTTTTCACGAACTGCTAGCTCAGGATTGCCCTATTACTAGGGTTTCCCTGAATTAGCCCACTTATTCACTCACACATTACTGCGTGAGGCTGCTAATTAAAGTACACAGTCACCTGCTCTACCAGCTGAGCTACAGGGGAATAAAATTTTCTTCGAAATTTTATTCAAAGAATCTGTTTTATTTTGCTTTGTTTCAACAAGCGAAACAAAGCAGCTGATATTAATCCAAATTTTAAAGAACAATTCGCTTCTCAGGAAGCGTCATTATAAGAAACTCGCCTTATCGGTCAACAGCCTTTTCAACAACCTAAAACCTCTCAAAAATGCTTAGCCGCGAGGCGTGTCAAGCAACCGCGGAGGCGTATGTGGCTAATACGCCGCACAAGGAACGCGCAGACACAACGAAGCGGATAACTTTTTTCAGAGGTTTTACACCGTGACGGTCTGGGCAAGCTTGTGCTTTACAGTCAAATACGAATCAACGGCTGTTGCTGCGGCACGGCCTTCGTTAATCGCCCACACCACAAGACTTTGGCCGCGGCGCATATCACCCGCCGAGAAAACGCCGTCCACATTGGTCGCGAATTTGCCGTACTCAGCATTCACATTTGAACGCGCGTCCTGCGCAACGCCAAGTGGTTTTAAAACTGTGTCTTCAGGCCCGAGAAAACCCATCGCGATCAAAACAAGTTCGGCAGGCACAACTTTTTCAGAACCCGCGATTTCTTTAGGAATAAATTGGCCTTTGTCATTTTTGGCCCATTCAATATTCACAAGATGCGCTTCTTTTAAATTACCACCCGCATCGCCGACAAGCTTTTTAACCGTCGTGAGATAAACGCGCGGATCAGCGCCAAATTTCGCAGCAGCTTCTTCCTGGCCGTAATCCATGCGATAAATTTTCGGCCATTCGGGCCAAGGATTGTTCGGCGCGCGTTCCGCCGGCGGCTTGGGCATAATTTCAATTTGAATCAAACTCTTACAGCCATGACGAATCGAAGTTCCAACGCAATCGGTTCCTGTATCGCCGCCGCCGACAACGATTACATTTTTGCCTTTGGCAGAAATCAAATCAGCATCGGAAATTGTTTTCAGAACATGCTTGGTGTTCTTGGTCAAAAATTCCATCGCATAATGCACACCCTTGAGCTGACGGCCCTCAACAGTAAGATCGCGCGGCTTGGTCGCGCCGCAAGTAAGCAATACCGCATGAAAATTTTTCTTCAAATCTTCCGCGGGATAATTTTTACCGACTTCGGTTTTCGTGACAAACTTCACACCGGCTTCAGCCATGAGATCAACGCGACGCTGAACAATGCTCTTGTCGAGCTTCATGTTCGGAATACCGTACATCAAAAGTCCGCCGATACGATCTTCGCGTTCAAACACAGTCACTTCATGGCCAGCGCGATTCAGCTGCTCAGCAGCGGAAAGACCCGCGGGACCGGAGCCGACCACGGCAACTTTTAAACCGGTACGCTTTTCGGGCTTCTCAGCAACAATCCAGCCTTCATCAAACGCTTTGTCGACAATGGAACATTCAATGTTTTTGATGGTGACCGGCGGTTCGATAATACCGAGAACACAGGAACCTTCGCAAGGCGCCGGGCAAACACGGCCGGTAAATTCGGGAAAGTTGTTTGTTTTATGGAGGCGCTGGCTGGCTTCTTTCCAAAGCCCTTTGTAAACCAGGTCATTCCATTCAGGAATAATATTATTGATGGGACAACCTGACGCCATACCCGCAACTAAATTTCCGGTATGGCAAAAAGGAACGCCGCAATCCATGCAGCGCGCGCCCTGCTTCTGCAGATCCGCTTCGGGCATATGATCGTGAAATTCGTTGTAGTTCTTAATACGGTCGAGCGGAGCGGTGTCCGTCGGCAGCGTGCGCTTGAATTCTTTGAAGCCCGTGGGTTTGCCCATATCAGTTCCCCCCCACGCGTGATGTGCTTCGAATGTTCTCTTCGAAAGCAGCCATAACGGCTTCGTCGCCCGTTAAGCCCTGGCTTTCAACTTTCGCCATCGCAAGCAATACATTTTTATAATCTTTCGGAATCACTTTGACAAAACGGCCAAGCGCTTTGTCCCAGTCTTTTAAAATGCGATCGCCGAGCTTACTCTTCGTGTATTTCACATGTTTTTCAATCAGACCTTTTAATTCAGCAATATCTTTTTTATCTTCAACAGCTTCCAATAAAACCATCTGCTTGTTGCAACGATTTGGGAAAGTGCCGTCCGTGTCATAAACATAAGCGATACCGCCCGACATACCAGCCGCAAAGTTGCGCCCTGCTGGACCGAGAATCACCGCGACGCCGCCCGTCATATATTCGCAGCCATGATCGCCCACGCCTTCAACAACCGCTTTCACGCCGCTGTTGCGCACACAGAAACGTTCACCGGCCATACCGTTCAAATAAGCTTCGCCACTGGTTGCGCCGTAAAACGCGACATTGCCGAGAATCATGTTTTTTTCAGCTTCAAAAGTTGATTTCTTCGAAGGATAAATAATAATTTTTCCGCCCGAAAGACCTTTGCCGACATAGTCATTCGCGTCGCCTTCAAGCTCAAGCGTAATCCCCTTCGGCACGAACGCGCCGAGACTTTGTCCCGCGGAACCGTGAAAATTCAAATGAATCGTATCTTCCGGCAACCCTTCCGCACCGTAGCGACGTGTGACTTCACTGCCGAGAATCGTACCGACTACGCGGTTAATATTGTGAATTGCGACGCCGGCTTTTACTTTTTTGCCTTCGGAAAGCGCGGGTTCGCAAAGATCAAGCAACACTTGATTATCGAGAGCGTTAATCAAACCGTGATCTTGTTCAATTTGCTGATAGCGTCCAACATTCGCGGGCACCTTGGGGCTATAGAGAATCTTCGAATAATCCAACCCTTTGGCTTTCCAATGAGTTACGGCTTTTTTGAAGTCGAGCAAATCCGTGCGTCCGACCATTTCGTTGATCGTGCGGAAACCCAGCTGAGCCATCAATTCGCGAACTTCTTGCGCGATGAAAAGCATAAAATTCACAACATGTTCGGGTTTGCCCATAAATTTTTTACGAAGTTCAGGATCCTGTGTCGCGACACCAACCGGGCAAGTGTTCAAATGGCAGACGCGCATAAGAATACAGCCCAATGTAACAAGCGGCGCTGTTGCGAAACCGAATTCTTCGGCGCCAAGCAACGCAGCAATAATCACATCGCGGCCGGTTTTAAGCTGACCATCCGTTTCAACCACAACGCGGCTGCGCAGATTGTTGAGCAAAAGAGTTTGATGCGTTTCGGCAAGTCCGAGTTCCCAAGGACCGCCGGCATGCTTAATCGAAGATAAAGGCGAAGCACCTGTGCCGCCGTCATGACCGCTGATCAAAATCACATCGGCATGCGCTTTCGCCACACCCGCCGCAATCGTACCAACGCCGATTTCGGAAACCAACTTCACATTGATACGCGCTTTCGTGTTGGCGTTTTTCAAATCGTGAATCAACTCGGCCAAATCTTCGATGGAATAAATATCGTGATGCGGCGGCGGCGAAATGAGTCCCACGCCCGGCGTAGAAAGACGAACCTTCGCAACCCAAGGATAAACTTTACTGCCGGGAAGCTGTCCGCCTTCACCCGGTTTCGCGCCTTGCGCCATCTTGATCTGAATTTCCTGCGCGTTCACAAGATAATGACTGGTGACGCCGAAACGGCCGGAAGCAACCTGCTTAATCGCACTCTTCTTGGAATCGCCGTTGGCTTCAGGCGTAAAACGCGCGGGATCTTCTCCGCCTTCGCCGGTATTCGATTTGCCGCCGAGACGGTTCATCGCAATCGCCAAAGTTTCATGCGCTTCTTTTGAAATCGAGCCGTAAGACATCGCGCCGGTTTTGAAGCGTTTTACAATCGCTTCAACTGATTCCACTTCTTCGATCGGAACGGGTTTACCCGGAAATTTAATATCCATCAAACTGCGCAAAGTGCAAAGCGATTCCGCCTGTTCATTCACCAGCTTGGAATATTCCTGAAAAACCTTGTAATTATTGTTGCGAACCGAAGCCTGAAGTTTGTGAATCGTTTCAGGATTAAAAAGATGGTATTCGCCGTCTTTGCGCCATTGATATTGACCGCCTGAAGCAAGCGCATGCGAATCAATTTGGCGGTCGGGAAAAGCATCTCGTTGGCGCGCGCGTACTTCTTCATGCACGGTTTCAAGACTGATACCCTCAATGCGTGTCGCGGTACCGGTAAAATATTTATCGACTAATTTTTGATTGATGCCGACCGCTTCAAAAATTTGCGCGCCGCGATAACTCTGAATCGTGGAAATACCCATTTTCGACATCGTCTTCACGACGCCTTTGGAAACGGCTTTTACATAATTTTTTACGGTCACCTTATGTTCAATGCCCTTGAGCAATCCCTGGCGGATCATATCGTCCATCGACTCAAAAGCGAGATAAGGATTGATGGCACCGGCACCGTAACCGAGAAGCAAGGCAAAGTGATGTACTTCGCGCGGTTCGCCTGATTCAAGAATCAAACCGATTTTGGTGCGTGTCCCTTCGCGAATTAAATGATGATGCGTTCCTGAAACCGCGAGCAAGGCCGGGATCGCGGCATTGTCATGATTGATACCGCGGTCGGAAAGTACAATTAAATTACAGCCGTTTTTAATCGCGGCGTCGCACTCCTTGAAAACGCGATCCATCGCAGCTTCGAGACCTTTCGCGCCTTTTTCAATTTCATAAAGAATTGAAACGGTCGCGGACTTAAAATCAGGATGATTGATGTGACGCAATTTTTCAAAATCTTCATTCGAAAGAATCGGGCTGTCGATTTGAATCTGGCGGCAGCTTTTCGCTTCCGGCTCCAGAAGATTGCGCTCGGTACCAAGCGTCGTCAAAGTGGAAGTTACGATTTCTTCGCGAATACAGTCAATCGGCGGATTCGTTACCTGCGCGAAAAGCTGTTTGAAATAATTGTATAAAAGCTGAGGTTTATTCGATAACACGGCAAGCGGTGTATCCGTTCCCATGGAACCGATCGGCTCTACGCCGTCGCGGCCCATCGGAGTCAAAATCAAACGCAAATCTTCAAAGGTATAACCAAATGCTTTTTGGCGCTGTAAAACCGTTTCATGATCGGGTTCATGCACATGCGGTGCATCCGGCAACTTATCGAGCAAAATTAAATTGTCATTCAGCCAGGTGCGGTAAGGTTTCTCGCCGACGATTTTCTTTTTGATTTCTTCGTCGGAAATGATGCGGCCTTCTTTTGTGTCGATCAAAAACATGCGGCCCGGCTGAAGGCGTCCTTTTTCTAAAACATTTTCCGGAGCTACCGGCAATACTCCGACTTCGGAAGCCATAATAACGCGGTCGTCTTTGGTTACATAATAACGGTTAGGGCGCAGTCCGTTGCGGTCGAGGATGGCGCCGATTTGCGTACCATCGGTAAACGCAATGGCCGCGGGGCCGTCCCACGGTTCCATCAAACAGCTGTGATATTGATAAAACGCTTTTTTCTCATCAGACATGGATTCATGCATCGACCATGGCTCGGGAATCATCATCATCACCGAATGCGGCAAAGAACGGCCCGAAAGAACCAAGAACTCAAGACAGTTGTCAAACATTGCGGAGTCAGAACCGTCTTGATTGATAACCGGCATCAACTTTTTAATATCATCGCCCCATACGCCGGACGCACAAAGTGCCTGGCGCGCATTCATCCAGTTCACGTTACCGCGCAAAGTGTTGATTTCGCCGTTATGCGCGACAAAGCGATAAGGATGGGCGCGATCCCAACTCGGAAACGTGTTCGTGCTGAAACGGGAATGCACAAGACCGATGGCGCTTTCCATCGCGGGATCATTCAGCTCAGGGAAGAAATCTTCAACCTGTTCGGGTAACAACATACCTTTGTAAATAATGGTGCGGCTAGAAAGGCTTGATACATAAAAAAACTCGCGGCCTTTAACATCTTTGGAATAACGGATTTCGTTTTCGACACGGCAGCGGATGACATACAGTTTGCGCTCAAACGCCATTTGATCTTTGAGGTTGGCGGATTTGCCGATAAAGATCTGGCTGACATACGGCTCGCTGGCTTTAGCTGTTTCACCCATCGAACGGTTCGTAGTCTGCACTTTGCGCCAGCCGAGAACCTGCTGACCTTCTTCTTTGACAATTTTTTCGAAAATTTTTACGAAGTTCTTATATTCTTTTTCTTTCACCGGCATAAAAACCATGCCGACACCGTATTCACCTTCGGCCGGAAGATTGATACCGAAGCCCGGACAGTTTTCCTGAAAATATTTGTGCGGAAGCTGAAACAAAATACCGGCGCCGTCACCCGTGTTGTATTCACAGCCGCAAGCGCCGCGATGGCGGAGGTTCTTTAAAATCGTGAGCGCGTCCTGAACAATTTGATGGGATTTCTGACCTTTAATATGCGCGACAAACCCGACACCGCAGGCATCATGCTCTTGGCGCGGATCATAAAGGCCTTGAGCTTCAGGGCGTTTCCAAAGAGGCTGCTTTTCCATTTTTCGCTGAGTGTCCGTCATGTTTTTATGATTAATCGGTAAAATTCCGGCTATTGTGCCCAAAAACCCGCACAATGTAAACTCTTGGTTTTGGGGTGAAGATATTACAACCTGAATCGGTTTTTGAGAAGAGCCCATTTTAATAATTGAGCTGATTAAGAACTAATCCGAACAAAGCCGTTGATAAGCGGTTGCAAACCAACGCTATTAAAATAGAATGCTGAGCGAAGCACCGCCCCTTCCGGAGCGGTTTTTCCTCGCGGAGCACCCAAAAATAGGCAGAAACATTCAAACTGTGACTCAAACTCAAACCCAGCCAGGTCTTTTTAAAAAAAATCTGGTTCTTATCTTTTTATTTGCCGTCCTGACTATGGGGATAACCGCCCGTTTTTGGGATTTGTCACAGCACTTCACCAATACCGACGACCTAGGTATCATCGAAGTGACCTTTGAAGCGCAAAAGGCGGGGAACCTCTTCCATCTGCCGACGATTTTAACGAACGCGCCTTTTCAATACGTTCTCACCTATTTTCTTCTCACTGAAAAAATGTCTTATGAGGAACTCCTCTTTTGGTGCCGCCTCCCTTCGTGTCTGTTCGGCGGCGGCGCATTGGCTATTCTTCTGCTCTTTTATTTTGATTACGCGCGCAAACAAATCACGAAAGCTTTGCTTGGCCTCACGCTGCTCGCCTGTTCATGGGAAGCAATTATCTTTTCAAAGCAAACGCATAGTTATTCCATCGGCGTCTTGGCATCCGCATTGCTCTGCTTGCTTTTGATCGATCAAATGAAGCGCCGTCCGCAAATTTCGCCGGCATGGCTGGGCGTCTTTTTGGCGTTGATCGCGTCCATGCAGTATCAAGCGCTTGTTTTTTTACCCGCCCTTCTAATCAGTCTCTACTTTTATCGCCGGCCTTTTGCCGGATCGCAATTGGCTCTAATCAAACCGTTGGGAATCACCACAGCTGTGTGCGGGCTGGTTTTTTATCCCGTATGGAAATTTTTTCTCCGCAACAAACCGGACAACTTTCACGCAACATTAGATTGGACATTGGGCGCTAACCGCGAATTTGCTTTCCCCAATCTGGAAGCAATCAATCTCTTGCAGGCTATTTTAAAATCCGTTTGGTTTTACATTAAAAATTTCCACTTTATTTTCGAATCAAAAATCAGTTTCATTCCCGATAATTTCTTTTTATTTCAGCCCATCACTTTTTGTCTTTTTGTGCTTTTCTGCTTAGGGGTAATTCATTTCTTTATCACACCCAACCGCAAAACGCGCCACATCGGTATTTTTTTTGGAGGCTGTCTTTTAACCTGGTGGATACTTGTCCCTCTTAAACAATTTCCTTACACCCCTTCGCGCCACACGCTGATTCTTCTGCCCTTCTTCTGCATCACAATCGCGGAAGGACTAGATGGGCTGCGCCGATTACTCAAAAAGGCTTCCTTGAAATATCCTCGTTTTTTATTTGATCGAAGCGCTATCGCGATAAGCTTCACGATCCTGATTTTATTTATTATTTTTTATCCGCATTTTCTTGCCGAAAGAAAAAATCCCATTCAGGAAAAAGAAGTTTGCGGGCTGATCGATAAATACAAAGTGGACTCCATGCTCTTTGACCGCCGCAGCCTGCACTTGGAATACATGGCTTGTGTTCGCGCGCTGGCCGACAAACAAGACAAGCCGGGCGAGGTCAGAACTTTTGCGACTGTCAGCCGTTACCCCGGCGTCAGCGCGCAAGACCGCTGTGAAATTTTCAAGCAAATGAATAATGTCGGAGCCATTGACCAGCTTCGCGCTACAGGCACCTTACCCATGGTAATGAAACGGGAATGCGCTGACTATAAAACGGTTTATCAAAAAGAGGTCGATACCGGCGTCATGGAGGGATTTGATCGTAATCTCAAAGCGGATATTTACGGCAACAGGCTGTACTTTTACATTCTTTCATTGGATCCTCCGCCCGCCGAGCCCTCTGTTTCCTGAAAACAGGTTCTGGTGCTATCATATTCGCCATGCCTCAATCTTCTTCCAATCGATTTGAAATCGCACAAAATGTTTTTCGCTGGGCGCTGATTTCGATTTTAATCGGATTACTGGCCGGAAGCGCTTCCGCGCTTTTTTTGGTTTCACTCGACAAAGCGACGAGTCTCCGCGAAAA
Organism: uncultured bacterium; assembly: GCA_964562525.1. Taxonomy (GTDB): domain Bacteria; phylum Omnitrophota; class Omnitrophia; order Omnitrophales; family Aquincolibacteriaceae; genus Multiplicimicrobium. The sequence goes on from CAZLTL010000012.1 coordinate 40,711, forward strand.
TCATGGCTGGATTTTATTTCTTCTCCCGCTGGGCGGGCTTCTGATCGGCTGGGTTTATCACAAAATCGGCAAAGCGGTTGAAGGCGGAAACAACTTGCTGCTGGAAGAAATTCACGACCCCAAAAGCGTCATTCCTTTGCGCATGAGCCTGCTTGTTCTCGCGGGCACATTAGCAACGCATTTGTTCGGCGGCTCCGCGGGCCGCGAAGGAACCGCGGTACAAATGGGCGGCTCACTCGCGGATCAACTCACAACACCTCTCAAGCTTTCACCCGATGATCGCCGCATTTTACTCATGGCCGGAATCAGCGCGGGCTTTGCCTCAGTTTTTGGAACGCCTCTGGCAGGCGCGATTTTCGGACTGGAAGTTTTAGCGATCGGACGATTGCGCTATGAAGCGATTTTCCCTTGTTTTATTTCCGCACTCATCGCGCATTTAGTCACACTCGCTTGGGGCGTTCAGCACATCGTTTATCAAGTGCCGTTTGTGCCTGCCATGACTTGGTTTCATCTGCTTCAAATTGCAATCGCGGGAGCTTTGTTCGGACTTGCCGGATCAGGTTTCAGCTGGGTCATTCATAAAATGGCCGGCTTATTTAAAAAATATATCGCCTATGCTCCGCTCCGACCTTTTGTAGGCGGCATCATTCTTGTTTTGCTCGCGGGCGCGTTTCAAACGCATCGCTATTTGGGTCTTGGAATTCCGACCATGCAAGCCGCATTTGAAGGCTATTTACCGCCGCAAGATTTTCTCGCCAAAACTTTATTTACCGGCATCACGCTCGGCGCGGGATTTAAAGGCGGCGAGGTGACGCCTCTTTTTTTCATCGGCGCAACCATGGGAAATGCTCTCAGTTACGTGATGACATTACCCACGGCGGTCTTGGCAGGAGTGGGATTCGTCGCGGTTTTTGCGGGCGCGGCCAACACGCCGCTTTGCTGTATTTTACTCGCCATGGAAATGTTCGGATCTGAAATCGGAGTTTATGCCGGAATCGGTTGCGTGATGAGCTATCTATTTTCAGGCCATACCGGCATTTACCACTCGCAACGAATTGCTCACTCTAAGCAGTAACATTCTCGCTCTGCGCCTGCGGCGCAACCGCGCAATCTGAGCTGTATTGTTCTGCTTAACTGCGCCTTACCTTTTGATAAGCTGACTGACTTAACCCGTAACCGTTTTCGTCCAGAACGAACAGGGACAAGGCGGGAACAGTCGGCAAAAGACGCAGCCGCAACAGCAAAGAACCGGATATTTTTCTTAATTTTTGTTTCGGTTGTTTTTTATTTTTGTTTTTCATAATCTCTCTCCACCTGACAAGCTGCCCGATAACCGCCCCCGATCTGTGGGGGCGGTTATTTTTTCGCTTTGACTCTTCTGATTTGGCGTCCAATCTTTTTTGTCATGGAGCTTTTTCACTTACTCAACGTTAGAAAGCCATCACAACATTGGATAAAATCGGCTGTTTCTTTTTATCTTTATCTTCACGGTCATCATAAGCGATCGAAATATTTTGACCGCGGATTTGCTCCCACATGCTCCAAAATGCGGTGTGATACTCCGCATTACGGCCTGCGAGCAATTCTTGAACAATCTTTAGCTCATCCGGATCTTCAACCAATTCCAATACCTGCTTCACATTGCCAAGTTTGTCTTTAAATTCAATGCGATCTTCAAAGATCCATTTTGACCCGACAAATCCCACCGTGTCAGAATAAATATTTTCTATCACAATGGTTTTAGTCGAATAGCCTTCTTGATGAACAAAGATCAGGATTTTAGAAGAAGTTTTGGATAAAACCCCAAACCCTTCGGGATTAAGTCCCAAAGCGCTCACAGCCAAATCCTTTTCAGCATCTAACAATACTTCTCCTGCGCGAAAATCTGGATCAAAAGTATGCGCAATCTCATTACCCTGCGCATCTTTCCAGATATTGGCGGAATACAACCAGCTTGAAGTAATTTTACTCCCCAAAAACTGTCCATTCTCATCAAAAAACTCTGTCAGTCCGCCGAGTCGACAACCTATCGCCTGACAAATGTTGACGTAAAAAGGAGTCAGTGTTTTATAAGCAAAGGAAGGGGTCTTTCCAAAAATCATTGCCGCGATTTGATTTTCACCAATATCACTAGCTTGCATCAAAATTACCTGTCCCTCCTGCAGACGTTTTGCCAAATAGCTAATTCCGTTGTAGCCAAAAAACACACTCGCCTGTCCGGGGTGAGAAAAATTCTCAACCACTCTCGAGATATTGATATTTTTCATTGCAACCAACAAAGCAACCATGTCGCCCAAGCGGCTTATTTTAGGGCGCAGAGGCATCATATATTCAGGAAGTTTAATGCCCCTCCCATTCACAGGATCTCCCATTAACATATCATCCCCAAGAATGAGATCAGCTTCAAAAATTGGTTCGGGTCCAGGCCATACACTTGCCTTACCTGGAAGAATTTGTTCCATGATTGCGAGCATGAATCCAAAATCAACCGACACCGAGCCTGCCCCTGCACCAGAATAATTCACAAATCCAGTATTTCTTAAAATGTTTCCGTCAGCGGTCATTGAAAAGCTCAAACTCACTAAGTTGGAAGGCCACATAAGTGCCGAGACATCAATTATGTAATTACCCTGTTTGTCTTTACTAAGGCTGACAAGGTACTGTTCACCAAAAGCGACTTTTAATGCGGCTATCATTTCACGCACAGCCGAGGGAAGCATCTTTTGTTCGCCATGCGCAACAGCCTTTAAAAGCTGTTCGAGAGTTGAAAAATCCATTTTTTCTTCCGATCCATCCGCAAACGTAATTAAGGCTTCATAAACACTAAGATCAGTAACGGATTCTTCCGCAGGCTCGCGTTCGACTGGAACCGTATACCACGATATTTTTCGTGACACACGGATGGTCGAAAGAATATTTCCCTGAACATCGGTTCGTGTAATCGTCATTACATTAGGGTTAATTTCATACACATCCGCCCAGATTTTTTTTGGCTCAGGATAAGAAAACTGGCTAATTACCGCCAAATTACCCTGTTCATCATATTCTCTGACTTCAGCAATGCGATAGGTTCCAAATGAGTCTTGCTCAAGAATCACGTCTTTTTTGTCACCGCCAAATCTTTCTCCGTACTCCGTTCCTATACCGAATAAAATCTCAACTCGTTTACCGTCTTCGGAGTATCGATATGCCATTTGGGCGACTACCACTTCAATGTATTGCGCTGTGCATACGTCGCCAGTGCAATTATTCACAACTTGTGTCACAAAAACCGACTGAAGCCGATTGTTGCCCGGTCCTTCGAGTCGAATAACACCTGTGTCCGTATTAAGTTCTGTCAAATAATTTGCCAAGAACCGTTTATCCCCCACAGAAAAATAAGCCGCCTTTAAAAAATAGGTCGACTCCGGTTCTTTCGCACAATCGGTCACACCCTCTGCAGAAACAGAACACGGAACACCCATCATAAGTGGCTGACTTTTGCCAAGCGTATAATTAATTTGACTGGGCAATTGATTGCTCCCAAGCGGATCCATCAAGCTTACCGCTCTTTGAGGAACCCTAACACTGGGATCGATGTGAACCGTCGCGCTTAAAGACTGTAAATCAACTTCAATTTTGATTAAGCCATCGCGCATCAAATAAAGTACTGTTTTAAAATAGAACCCGAAATCATTGACCAAACTCTGAACTAAAGTGCGCTCAGCCAACTTAACCTGACTAGGCTGAATGGCTTCATGCCACTTCACTTCCGTTTTGCTTTCATAACCCGAATAAGTCGTCACCGTGGTTTTCTTTCCGAGATAAATACCGTTTTCATCGTAATAGTCGGTTTCAGACGCATCTGTTCCGCTGCATGAAGGCGGAAAACTCATCGTACAAAGTGCATTTGATGTATTTTTTTGATGTGTATATTTTGCTTTACCCAAATGAAAATCAGCTTCAACATCGTCATAAGCCGGCTTGAGCGGCAAGGATGATGTATAAGTTCCATCATCATTTTTCTGAATGGCATAAAAATAACCATCACGTTCAATGACAAAATTTTTATCAAGCAGACTTCCGCTCACAAAGCGAACGGTCTCGCCATCCGCAGTTTGCCAAAGCTGCCCGGCACTCGCATCACGGGAGTCATGTTTTCTCGTTCCCAAAACTGTTCCGTCTTCGGCATAGTAAGTATCGGTTGTATCAAAGCACGGCGCGATAACGCATTCGACTTCTTCGCGAACGGTTGTTTTATAAATCGGTGATTGTGTCTGAGTGTTATCCGTTAAAACAACATGGACTTGCGCTGTTTCTTCAGGATCCGCCGGACTAATCAATGAGTTTTCAACCGGTGGATTAACAATCACTTCCACCGGAACATCATAACCACATTCGCGAGTATAGGCATGGCATTGAACGGCAATTTCTTCCGCTTCAACCACCGGGCTAAGAGGGCTTCCGCTTTCAAATTGATCCGCTGCCGAAACTTGGCCCAGCTGAGCACCGAAGTTACGATCGTAGAACTGGTTATCAGGATCCACCACAGCAACGAATTGGCCGCTTCCATCCTGTTGAATCGGCTGAGCATCCGCCGCAAGAAGCGGTGTCACATTTGTAAAAAAATAAATGATGACGGTAACAACGCTATAAATTTTTACATTCAGTTTTAAAGTATTCATTTGCGCATCCTCCCTTGTTATTTCCTAATAGAAAGATGGCGGAAGTCTTTATCAAAGTCTAAACAAACTCGATAAGAGGTCGAAAAGCGGCGATAAGCGGTAAAATCTTTGAATAAGCGGTAAACCGAAAAATCCGCTATTTTGGACTTTATTCAGCCAGGTTTTTTCTTTACCAGCCGCCAAGCTGAGAACGGACATGGCCGGCATAGCGCCGGGAAAGAGGAACTTTGGGGGCATCGGAGGTTTTAAGAATAATTTGATAATTCCCGCTAAAGAGAGGGCTGATTTTCTGAACGCGCGATAAGTTCACAAGATAAGCTTTGTGGCATTGCGCAAATCCGCGGGATTCAAGCCCCTCAGCCAATTCTTTTAAAGTCAGACTCACGATAAAGTCTTGTCCTTTGATGTGCGCAAAAACCTCGGCTGATTCCGCGTGAAAAAAATCAATTTCAGCGGGGTCGAGAACCATTTTCTCTTTGGAATTCTTTTGCCTTGCGGCAATCTTCTGAATCAATCCTTTCTTTAAAAAAGATCCTTCCAGCTTCCCTAGCCCGTTTTGTTTTTGGCCGGCAGAAAAATGAGTCTTGATTTTTTCGAGAGCTTTTTTGAGACGGTCTTGACGGCAGGGCTTCAAAATATAGTCCAGAGCATTGGCTTCAAAAGCATCCACCGCATACTGATCAAAAGCCGTTGAAAAAACAACCCTGGGCGGTGAAGGATCTTGCGCGAGCTCAAGCGCGACTTCTATGCCGGTTAAAAAAGGCATATCAATATCCAGAAAAACAACATCCGGCTTTAAGCGGCGCGCGAGCTCAAGCGCTTGCTTACCATCGCTTGCTTGTCCGATGACTTCAAAGTCAGCCTCACTCGCGAGCATTCGCATCAGATCTTCGCGTGCCAACGATTCATCATCAGCAAGGACCAATTTAATTTTTTGCATCATCCCTCTCCATCGGCAATTTTAAAACCACGCGAGCTCCCGCAGCAGAAGACTCAAAAATGATTTCGGCTTTTTTTCCGAAAGTTTGACGCAATCTTTGCCGGATATTACCCAGTCCAATTCCCAGCCCCTCGCCCCGAACCGCTTCGCCTTTTTGCAAAGCAGCAAGTTTCTCAGGCTGTATCCCGGGACCGTTGTCCCGCACTGAAATTTCAACGTTATCTTCCGCTTCAATAATATCGATAGCAACCGTGCCTTGCTCTGTTTTTTTTCGAGCACCATACCGGATCGCGTTTTCAACCAAAGGCTGAACCAAAAGCGCGGGTATTTTTAAATCTCGGGAGCGGGATGACCATTGAAGATTTTTTTCTATTTTCAGGCTGTCACCAAACCGGGCTTTTTCCAAATCAAGGTAGGCATCCACAAAATCCATTTCTTCACTCAATGTAATTTGATCGCGCCCATGCTGCAATGAAAGCCTGAAAAAATCAGCCAGCTTTTCAATTAATCCTCGTGTTTGCGCCGCCGCCTCTCTTGAACTGACCGCCGCGATTGTATTTAAAGCATTAAAAAGAAAATGCGGCTTGATTTGGGTTTGAAGCAATAACAAGCGGCTTTGCAGCAACTCCTTTTCAGCGGCTTTTTGTTTTTCATCACGCAAAAGAACGAGTGCAACCGCGGTAAAAAGAATAATTCCGCAAGCCTCAGCAAAGCCGGTCCAGCCGGCGGCTAATAAAGCATATTCCCGCGGCCAATCCGGACCGATGAAAACAACCGCAGCGTGCGTGGCTCCGGCAAAAATTCCGGCGAAGACAGACCAAAGCAGTCTCTTTCCGAAGCGTTTTGCTCCATAAAAGAAAACCGCTCCCAATAAGCCTGAACCGATTAACGCCGCCGCAATCATCCAGCTCTGCGGCTGCAGAAGGAAGCGCATTACGGAAAAAATGACTCCGCAAACAAGTCCGGGCAATAATCCGCCGGCAAACCCGGCACACGCCGCAAAAACAATTTGTAAATCAAAGTAACTGGAAGCCGCCGAGCCATAGCGAATGAGGTCATAAGTTCCGAATAAAAAACCGGCTATGGTAAGCCAAAATACTGTCGGCCATTTTGCAAGTACCGCCACGGCACTTTCTTTTTTTCGGAAAAATGAAAGCTTTACGGAAATGAGCGCCAGAATCGCGATTAAGACAGAGCTGCGCAAAAGATCAAAAATAATCTCAAGCCATGCCTGACGCGGCCAAAACTGATCCGAATCAAAAGCAAGCTGACTTTCAATTAAGTTTAAATCAAATCGGCATGACTTCAAAAGTTCAAATGCCAGAGCTTTATTTCCCTGCTCTTCAGCCGCAGAGGCCTGCTCTATTCGCGGAAAAATGAGCAGGGTATCATTGGTGGACTCAATATTCAATTTTTGCAATGTCTGTGAAATTTCCGTGCGCAAGCCTTCTAAATCAGCCTCCTGAGGAAAAGAAACCAGGACGGGAACAAATACAAGAACCGCGAAAAAAAAGAAGATTCGAAGAGTTTGAGGACGTCCGTTAAATTGCGGGTGAAGGTGTTTCAGCATTTTGTTGACGCAACATCATCGCACGCAAGCGGCTGAAACGCAAATCACGGGCCTTTTTTGAAACCGATAAATACCAGCTGCGGTAAATTGCGCGAGAAACAGCCGGCGACTGAGAATCAATAGCCCCTTTACGCAGAATTTCCAAAACCTGCTCCATAACCTGTTCGCGCCGCTTCGATCTTTCCGGGGAATCAACCGTTTCTGCCTGCTGATCCAAGGAAGAATCCACGGACATCTCAGAACGATTTTGTTCATCACTTTCGTAATCCAAAAGATTCTGCAGCAAGTTTTCATTCTTAGGTAAAGCCGAATCATTGAGGCTCTCAGTCGGAGAAGCGGTCCTCTTTGCCGCTTGCTCAAAAAAAGAATTGATGACCGCGGTTACGGCTTTGATAACATTTTCATTAGCGCTATGCTTGGATGCAAAGCTCGTCAATCTTTCAAACTGCTTTTCCACAGCCTCATAATTCGCCGGAGAAGCGACATTAGAGTTCAAAACTTTATCGATGCTTTGCAAAGCAGATTCGGTATAGTTTAAGAAAGTTTGAGTTTCCTTTTCATTCAAACCAATACCGTCCAAAATCTCTTTCACGCGCGGGTCTTTTTTTTCATCTTCAATAATCACGACATCTCCGGGCAATGTGATAACCGCCGCATTTTCTAAACTGCGCTGTGGTAAAACATTGTTTTCAGATTGGGAATCTGAAATATTCTCCGCGCTAATTACCGGCACAAAATTTCCGCTCCCTGGCCCGGCTTGCGTTGCAACGTCTTCTGCCCAAAGAGGCAGGGGCATCCCCGCAACAAGAAGAAGTAAGCCCAAAACGCATTGAATAAGTTTTTTATCTTTTTTCATAAGTATTCCGCTAGTTATAAAGATACTTGGTTCAAAGCACAGAACCAAAATATTATTTATAGCATAAACATCCAAAACATAGCTTGATTGGCTTTTTCAGCTAAGTTTAAGGCAAAAAGAGCGCGGACTAAAGCAAAGTTCCCTTGAGGACAAGCGCGGCGATCGAGAAGTAAATCACGATTCCAAAAACATCGACGAGCGTCGCAACAAAAGGCGCGGAAGCGCTGGCCGGATCAAAACCGAACTTTTTCAGAATAAAAGGTAAGAGCGAACCAATCGCGGTTCCCCAGACGACAATTCCGATAAGACTCGCTGCAACGACAAAACCGATTAAAAAAGTATGTTCACCGTAAGAATGAAACAAATAACCGGCGGTCAAAATACGTAGCAACCCTAAAAGCGCGAGAATCAAACCCAGCCCCAGCCCGATTAATATTTCACGCTGAACAATGCGCCACCAGTCCCGCAGCTGAAATTCTCCCAGCGCCATCGCGCGGATCACCAGCGTCGCGGCCTGCGAGCCGGAGTTTCCGCCGCTTGAGATAATCAGCGGGACAAACAGCGCCAGCACCACAGCCTGCGCAATCTCATGTTCAAAAAAAGCCATCGCGGTCGCGGTGAGCATGCTGCCAAAAAAAAGAACCACAAGCCAGACACCGCGTTTCTTAAGCATTTCCCAAAAACCAATTTGCATGTAAGGCTTATCCAAAGCCTCCATACCGCCCAACTTTTGAATATCTTCGGTGGCTTCATCCTGAACCGCGTGCAAAATGTCATCCGCGGTGATAATACCTTTGAGACGGTGAAAGTCGTCCACAACCGGAAGCGCAAAAAATTTCCTCTGAGAAAAAATTTTCGCTACGGCTTCTTGATCTTGGTTTTCAGTAACCGTGGTAACTTCAACCTTCATGATGTCGCGCACTTTTTTATCCGGGGTAGCTTTGAATAAATCACGGAAAGAAACCACGCCCAAAAGTTTTTGAGCCTCGTCCAAGACATAAACGTAATAAATGTTTTCTAAATGCTTTTGAACCTGAAGACGCAAATAACGTATCGCTTCATCCGCGGTTAAATCGGGCGGCACGCGCGCGAAATGCGGGTTCATCAGTCCGCCCGCGACATCCTGCTTATAAGTCAGCAATACATTCACTTCACGCCGATTCTGATCATCCAATAAATTAAGCAACACGCTTCGTTCTTCATCGGGAGAATGTTGAATTAAATCAGCGGCATCGTCCGGCGCCAAAAGCCTCAGCCAAAGCCGTTTCTCACCCTCGGGTAAGCGGCGGATAATTTGCGCACGGTCATCCACGGAAATCTTAAGAAAAAAATCCTGCGCTTCTTCACGGCCGATTAGGGAAAAAGCTTCCGCCCGCTCATCGGCGGAAAGCACCGACCAGGTATCTTCAATTTCACTTTCACTGAGTTTTTCTGCGGGATCAAAATTCATAAGCGGCATTTTAATCTATCCAAACACCACTATCCACCTTTCACTTTAAAAATGAGGTTTTAAATCGGCGCATTTTTGGTTAGGCTATGCGTCATTGCAATCTTATTTATCAAAGGAGAAAACCATGAGCAGACAAAATATTTCTACGGGCGGAAAATGGGAGCCGATTATCGGTTATTCCCGCGCGGTCAAAATCGGCAACCTCGTGCATGTTTCAGGCACAACCGCATCTTCACCGGATGGGCTTGTAGGCAAAGGTGATCCTTACGCGCAAACCGTTCAAACCCTCAAAAACATCGAATCCGCTTTAAAGCAAGCCGGCGCGAAGTTAACCGACGTTGTTCGTACACGCATGTACCTGAAGGATATTTCACAATGGGAACAAGTCGGAAAAGCTCACGGCGAATTTTTTGCGGCCGCGCGTCCCGCGACCACCATGGTTGAAGTCAGCAAACTCATTGACCCGGATATGCTGATTGAAATTGAGGCCGAAGCAATCATCGGCTGATTTTATGGCGTGGCTTTTTTTGCTTGGCGCGGGCATTCTCGAAATCGCTTGGGCCGTCGGACTCAAATATACCGAAGGTTTTACAAAGTGGCTGCCGTCGCTGATTGTTATCACTCTTATGGCTGTCAGCTTCTGGATGCTTGCCCAAGCCGCTAAAACAATTCCTATCGGTACTGCTTATGCGGTTTGGGGCGGCATCGGTACGGCAGGAACTGCGATTGTCGGTATTTTCTTTTTGAATGAACCTGCTCATGCGCTGCGCATTGCCTGTATCAGCTTAATTCTGCTAGGGGCGGCAGGTTTAAAACTGCTGCCTTCATCTTAACCCGGTTTCTATTACAGAAAAGCAGATAAAGGCCGAAAATAGGGCTTAGGCTTCTGAGTTAGCAGGAAACACTTTAATAGGGTAAACTTATTCCAACAATGAATCAGCCCACTCCCAAAAAGCGGGATCTCGCCATGCTGGTCGATCACCAGCAGACTTCTTTTTTTAAACATCGCCCTTCGCTTTTAATATTAGGTATCAGTCTGCTGGTAACGGTATTAACTTTTATGAAAATGCAGGAGCTTGAAAAAGCTCGTCTGCAAAATGAATTTGAACGCATATCCAACAACATCGTCGTCACTCTCAAAGACTCGATTGAAAGCAACCTTGAGGTCCTGAACGAACTGAGCGGGCTTTATGTGGCAAGCGATTCGGTTGAACGTTCCGAATTCAAACAATTTGCCGATCATATTTTCGGACGACGCCCCGATATTTATATGCTCGGCTGGTCTCCGAGGGTTGCGCATGAAGATTTACCAAAACTGATTCAGTCCGCCAATAACGACGCTATTTCTGATTACACAATCAAACAATATGATCATCGCGGACTCATGGTTCCCGCTCAGGAGCGCGAAGAATATTTTCCGGTTCTTTACGTTGAGCCGCTCGAACGCAACAGACATGTTTTGGGACTAGATGAAGCTTCTTACGCCATCACGCAGCCCGCGATCAGAAAGGCTCTTGAAACAGGCCGGCCCGCGGCAACGATCGTCATGAATTTGCCGCAATTTGAAAATGAGCCGGCGGCTTCGCGCAACGGCTTTCAGGTGTTCGCCCCGATCTATGAAAAAAATGCCGAGCTTCTCTCATTTGAGGATCGAAAAAAAAATCTGCGCGGTTATGCCGTAGCGGCTTTTCATATTCGTAAAATGTTGGAATCCGTTCTCAGAAATTTTAAAACTTCGGAGTTGGAGCTTCGAATTTACGCTCAAGCCGTAAGAAACAAAGAAAAACTCATCTACACTTACAACCCGCAGTCGGAGGGCAAAGCCGAAGACAGCTGGCAAGTTGAGTCTGAAATCAAAGTCGCGGGACATTATTGGAAAGTCGTTTGCACGAGTACAAAAATATTCAAAAAAAATCATTACCGCTGGGAAGCTCCCGCGGTTTTCGTCATCGGTGTTTTGCTAGGATTTTTACTGGCCATTTATATTTTCTCTTTTGAGCGCAATCGCATTCGGGAAATTATGGTGGCGTTATCGCTGACCGACGAACTCACCCAGCTTTACAACCGCCGCGGTCTTTGGCTGCTCGCGGATGAGCAAATCCGACTCTCTCTGCGGCACAAGCGGGGCTTTTGGCTGTTCGTGCTGGATATGGATGAGCTGAAAAAAGTCAATGACACCATGGGTCACCCCGAAGGCGACCGCGCCATCAAGAGGCTTTCCCAGCTATTACAGAACACATTCCGCAAATCGGACATTATTTCGCGTATTGGGGGCGATGAATTTGCTGTTGTGGCTCTTGAAGCCGCGCAAACCAGCTTGCCGGACCTTTTAGAACATTTTCAAACGCAGCTTAAAAAAAATAACGCCTCAAAAGAATACGACTATAAATTACGCGTCAGTGTTGGTTCAGCCTATTTTGACCCAACGAATCCTTGCTCAATCGACGAGCTCATCGCCCGCGCCGACAAAGAACTCTACGCGCAAAAGACACTGCACCGCGCACAAAAAACAACAGCAAATTAATTCTGCAATCAAAGGTCCGTATGAATTTAAAAATAATCTGCCTTGGTTTTATTTTGGCTTTTCCAGCAACCCCTGCTCTTTCCGCGCTCAACGTTGAGAAACTTACTGATCAAGACGCGCGAACGGTGGATTCCTTTTTGGAAAAATTAACGCCGCTAATTGAAAAGAAAAAGGCGCAAAGCAACGCCAACTTGCTTACGTTTGACGAACTGTATGCTCCGCTCAATAAAAATGAAAAGAAGTTGCTAAAAAAAATTCAACACCTTAAACCTCATCAACTCAAGGTCAAGACTCCACGGCAAAAACAAGAAAGAAACGCCAAGCCTTTCATCGAAGTTACGGGACAAAAAATCAGATTAAACGGAGAGCGCACATCTCTGCCGCCCCAAGCTGTTTCTCCGGAAGCCTATGAAGCTTACGAAAAAATGATGCAAGCGATGGAAAAAGATATCGGAAAAAGACTTTATATTGAATCGGCGCATCGCGGCAAACCTTATCATCTTTACAATTTCATCAAGTACCTTCGTGAGCACGGCTACTCCTTGATTGAAACCGCAAAGCTGAATGCTTTGCCGGGTTACAGCGAACACAACTTGCTGACTTATCACGCGATTGATTTGATTAACGAGGAAGGCATTAACGGCGAACCGAATGTAAAAGACTACGAAGCTTTGCCGGAATATCAGTGGATGCTGAAGAACGCGCAGAAATACGGATTTACGCTTTCCTATCCGCGCGGAAATCCTTACGGAATTTCATTTGAACCTTGGCATTGGCGCTATCATCCCGGGCTCGCGAAAAAGATGCGGACAGAAAAAAAGCCCGGTTAAAAGTAACCGGGCTTAAAATCACTTGATCGGAAAATTAATTTCCGACGTAAGAAATAAAATGTCTGTACAAAAAAGCGATTACGACGAAAAACAAAGTAATTTGAAATATTTTTTGGATGCTCATACGGCCTCCCGTGTTATCTTTCTACGTCAATTTTAGGTAAAGCCTTAACAAAGAAATAGTTATTTAATGTTTTATAAAAAGCTTTCAATTAAAAAGCCCTTATGAAAAGGTTTTTTCGAGGTCTTTCGACCAATGTCATCGTCTTTGGTTTTGTCAGCTTTTTGACGGATGTTTCTGCCGAAATGATTTATCCTCTCTTACCTCTCTTTTTAACCCAAACACTCGGCGCCAGCGCGCTTTTCCTCGGCCTAATCGAAGGGTTCGCCGAATCCACCTGTTCTTTTCTTAAACTTTATTCGGGCATTCACGCCGACCGTACTCGCGACCGCAGCAAAATGGTTTTATTCGGCTATACGCTCTCATCTTTTTCACGTCCCCTCATGGCACTGGCACAAAGCCCGTGGACGGTGATGCTGATCCGCGCCATTGACCGAACGGGCAAAGGATTGCGCACATCTCCTCGTGACGCCTTAATTGCTGACGCCACTGCCGCCGAACATCAAGGCCGCGCTTTTGGATATCAACGCTCGATGGACAACGCGGGTTCCGTTGTCGGCCCGCTCATTTCAGCCGTTCTTTTGGCTTATTTCATCCAAGACCTCCGAATTATTTTTTGGCTGGCAGCCATCCCGGGAACAGCCGCTATCGCACTTATTCTTTGGAAAGTCCGCGAAACACATCAACGTGAGCCTGCTGTTTTCAAAAAATTTTCATGGTCCTTACCGCAGGGAAAATTACGCCACTATTTAGTCATTTTATTTGTCTTTATTCTCAGCAACTCTTCTGATGCTTTTTTACTGCTGCACGCGCAAGCCTGCGGCGTACCCACCGCGCAAATTCCTCTGCTTTGGGTTGCGCTGCACATCATTAAAAGCTCCACGATTCTGCCGCTCGGAATTCTTTCCGATAAAATCGGACGGCGGCATTTGATTTTATTGGGGTGGATTATTTACGCGGCGGTTTACGTTTTATTCGGGTACGCTCAATCCCCTTCGCAGATTTGGGTGATCTTTATGGTTTACGGCCTTTTCTCCGGATTAACAGAAGGGACGGAGCGCGCTTTCTTGGCTGACATCACAACTGAGGGCGAACGCGGACAAGCGTATGGGTGGTACAACTTTATCGTGGGAATTGCCGCGCTTCCGGCAAGTTTGCTCTTCGGCTTGATATGGAAGCTGGGAGGTTCTCAGCTTGCCTTCCACATTGATGCAGCGCTTTGTTTAACCGCGGCATTAATGTTTGCTTTTTATATCCGCCGCTACGCGCCGTCTCACATCAAAAAATAACGCTTCTTATTTCTTTTGAAGGCTTGAAATAACGCTAACGCCAAGCAAGATAAGCGCTAAAGTACAAACCACACTGGCGCCCGTCGGGAAATCACCGAAATACGATAGCGCCATTCCTAAAAAACTGCCCAGCAAACCCACTGCCCAACCGATCAAAAGCCGCGCACGCACGGTTTGCGCGTAAAGCACCGCCACGGAAGCAGGGATTACAAGCAGTGAAAAAACGAGTAATACTCCGGCGATTCGCACGGAGCTGGTCACAACTAAGCCAAACGAAGCATAAAAAAGAAAATCCCAAAGGCGAATATTCCATCTACGCTCAGCAGCTTCATGCGGTTTTTGGGAAATCAGCAGAAATTTATTGCGAAAAATAAAGTGAAATACACCAACCGCAATATAAAGCGCTAACATTTTAAAAACTTCGCCGGGCTGGACCAAAAGAACATTGCCGACCAGCGCTTCACGAATATGCTCATCACCCTCTCCCGAACGGCTCAAAAATAAAACCATCAAAGAAGCCGCCACGGCGTAAGTGATTCCGATCATGGCTTCTTGAGATACTTTCTGCTCTCTCACTCGCAAGAGAGAAAAAACAGCCGCGCCGATTAAAGTGCAAGCCAGAGAAAGCCAATAAGACTCAGGTCCATCATGAGCATATCCCGCCACTAGCGCCGCCGCGCATCCCAAAGCTGCGATTTGTGCTAAAGCCAAATCCACAAAAATGACTTGCCGCTCAAGAACATGCAGTCCCAAGTAGCAATGAATGCCGGCCAATACCAAGCACGCGGCGAAAGGCCAAATCATCATTTGAAAAAATTCCATTGTTTTCCCTCGTTACGATCGCAATATAAAAGTTAGGATGCTTGAGTCAATGATTTCACATTGTAATCATAAAAAGCAAGCAGGTCTTCCGTTCCTTTAACTTCCCCCGGATTTTGAGCGATCGTCACGACTTTGCCCCTAATTTTTTGGGCAAGCTTTTCAGGCAGACGACGGGAATAATAAGATGCCGCTAAAATCAGCTTCACGTTTTTTTCCGTGGCTACCCTCTCTAATCTTTCCAAGTGCTTGGGCGAAGGGGAAACACCCGGCTTGGGCTCAAGATATTCAATATCTTGAAACCCAAGAAACTCAGCTAAATAGGCCACCTCATCATGATATGAAAAAACCGAAATCCCGCGCAGGGCCGCGGACTGATTTTTCCAATCCTGAATTTGAGTGCGCAACTCAACCTCTAAATCATCCGCGTTCTTTTGGTATTGCGCGGCATTGACAGCGTCCAACTCTGATAATTTAGCGGCCACGTGCGGAATCATGATCAGCACATTTTCAGGGTTCATATGATAGTGAGGATTTCCAAAAGCATGCACATCCCCATCCGCACGCGTCAAAACCGAGGGCGGTTTTAAAAGCTGAATACCCAGCGACATATCTAAATTGCGTGCTTGGCCGCGAAAAAGATCATGCCGTCCGGAAGCCTGCAATAACGGATCAGCCCACGCCTCTAAATCCAGTCCCGCAAAAACAAATAAATCCGCTTTTGCGGTACGAGCCACATCGCTCGGCTTCGGCTGAATATAGTGCACATTAAATTTAGGTGAAGCCA
The DNA here is from genome assembly GCA_964562525.1 of uncultured bacterium. Classification (GTDB taxonomy): domain Bacteria; phylum Omnitrophota; class Omnitrophia; order Omnitrophales; family Aquincolibacteriaceae; genus Multiplicimicrobium. Next base: position 56,561 of record CAZLTL010000012.1, read on the forward strand.
CAGCGCGAACCTCAACGCGATCACCGCCAATATGCTCTACCAAACTTTTAAAAAACGTCGTGCTAGCAACAACTTTCAGCGGCTTTTCCGCCGCAAAAACAGATAAAGACCAAAGACTAAAGACTAAAGACCAAAGACTGATTAGCTTTCGCATAAATTCCTTATTAAAACTCGATTATTACCAATCCCGAACTGAGCTCGACAACCACTCAACTAAAATTTCGTCAAAATGATTCAGATGCAAGGAACAGACAAGCGCCCGCGGAGGCGTATTTAGAAATACGCCGCACAAGGAAGCACCGTCTGTGACGAAGCAGATGAATTATTTTCACGAAATTTTGTGTTTGTGTTCGCCGATTGCAAAGGTGCCTTGAATCATTCCCTCCAACACAGGATCTTTGCCGTCCGTCAGATTCTTATGATTGAGCTGTATGCGCCAGCGGGCAAATTCGCTTTGATAAAAAGTAAGATAAGCCGCCCAGCCTAAATCATACCCATCGCTATTTTGAAGCGTAACGCCTCTGACTAAGTTCACATAATCTAAACGGCTACCAACGGCCCATTTAGGATTAAAGCGCCAATCGGCAAGGAAATAGCTTCCCCAAAAGTTTTGGCTGTCATCCACTTCAGGAAAAGTAGTTAACTCTACTTCTTCAGTATCTTCGTCATCACCAAGAGCTTCTCCACGCTGTTCGGAACGACGACCAAAATAGTTTTCATTCTGAAGCTTGACATGCCGCTGATCCGCGTAATTCCAAGTCCAAGTTAGGTCAGAACCAATCACATGCGTTCCAAAGGAAGGATTTTTGGTTTCGCTGCCGCCGGTTAAATACGAAAGCCCAGCTTCAATGCCCGTGTTCTGAGTTAACTCGAGGTAGTTTTTCAGATTAGCAAATAGAGTCGGATGACGGCGTGATTCGCCAAACATGCGCGCGTCCTCTTCGCCCTCTTCCTCGGCATGACCATGATCTTCACCTGACCCACCCTCTAAAATACCAAATGCAAAAGAATGGCTTACCTTATCCGTAAAGCTAAATGGCTTAGTCAGCTCGGCACCAGACTTACTGTAGCCTTCCGGACCAAAGAAACGCTGAATCACAAGTGGCACATCAACCGTATCTAAAGTATCGCGATGAACCGGAATCACTTTACCAATGCGCGGCTTCAAACGACCCAAACGACCTGTAACACCCAGCGGCAAAGCATGATTGGTATAATACGCTTCTTCTAAATGCACATCTTCAAAGTCAGAGAAAGCAATCGTCGCATCAAGCCTCGAATAAGCATCAATCGCGCTGCCAAAGGCAAGCTCTAAATGGCGGGCGCTAATGCGATCGCGGCCTTCTTCATCTTCACGACCGGGAGAATCGACTTGTCCGACGATGTCGGCTATGACGCCAATTTCGGGATTCCATTTACCAGAGCCCGCACGGTCTAATCCGCCGGACATCACCGGTGTTGAGCTTCCGTTTGGACCCGTAATAGCCACATTGGCTTTACTCTCAATCGCGTTAATCTGCATTTGCTGCTTTTGAATCAGCTCATTTTGCTGAGCGATGGTCTGCTGCAACTGCTGCATATTTTTTTGCATCTCCATCATGCTCTTTTGCAGCATTTCAAATCCCGCATCTTGCGCGTGAACCGGCATTACCGATTCAAAGATAAAAGACAAAGTTAAGAGAAATAAAAAAAACTTTCGCATACACACTCCTTGAATAGAAAGAAAAAAAGCCCGGGTAAAAAATCCGAACTTAGAAAGAAATGGTTTTAAGCGAAAGTCGGAGGGGCACGATTGGCAAGGATCGCGCCATGAAAGAAAGAAAAGAGCGGTGCCGGCTCTGAGCGACACGCGCGCCAAGGTCGGACGGACGCGATCCACACGAAGAAAATAAGTCCCGCAACTTGAACGATCAAGCTCTGCACGGCGTGACAAACGGAACAGTCATGGCCATGACCCGCTTCGTGATGGTGGGCCCACAAACCCAAAAAGCTCAAGACAATCAGCGCGGCAAACAAAATACGCGCGAGCTTGTTTTTTCTTAAGAATGAAATTAAGTTTTGCATAGTTGGAAGTATAGCAACTGCGTCAAGCCGTTTCGGCCTATGGTAGAATAGGCTATGCAAATTAATTACCCGCGCTGTATTCTGAAAAAAGGCAAGGAAAAGCCTGTTTTAGGCTTTCACCCTTGGATTTTCTCCGGTGCGATTGATTCCGTCGAAGAGGGCTTGCAGCCTGGTGACCTGGTGCAAGTTGTGGCGGACAACGGATATTTCCTGGGCGTCGGTTATTTTAATCCCAATTCCCAGATCACAGTCCGTATGCTGGCCTTTGAGCCGCGCTGGATTGACGGTGGATTCTTTGACGATAAAATTGGTCAAGCCGTTACTCTTCGCAAGGAACGCGTATTGAACGCAAAAACAAATGCCTGCCGCATCATTAATTCGGACGGTGATTTTTTACCCGGCCTTGTTGCCGACCTTTATCACGATATCCTTGTCGTGCAATTTTTAACACTCGGCATGGAAAAGCAGAAAAGCCTAATTCTCCCTTTGCTTGAAAAACATTTTTCACTCCGTGCCGTTTACGAAAAAATTTCGCTTGCGGAATGCAAAATCGAGGGCATGGAAAAAGAAAGCAGAGTCCTTGCCGGTCGATTACCCGTAGACGGCCAAACCGAAATCATGGAAAACGGCATGCGTTTTCTTATTCGCTGGGAGAGCACGCAAAAAACAGGTTTCTTCTTAGATCAACGCGAAAACCGCAAACTGATCCGCAAAATTGCCGCGGGAAAAGATGTGCTCGATTGCTTTTGTTATAACGGCGGCTTTTCCGTCGCGGCCGCGCTCGGCGGAGCGAAACAAATTATGTCCGTGGATATTTCTGAGCATGCGATTGAAGCAGCAAAGCAAAACATGACGCTCAACACTCCGCAGACTCCCCATTTTGCCGAAAAACGCGATGTGTTTGAGTTTTTACGCGAAGACTCGTTTGAACCTAACTTGATTATTTTGGACCCGCCGGCTTTTTGTAAAAACAAAAGTCAAATTCAGCAATCCGCGCGTGGCTATAAAGACATTAATTTAGCAGCCATCAAAAAACTGCCGGTAGGAGGATTGCTTTATACCGCGTCCTGCTCTTCATTCATCACACCGGATTTATTTCAAAAAATTATCTTCGGCGCAGCCAAAGACGCGAAACGCGAAGTCAAAATACTCGCCAAAACCGCCAATGCCATAGATCACCCTATTTCGCTATACCATCCCGAAGGCGAATACCTCAAAGGATTGCTGCTGCAAGTAAATTAGATTGCTAACCACAGACCGACGACTAAAGACGGAAGACTAAAGAAATAGCGCCAAAAGCGAGATTTCGAGCGTGAGGCGCTATCTAAAACGGGAAACGCCGCAGGCAAACTTGCCAAGGCTTTCTCCGATGACAGCCCCACCCCACCTTAGCGCGAAAGGTTCAAGTCCATTCTTTCGAGATGCGAGTTTTGCGCCGTCAGGACGCAGCTGTCTGAGCAGATCGGAAGAATGGATTGAACCCGAGTCTCATTGCTTCGTAGAGTTCAACTTGAGCTTAACCGAAAGACTAATAACAATTAATCAGGCATGGCGATGAGCAGATTGCCGAGCACAACCCTAATGCCATCCGTCACGGCAAGTCTAAATATTTTCGAAATGGCAGCGTAAAATCTTCTTCAGGAAAAAGAGGCGAACCTTGATGACGCTTCCCCGAAAGGGACAGAATATGGTCTTGAACATCTTTTCCAAAAAGAAACGCGGCTTCCTTCGCGAAAGGAATTAAGTCTTCCAATGTCGGCGCGTGATTGTTTTTATTCTGCGTCAAAAGCCAAAACTCTTTAACTCTTTTATAAAAATCGTACCGCCGATCAAAAAACTCGTCTTTCTGCTTTTTGTGATTGATCTTCGCCCAAGCAAAAGCTATGGCAAAAATTAAAACCGCAGGAGCTAACGACGTCACGACAACATCTACCCAATCTTCCCAGTTGACCATCTGATTTATCCCCTCTGTCTTAAAATCTTATCCTTGCCCTCAGGCTTAAAGGCTTCCGGATACTAACCAGGCCCCATCACGATAAATCACTTCTCCATCTAAAGTCACTTCTTTTGTTTCAGCAAACACATCCACATGGTGGCGAGCTTGATTGATAGTGAATTGCGGTTTTTTATAAATCGTATGCTTAGCGCCCATCGATAAATGCACGCCGCACATGCGCTCATAAGTTCCGATGTCATCTACGCGCCGTTCACGCGTAAAAGCGCGATTCATACCCAAGCCAAGCTCACGAATCCACACCTCGCCTTCTTCAGCCCGAATTTGCTCAAGAACCTTGTCAAACTCCGGCGTCGAATCGAGCGCCCGAACTACTCGGCCTTTTTCAATCACAAGCGTAATATGTTTTCCAGGTGTATTCACACTGAATGAAGAATCACCAAAAGCAAAAATGCGCACTTTGCCATTCACATGTTCTAAGTCTTTGGCTTCAGTAAAAACTTCGCCGATAGGAAATTGCCCGCCGATATTTTTCATGCCGGTGTAATCGCCTACATTCAACTTTGCTGATTCAAAACCCGATTCAAAAACAAGCTGTTCGCCATCGGAATCCACAACACCGACAGCCGCTTGATCAATTTTTCTTTTCAGTGCCGCTCCGACACCACGGTAATATTTGGCATCATAGGCCAGTGAATCAATATACCGCTCCGCCTGACACCCTGGCATGCGCGCCAGATGCACATGCTCAATCGCTTTGATTTCGCGTTTAAAAAGCTCCACACGAATCCGAAAAGCATTAAGTCGAAAATTAGTCGATTGAATTAAGACCACTAAATCCAGCGGCTTTAAGGTTTCAAAGGCGGCCAAAATAGCCTCGGGCGGCGTGGAATCAAAATCAATAAACTGCGCCTTGGGAAGGCTGACTCGATAAGCACGGGTCAAAGCAACCGCCAGCTCACATTGGGAATCAAACACCACAATCGCGGCATGCGAATCATCGTGTTGAAATGACAAGGCGAGAATATCGCGGATATGTTTTTCAGCGATGGGTTGAAACTCAGATAAACTCATGCACTATTTTAAGCCGAAGACTCAAAGGGAGGGTTAGATTTTTTTGGACAGCGTCAAAAAATAAACTGCGGTCGAAATATCAATGAGCATCCAAAACTCGCGGGACAATAAAATCGGTGCAACCGGATTGAAAAGCAAAGCAAGAATAGCAAAAGGAATGAAGTGCGCTTTTAAAGCTTCGCGCCCGCGCAAAATAACCGCGGTATAAATACAGGCCGCGCAAACGACAAGTCTCAAAAAACCGTAGTACCCATACGGAATATTCGGCAAAACCGCCACGCAAAGCATGAGCGCCGAAACCAATAGAGCAATTTTTAAATTTTTGGATTCTTGTTGAGAGCTCAATTGAGCCTTTTCATTCAAAATAAACTGTTTTACTAAACCGAAGACGGGTCCATTTCAGTGGCTTGATAATCACGCTTTTCAAACCTAGAGAAAATTTCATAAGCGCAAGGAACAACAAAAAGCGTAAGCAGAGTTGAAATTGTCACGCCGCCGACAATCGCTGTGGCCATGGGTACTACGGTTTCAGATCCCGCGCCTTTAGATAAAGCTTCGGGAATAGCTGCGGCCACGGTCGCAACCGAAGTCATCAAAATCGGACGGAGCCGAATCGGACAAGCCTCAAGCAATGCGCCGCGCACATCTTTGCCTTGCCGTCGCAATTCATTTGTAAAGTCCACCAACAAAATCGAATTCTTTTTCACAATTCCCATCAAAAGAATCAGCCCGATCATGCTGTAAAGATTGAGCGTGTTACCGCTAACATAAAGCGCTACATAAGCTCCGGTTAAACTGAAAGGCAAGGCCAATAAAACCGTAAAGGGATGAATAAAACTATTAAACTGCGTCGCTAAAACCATATACGCCACAAAAACACCCAACACTAAAGCATAAATCAAACTTTTGTTCGATTCTTCAAATGCCTGAGAGCCCCCTGAGAAAACAAGCTGATAATCTTTGGGCAAAATCTCTTTGGCGATATCGTTCACCTTAGCTAAAGCTTCTTGCTGCGAGTGCCCCTGCGCGGGATTCGCGTAAATACTCACAGCACGGGCGCGGTTTTTTCGCGTAATTGAAAAAAGCGTCGGTTTGACTTCGCTCGTAATGACTTGTGAAAGTTGTACCGCTTCACCTTGCTGGTTGCGCACCCAAATGCTCTCAATATCTTTGACATTCGTACGGTCCGATTCGGCAAGACGAACGCGAATATCATAACGCTTACCATTACTTGTGAACTTACCGATGCGCACACCGCCCATGGTCGCGTTGATGGTGTTTGCGATTGAAAGAACACTCACGCCGCGAGCGCCTGCTTTTTCGCGATCGGGATAAATTTTCAGCTCCGGCATTCCCAGCTGATAATCTGTATCCACGTCCGTCATCAACCCCGACGCTTTCATTTTTTCCATCATTTGTGCGCCCAACTCGCCGAGTTTATCCCAATTCGGTCCGCGAATCGTAAACTCCACAGGGTAGCCGCGCTGAGCTGTAAAACCCGACTGAGATAAATCCTGTACACCCGCCCGTTCAATGCCTGGAATTTGATTGAGCCCTTTGCGGACAATTTGCATAAAATCTTTTTGCGTCATTCGCTTTCCGTTTACCAGAGGACGATCTTTTTTGGGCTTCATCGTTACAAAAACTTGCCCTGTGTTTACCTGCCCGCCGCCGAATCCGCCGATGGCGCAATAATAGCTTTCAAGCGCAGGCTGAGCGGTTAAAAAGACTTCGGCTTGCTTAAAAACTTCATCCGTTTTTTCAAGCGAAGTTCCCAACGGCAGCGTCACGCGCGCAAGAAATCGGCTTTGATCTTGATGCGGTACAAATTCTTTTTTAAGAAGCGCTTGAAAAATAAATGAAGAAGCAAAAATAAATAACGCAGCAATTAAAACCAAATAGCGGAAGCGCAAACACTTCTCTAAAACCCGGCTATAGCCTTGGGTTAAGCCATGCATACCCTGATCCACCCATTTACCCAAACGGGTGGAATGCCCCACTTCTAAAAACTGCGAGCAGCGCATCGGTGCAATCGTTAATGCCTCAAGCAGCGAAAGCGCCACCGCGGCAGAAATGGTTACGCCGAATTGAAAAAAGAATTTTCCGATAACGCCTTCCATAAAAATAACCGGAATAAAAATCGCGAGAATCGCAATCGTGGCAGCGAGCGCGGCAAACGTAATTTCACGCGCGCCGATAAACGCGGCAGCCATCTTGGATTTACCTTTTTCGAGATAACGCGAAATATTTTCAAGCACCATGATCGCGTCATCGACGATGATGCCGACCACGAGCGCGAGACCCAACATCGTAAATGTATTGAGCGTAAAGCCGCATAAATAAATGATGAAAAAAGCACCGAGAATCGAAGTTGGGATGGCGAGCAAAACATTAAATGTCGCGCTCCAGGAACCCAAAAATAAATAACAAACAACCGCGGTCAAAATACAGGAAAGTAAAAGCACCATCGTAAGATGATGTACGGAGTTTTTGATAAATTTAGTCGGATCAAAAACAACCGACAAACGCATTCCCTCGGGCAAATTGGGTTCAATTTCCTTAACGCGCGCCTTCACGGCATCGGCCACGGCCGTGGCATTAGAACCTCTTTGTTTAATAATTCCGATACCGACCGCCCGTTCACCCATCGTGCGGGAAATACGGCGAACATCAGCAAGCCCATCTTCTACTGTACCAACTTCACCCAATCTAATCGGTTTCCAAACCGGCCCGCCGCGCACACGATTGGGAATCAAAATTTTTTCAAATTCTTCAGGTGTTGTTGCTTCACCATAAATGCGCAGATTAATTTCTTGCGGTCCCGCGCTTAAATAGCCCGCCGGCGCATCCGCGTGCTGACTGCTGATGGTATTGAGAATATCCTCCACCGTAAGTTCTTGTGCTTGCATTTTTTTAGCATCAAGCCAAACCCGCAAGTTTGGATCCACCAAACCGCCGAAACGAATATCACCCACGCCTTGAACCGTGGTGAATTGATCACGCAAATGTTCGGTAACATGTCGCGTTAACTCCTTAAAAGGACGATCCCCCGAAAGCGCCACCCAGAGAATCGGCTGATCTTCAGGGTTCGTTTTGGTGACAACCGGCGGGTCAATATCTTGCGGTAAATTTCTCTGCGCCTGCGCGATTTTGGTTTGAACATCTTGTAACGCTGAATCAATATCACGCTTTAAATCGAGCTCGATCGTAATACTCGCCTGCCCTTGTCGCGACACAGAGCTCACTTCTTTGACGCCTTCGACACTCATAACCGCATCTTCGATAATATCGGTCACTTCCGTTTCAATGACTTCCGGCGCAGCGCCTTCCCACGTCACCGAAACACTCACTACGGGAAAATCCACATCGGGCAATTGGCTCACACCCAAACGTGTGTAACCAATCCAGCCGAATACGATCAGACCGATCATGAGCATCCACGCGAATACCGGATTTTTAATCGATAAATCAGAAAGCGTCATAAAGCTCCCATAAAAAAGGCGGCAGAAAGCATCTTTCTGCCGCCGATATTATGACTCATGGCCACCGAAGCCCCAAGTAAAACCTAAATCGATTAAGAAATAAGACTCCGTAACATCCAAGCCGTCTTTTCATGCGTCTGCATGCGCTGAGTAAGAAGGTCCGCAGTCGGCTCATCGCTTGCTTTTTCCACCGCTGGAAAAACCGCGCGCGCGGTACGAACAACAGCCTCCTGCCCTTCCACTAGCTGCCGAATCATGTCCTCTGCCTTGGGAACTCCATCAGCTTCTTGGATTGAAGTCAGCTTGGCGAATTCTTTATAAGAACCGGGCGCGGTAAAACCAAGCGCGCGAATCCGCTCCGCGATTAAGTCCACCGCCAGCGCGAGTTCGTTATATTGCGTTTCAAACATAAGATGCAAAGTTTGAAACATAGGCCCCGTCACATTCCAATGAAAGTTATGCGTCTTCAAATAAAGCGTATAGGTATCCGCCAAAAGCTTGGACAAACCTTCCGCGATTTGTTTGCGTTCTGTTTCAGCAATTCCGATATCAATTTTCATAATGCCTCCATTCATTTACCGTAATTTAAAATGCCTTTTAACTGACACCATTATACCCCGATTGTTCAATCTCACTAAGATTGTCGCTCATCTTGCGTGTTTTTTAAAATCGATTGTTTTTATTAAACAATAGCTTTAAGCTATATTCATAATGCCCAGCCTAACTCAGATTGAATATATTGTTGCCGTAGAAAAACTGCGCCATTTTGGCAAGGCCGCGAAGTCGTGTCATATTTCGCAGCCCACGCTCAGCATGCAGATTCAAAAGGTAGAAGAAGAGCTCAGCTTTCCGATTTTTGACCGTATGCAAAAACCAGTGCTCCCCACCGAAAAAGGACGCCGCTTTATTGAGCAAGCTAAAGTCTTGCTGCATGAGCATCAAAAGCTGCTGCAAATCAGCAAACAGGATGAAAACACGATCAGCGGAGAGTTCCGGCTCGGCATCATTCCCACGCTAACGCCCTACGTGATCCCTTTATTTATTGAGGAGTTTTCACAGCGCTATCCCAGCGTCCAGCTCACCATCGATGAACTGAAAACAGACTCGATCGTGCAAGCTTTGCGCGAAGACCGCTTAGACGCGGGGATTCTCGCCACCCCGCTGCATGAAGAAGGGCTTAAAGAGAAACCTCTTTTTTATGAACCCTTTCTGCTTTATCTCTCGCCGGGTCACCCGCTTTTGAAAAAGAAAGCGATTACGCAAGACGACCTCGACGGAAACGAAATGTGGCTACTGCAAGACGGTCATTGCTTCCGCAATCAAATGATTCGTTTTTGCTCTCTGAATAAAAAACAGGGAATATTTAAAAATATCCATTTTGAAGGCGGAAATCTGGAAACTTTAAAACAAATCGTCAAAAACAGCCGTGGCTACACTTTAATCCCTTGGCTTCTGGGACTTACTTTATCTCCGGCTGAAAGACAAAATCACGTCAGGGAGTTTGAAAAGCCAATTCCAACAAGAGAAATCAGCCTCATTTACCGGCGCAATCAATGGAAGCTGGACATTCTTCAGGCATTGGAAAAAACATTGCTTAAAAAAACTCCGGCCGAACTACGTAATACTTCAAAACAACAAACCATCCTCAAAATCCATAAGAAGGGCGCTTGATTCCGGAGCGAAGTCCCTTTATGATCTTGCCTCATGACTTGGAATAACCTTTGGCCTTGGATCGCTTTTAACGCCGCCGTTGTCTTTATGCTTTGGCTGGACCTCACGGTCCTGCATAAGAAATCGCATGAAGTCAAAATCAAAGAAGCCCTTTGGCAGTCTTTGCTTTGGATCACGATCGCCCTGATTTTTAACGCGGGCATTTATTTCGTCAAAGGGTCGCAGCTAGCGCTCGAATTCTTCACGGCCTACCTGCTTGAAAAATCATTGAGCATCGACAACCTTTTCGTCTTTATTATTGTTTTTGAATATTTCCATATCCCGCCCCGCTTTTACCATCGCGTTCTGTTTTGGGGTATTTTGGGTGCGCTCATCATGCGCGCACTCTTTATCCTGACCGGAATTTGGCTTATCGAAAAATTCCACTGGCTGATTTATGTTTTTGGCGCCTTCCTCATCTATACCGGCATCAAGCTTGCCTTCAGCCATGACAACGAAATCAAACCCGACCAGAATCCAATTTTGAAACTAATCAGAAAGTTTTTTCCCGTTTCCTCCAACGTGGAAGACGAGCGGTTCGCATTCAAAAGCGGCGGCGTTGTTCACCTCACCCCCGCTTTTGTTTGCTTGATTTTTATCAACATTATCGATCTGGTTTTCGCGATGGACTCCATACCCGCCGTCATGGCTGTGAGCCGCGACTCTTTTATCGTTTACACGTCGAATATTTTCGCGATTTTGGGATTACGCGCGCTTTTCTTCGCAATCGCAGGACTGATGAAAATGTTTGAATATCTAAATTATGGTTTATCCGCGGTGCTTGTTTTCATCGGTGGCAAAATGCTTATTTCACATTACTATCATATCCCGATCGGTCTCTCGCTGGGTGTCGTCGCGGGGCTTTTAGGTCTTTCCATCGCAATTTCTTTGCTTCACAAAACCAAAGAAGAACAAAGTCCGGCCTGATTTTGGCATTCATTTAATCCTGTCCGTCAGCTCAAGGTTATTTTTAAAATCTGTTTAAGCTTCATTCTCATTGAGGATTTGCTTTAAAAATGTCCGCACGTCAAAGATTCATCTCCTCGATAAACCTCTCTCTCAAAGCTTTCCCCTGGGATTATTTTTTACTTGGGCTTGTGCTTTTGTTTACTGCGCTCATTCGCATCCGGCTTCTCGATATTCCGCTTGAGCGGGACGAAGGCGAATACGCCTATATGGGACAATTAATCTTACAAGGTATTCCGCCTTATCAAATGGCTTATAACATGAAGCTGCCGGGCGCCTATGTTCTCTTCGCAATTATTGAAGCGGTTTTCGGTCAAACTACACGCGGCGTTCACCTCGGTCTGCTTTGCGCTAACTTAACTGCGATAACGCTTTTATTTTTTATCGGAAAAAAAATGATTAGTAGCTTAGCGGGCTTCGTCGCGGCAGCCTCCTATGCCGCTATGTCACTTAACTTTGCGGTGCTTGGTTTTGCTGCACACGCAACTCAATTTATTGTTCCTTTTGTTTTGGGCGGTTTTTTATTGCTGCTTCGCGCTTTTGAACGGCAGCGCGCGATTCTTTTCTTTTTAGCGGGTCTTTTCTTTGGTTTTGCTTTTTTGATTAAGCAGTCGGCCATGCCTCTTTGCGTCTGGGGCGTAGGAATTGTTTTTTTTACTGCACTCAGCCGTTCTTCATGGCGCAACAACCTTTTTAATGCGACGCTCGTAGCAACCGGCAGCGCAGTCCCCGTCATAATTACTTGCCTGGCACTCTATGGTGCGGGTGTTTTTGATAAATTTTGGTTTTGGACTGTTACTTATCTTGAAACCTATGCAGCGCAAGTCTCCTGGTTTAAGGGAGTGAAAATTTTTCGAAGCGTTTTTTTATTTATCGCGCGTGACTTTATCGGCATATGGATTACCGCCTTGCTCGGACTCGGAGCTATGTGCCACCCATTCCTTAGAACAAAAAGGGGTTTTCTGCTTTCATTTTGTTTCTTTTCTTTTCTGTCTGTATGCCCCGGGCTCTACTTCCGGCCACATTATTTCGTCACATTCCTACCGGCCGTGGGTTTATCCGTCGGTGTATTTTTTGCTTTGGTGAACCGTCAGCGTTTTTTTTCTAAGCCCGCCGCTTTAGCCTTATTTTTCGTATTGCTTTCTACGGGACTATTCATGCAACGGGAATATCTGTTTGAAGAAAAACCGGAAAAGCTATCACACAACATTTACAGCAAAAGCTACTTTCCTGAAATGCAGAAAATCGCGGAGATTGTAAAAGAGATGACACATCCGAATGAAAAAATCGCCATTTTAGGCTCGGAGCCTCAAATTTATTTTTACTCAAACCGAAAGTCAGCCACGGGCTATATTTATATGTACAGCCTCATGGAAAAACAGCGGTACGGCTTAAAAATGCAAGAAGAGATGATTCGTGAAATTGAAACAGCTGATCCCAGAATTATAGTACTCGTCAAAAACCGCGATACCTGGGGCCGCTGGCCGGGAGCAGAAACCTACATTTTCGACTGGATGGACAAAACACTTACACCGGAAAAATATAAACGCATCGTGGTTGCTGATATTTTCAAAGACAAAACAGTTTATCTTTTTAATCAAGACGCAGAAAACTACAAGCCGAAATCAAAAGTCCAAGTTCACATCTACGAAAAAAGATTAAGCTAATCCGGATCTCTTCCCGCTAAAGAGCGAATTCCCAAAACGCTGAAGAAAAGCTCCCGGCTCGACATAGGCTGAACTTTTTCGCGAACTTCACGAAAACGGTGAATAGGAAGCAAATAAAGAAACAGTCGCAAAAGCCCGGAAATTAAAAAAAGGCTCATCGCTGCATAGCCATTCAACTTCGGAAGCATTTCAATCAAAACCCCGCCGAGTGTCGCGCCGAGAAAAAGAGCCGCTCCGTTAATGAGGTTAAAATAGCTCAGACAACGCACGCGTTTTTCCTGACTTACCGAATCAAAAATGAAGTTTGCCGCGCAAAGATTAAAACCTCCCCAAACAAATCCCGCGTAGATCTCAACCGCGAGCAAATAATACCAATTCGTTGAAAAAACCCAGAGAATCGGAACAAAAGGAATCAACGCGCCTGTGATCTTGAGCACGCGCACATTGCCCGTGCGGTCGGCAATGCGCCCCCAAAGCGGCGCTGCGATCAGCGCTGAAACGAGCGCCATCAAATGTACCGCCATAAATTGGAAGTAGTTGTAATGAAGATCATCCAGCATATAAACGCTAAAATACGGCGCGGAGAGCTGGGTCGCAAAAGTAATGCCTGCGGTAAAAACAACAAACTTCACAAAATTACTTTGTCTGAACCGGCGAATAAACATCCAAAAAGTAAATTTGCTTTCGGGTTTTTCTTCATATGGCAAATCTTGCATCCGTTTAAAAAGATGCGAAGAGTAAAGCCTGAGACCTCCCGTAAAAACAAAAAGCAATCCAAAGCCCAAGGCTTCCGAATAAGGCTTCAACCCATCCAGTAATCCGCTGGCAAAAACAAGTGCCACGATGCCTGCGAGCCCCACAATAAATTGGCGGCTTCCCATATAACGGCCGCGCTCATGCGGCTCAAGATAATCGCTCATCAAACTGCCCCACGCGGTCGCCACCCAGTTTCCAACAATTCTAAATAAAATAGTTAAGACGGTAAGAACGATTACCGACCAAGGTCCCTGCCAAAAACAAAGCAAGGCCGCGGCAATCAATAAAAGCCCTTGAACGCGAGTCATGTTGATCAAAAACTGCAAGCGGCTGCCTTCACGCTGAACCATTTGTGTAGCCGCCAGCTGAAAGATCGATCCCAAGAGGCCGGGCCAACCCACAAGCATTCCAATTGCCGCATGAGGCGCGCCTAAAAAAAGGGCATAAGGCACAAGAAAAAAGTCGGTAATAGCTATCATCATATTGCCGGGAATTCCCTCTTTCCAAGAGGCATCCAAGCTTTGACGATGTTTCTCAGGCAACCAAATTTTGAACAAACTGAATAGCTTCATGTTGAACCATCCCAACTCCCCGAGTTAGAAACGGAGACCTACCCCCGGGAGCTTTATTGGGGTAAAACAAAAAGGGCGGTGTCTTTTTAGACACCGCCCTTTTTTAAAAAAAAGATTACTTTTTCTTCAAAAGATCACGAATTTCCTCGAGAAGAATTTCATTGCGCGGTGCCACAACAGGAACACCCGGCTTGGCCTCTTCTTTTTTCTTCATGGTGTTCATACCCTTAATCACCATAAAAAGACAGAAAGCCACGATGATAAAGTTAATGATCGTATTCAGAAAAACTCCGTAATTGATTGTAGCGGCACCGGCCTTTTGAGCTTCAGCCAAAGAAGCATATCCAACTCCGCTCATATCAATAAAGAGGCTGCTGAAATCGACATTTCCGAGCAACTTTCCGATCGGCGGCATGATCACATCATTGACCAATGAGCTTACGATTTTACCGAAAGCACCACCAATGATGACACCCACAGCCATGTCGACAACATTGCCCTTCATCGCGAAGTCTTTAAATTCCTGCAAAACTTTCATGACTTAATCTCCCTTTACCATTGATTAAAAATTTAAGAAACCGAGGCTTCTTCTTTAACCGCAAAGAGGCTGGCACCTTTATAGCCGGGACGGCGCTTCAAACGGTCCCAATATTGGCGCAGCTTCGGAGTGATTCCGACTTTATCAGTTAATCCGAGAGCTTCTACGGTCGCAAGGCCGGCCATGACTGAGCAATCCGCGAGAGAGAATTTACCGGCGACAAACTCTTGCGTGCCTAAATAAGCTTCCACCCGCTTGATTGATTCAGCAACTTTTTCAATCATTTCAGCCGTAATTTCAGTTCCGGCCTTTTTAGCCAAAACAATTTTGATAAGCGCGCGATAAAAATGAAGATCGCAATACGCCACCACAATGCGCGCACGGGCGCGAAGAACAGAATCATCCGCAAGCAAAGCCGGTTCCGGATATTCATCGTTCAAATATTCAACGATGGCAGTGGATTCATAGATCGCTTGCCCATCGTCTACGATGGTGGGAACTTCCGCGTTCGGATTCAGCTTCAGATACTCAGGCTCTTGAAATTTGCCCCACTCAACGGACTTGATCGCGTAGTCCAAATTCTTCTCATCCAAAACAGCTAATACCTTGCGTCCATAAATTGACGGCGCGGCGTAATAAACATCAATCATAAATCCTCCTTCGTTCCATTCATGTTATTCATAAAAGCGGAGGCGTATTATACCGAAGCAAGAAGCGGGAACCAAGAGCCAAGTAATTTTATTTTTGAGAAGGAATTTGTATTTAGAAAACGCCGGATTCAGCAATCCCGTTCAGGATAAACTGCACGGCGATCGCGGCGAGCAAAAGCCCCATGAGACGCGTAAAAATCTTCTGCAAAATAACGCTGATCAGAGAGGCATTCACCGAAATCAGGTAAAAAGAGCCGAAAGTCACCGCCGAAACGGCAACAATAGAGCCCAAAAGAGTTCCCGCCGAAACCCAATCGGTTACTTTGCCTGAAAGAATCATAACGGTCGTAATCGCTCCGGGGCCTGCCAGCATGGGAATCGCCAACGGAGTAATCGCGATATCTGTCTTATCCGCTCCGGCGTCCTGCTCCTCGCGTGTTTGCCGAACATTGGTGAGCCGCGCGTTCAGCATATCCATAGCAATAAAAAAAAGTAAAATTCCTCCGGCAATTTCAAATGCGGGCAGAGTAACGGAAAGAACACTTAAAATCGCTTTCCCAAAAAAAGCAAAAAGCGCCAACACGAAAAAAGTGATCACGGATGCCAAAATCGAAATACGAATGCGGTCTTGAGTGCTTTTCCCCGGCGTAATCGCTAAAAATGCGGGAATCAGCCCAATCGGGTCGACAATCGCAAACAAAGATGAGAAGCAAAGAATTGCGAACTCCATATACTCCTTTTTCGGCTTTTTCTTATCTAAAGTATAGCATGTAAAAACAGAGCTTTTTTGAATGCCTTGCCCGCAAAAACCGCGTTATAATCTCGGCCATGATTACCTCTTTTTTGTTTCTTTTAGCCGGACTCGCAACAGGCCTCACCCTCGCCTATTTTTTCGGCTTTTACCGCCAAAAAGCCGCCAAGGACATTGCCTTGGAAATGCTTCAGGCTTCCGATACCCGCATGAAAGAAAGCTTCGGAAGCCTCTCGCTGGACGCGCTGTCTAAGTTTCTTGAGCTTGCAAAAGAAAAATTGGATGGTCAAACCGCGACCAATGCCGGCGAACTAGAAAAGAAAAAAGAGCTAATCGAAAAAGATGTTTCTCAAGTCTCCCGCAAGCTCGAAGAAGTCACGCGCCTCATTAGTGCCCTGGAAAAAGACCGCGAGCAGAAATTTGGCGAATTAACCAATCAGCTCAAAACAGCGAATGAAAAAACAACGGACCTAATCAAAACAACCCGCGTTTTAAATGAAGCGCTTTCCAATAACAAAGTTCGCGGGCAATGGGGTGAGCGCATTGCTGAAGACATTCTTCAAATTGCCGGTTTTATCGAAAACATCAACTATCTCAAACAGAAAACCATTGAAAGCTCCGGCTCGCGTCCTGACTTTACCTTCCTGCTGCCTAAAAACATGAAGCTGAACATGGACGTGAAATTTCCGGCATCCAGCTACTGTAAATATCTGGAAGCCCAAACCGACATCGAGCGCGAAGGCTATCTCAGTCAATTCTATAAAGACATCAAAGGCCGCATCAAGGAAGTGACCACGCGCGACTATATCAGCCAAGATCAAAATACTTTGGACTATGTCCTGCTTTTTATTCCGAATGAAACGATTTATTCATTCATCCACGAAAAAAATCAATCCTTGCTCGAAGAGGGTCTAAAAAATAAAGTTGTTTTTTGCTCGCCCATCACGCTTTTTGCCGTGCTGGCGGTAATACGCCAATCCATCGACAATTTCTCGCTTGAAAAAACCTCGAATGAAATCCTCTCTCTGCTGGGTGAGTTTAAAAAACAATGGGGCGAATATGTAAAAAAAATGGATAGCCTCGGAGACAAATTAGATAAAGCTAAGGAAGAGTTTGTCGCGATTAAAACCACGCGTCAAAACAAACTGGAAAAACCGCTGAATAAGATTGATGCGATCCGAATACAAAAAGGTCTTCCAGCCGCGGATGTAAGCCCGGACGAACCGCTGGAAATCACCGCCGAAGATTTGTTTAAATAACACAGCCCAGGACGGCTCCCGGGTGCTTTAACTTCCGCTCGATTAACTTATCCAAGAGATCGGCTAAGCGCGGATCATTCCCCGGTGTAGGCGCGCGAAAAAATCCAATTCCCAATTCCGCGGCAAGATTTTTAGCTTCAATATCCAAATCATAGAGCACTTCCGCGTTATCGCTCAAAAACCCCATCGGAATCACGAGCACCGCTTTTTTCCCGGATTCAGCGCTTTGTTTGATGGTATCCAAAATATCAGGCCCCAGCCAAGGTTGGGACGGATCACCGCTGCGCGATTGATAAACATGCTTCCAACTTTTAAATCTCGCTTTTTCGGCCGTGAGATTGCTGGCGGTTTCATATTCCGCGCTGTAAATACAGCTGGCACAAGCCGCGTCCGCGGCGGAAGGAATGGAGTGGCATGAAAATAAAATCTCGGTTTGCTCTCTAACAGAAAGCGGAATGGATTCAAAAGACTGCCGCGCAAGCGCCGCAAGCAAAGCAATCCATTCGGAATCGCGGTACCACGGATCCAAATATAAATACTGCAATTCTGTAATACCATGCGCATGCAAGGCTTCGTGAATATTTTCTTTGTAGCGTCGACAGCTTGCGGTGCTGCGGAAAGGCGCAAGAATAACACCAAGCCCCTTCTTCAATCCCTGTTTATGAATTTCTAAAACTTGTTCTTGAAGGAATGGCGCCGCATTGCGATGCCCCAAAAAGAGGGGTAATTTGTTTTGCGACAATTCACGAATTTGACGCGCAAGCTTCTTGGCCCAGGCGTTATAGGGCGATACTCCGCCGATCATTTCATAATGATGCGCAACCGCAATTAACCTCTGCTCGGGAATACGCCGCCCTGCCGTCACCCTTTTTAAAAAAGGCAAAACATCTTCCGGAGTTTCCGGTCCGCCAAACCCAATTAAAAGAATATGATCAAAAACATCTTTCATAGTCTTTATTGTAATGATTTTTAAAGCGCGGGATAAGTTTTATATTTTTAAAATCCGGCCGATAATAGTGAAGATGAATTCAAACTTCCTTTTATCTCGCTGGGTAGTTTTGGCGGCGATTCTCACGGGAATCTGCGCGCGCCTTGCATTGCCTTGGCTTGGCCACAACTACGACATTGAGTCGTGGAAAATTGTCGGAGAACTGGTCTATGAAGGCAAAAATGTTTTCGATTGGACAGACCGCCATAATTACGGTCCGGGTTTATTCCCCATCTTTGGATTGGTCCAATATCTAACGGTCCTGATCCCATGGAAGCACCCCGAGGTCTTTCATTTTCTGATCGCGTGCGTTTTGACTTTGAGTGACACAGCGATTGCCCTCATGCTTTTGAAAAAAACGGGGCGCGCTGCCGCGGTTCTTTTTGCACTGAGCCCTATTTCTATTTTAATCACAGGCTATCACTCACAGGTGGATTGCCTTGCGATCTCGTTTGCTTTCGGAGCATGGCTACTTTATGAATCAGACGGACGATCCAAGCAAAAGCTCCTCTTAAGCGCGGTGTTTCTTAGCCTGTCGCTAATCATCAAACACAGCTTTATCTTTTTCCCAATTTGGCTGATGCTCGATCCTCGCTGGAAAGACCGCTCCGAAAAAATAACCTATCTCATTATTGTCTTCGGATTATTCCTTATAAGCTTTTTGCCGTTTTGCGGAACAATTGAAGCTCAAAATCGAATCCTTAAGAATGTTTTTAAATACATTATGGGAACCGGCAATTCGCTTCTCGCTCATTCATTTCAGGCTTTTTTTCCGCTTCCCTTTCTCGCTAAAATTTTGCACGCGGACGCTTTCTTAAAAAACATTTTCATGGGTCTGATGTTGGGGTTCGGTTTTTTCGTTATGAAGCGCGAACCGCACAACAGCTTTTACCTTTATTTAATCGGACTAGTGGTATTCGCTTCCCAAATGGCGGATCAATATCTAGCTATCCCCATCATTGCTTGCGCTGTGTTCGCTAAAAACCCTTGGTTGATTTCATACTCCGTTGTCGGCACTCTTTTTATTTTGGGCTCACCCTTCAATCTTTATCTATGGCCTCGCATCACCGGCAACCCCTTATTAACCTCAGTGAATATGAATGGGCTCTGGTGGTACTATCACTGCCAAATCTGGCTTTTGCTTTTTCTTTTCTTACGCTATTTTCAGCTGCGTACAAATTCAAAAGAAGCTTTGCCTTCCGCGCAAGCGTGCTAGAATAACCCTGTTTTACAAATTCGTTTCTTATTTAACCGCTTATTTAAAGGAGGCTTCATGAAAAAGACAATTGCGACGCTTTTGCTGGCTTTTACTCTATTGGCTTCTTCATCCAATGCTTGGGCTGAAAATACCGCCAAGCACGGCGAAATTACAGGTAAAAGTGTTGTGAAAGGACTCGCTTCATTTATTATTTGGCCTGGATTAGGTCAATATTTAAATGACCAAGAAACCAAGAAGAACGTCACTCATGCTGTTTTGGGTTTGACCGGTATTTTTCGTTTCTGGTCCGGCTGGGACGCTTTAATTGATCGCGATGGCGGACGCTGGGACGGAAAGATTTAGTCGGATCTGAAAAACACAAAACCCCTGAAGCTCGAACAGCTGCGCGCTTGGCCGCAGAACTCGCTTCAGGGGTTTTTGCTTTTAGATCCTCCGTGCATGGAAGCAATCTTTACAAACTTATCTTTCCATTCCTAAACGTTTTCTCGCAAGCCAATAGAATTTCTGCAAATTTCGACAGGTTTTTCGGCTGCCTTGTAATAGTCTTTGCCTAATTCAATCTTAGGCCGGCCTTTTGACATGCGCCATTCGTTGGTATCACGTAATGAGTACGCGCACCCACAGTATTGCTGGGCATAAAACTCTTCTTTCTTTGCGATTTCAATCATCCGCTCGGAGCCGCGCTCTTTGCGCCAGTTATAATCCCAATACTTTACGCCCGGATAAAGCGACGCGGCTTTCACGCCGGCTTGCGTAACCTGATCAAAGTTTTTCCATCTCGAAATTCCAAGGCAGCTGGTGATAATCGCAAAACCGTTTTGTGCGGCATACTCCGCAGTTTTCACGAATCGCATTTCAAAGCACATGGAGCAACGCTCGCCCCGCTCAGGGTCTTTTTCATGACCTTTCATCATCGCAAACCAGCGGTCTTTATCATAATCATCATCAACAAAAGGAATGCCCAGCTTTTCGGCATAGCGGATATTTTCTTCTTTACGTAAAAGATATTCTTCGATCGGATGAATATTTGGATTATAGAAATAAATCGTAAGATCGAGCCCTGCCTTATGCATATCTTCAATCACCGACCCTGAGCACGGCGCGCAACACGAATGAAGCAAAACCTTTTTCTCCCCGTTGGGTGGGATTAAGGGTGATCCTAATTTTCTTTCTTGTTTCTCATTAGCCATGACGGAAGTATACCATGCGAAACCAAGGTGAACCGCCCCTTGACGGCCTCCTGTATAATATCCGCATGAATTTTATATTTGAACTCATCAATGACACAGTCTGGTTTTTAGCGCTTATTTTTGTCATGCTGCTTTGGGCAGATTACCTCAATACACTGACACGCGGCAAAGCGGCAGAATACCTTAAAAGACATCCTACGCATCAATATTTTTCAGGAACGCTTCTCGGCAGTATTCCGGGCTGCTTTGGCTCCTTTATCAATGTCTCGCTTTATACTCATCGCCTTTACTCTTTCGGAGCTTTGTTGGCAGGGATGATCGCCACCACGGGTGATGAAGGCTTTTTTATGCTGGCACTTTTCCCGGAACGCGCACTTTTTCTAATCGCTTTTTTAGCGATTCTGGGACTGTTTTGTGGATTTATTTTCGATCGCTTTTTCCCGAATTTTGAAAAAAGCTCCCCACTTTTTCATGAACTCCCCATGCATGGCGAAGATTCCGGCCATGACCACAACCACTCCCCAACAACCCTAAAAATTTCAACAAGGTCTCTTCGCTGGATTTTGTCGCTGCTTATGCTGCTGCTCGCCCTAGCGCTGTGGAAAGGATGGATTCATCATCCGGAGTTTATGAATCATGACCACGCTCATAGCCACGCCGAAAACGACGCGTGCCAAAATCATGAGCAAGGCGAAACCTGGTTTACTCTTTTTGCTTTATTTTCATCGCTTTGGATTTTTATCCGCGCGTCGTCACATTACTTAGAAGAACATATTTGGAACCATATTATTCGGCACCATTTGCCCAAATTTGCGCTTTGGACAGCGGGAACTTTGCTCGCGGTAAAAGTCGGCGGCGAGTGGATCGGCATGGGTGAGTGGCTAAGCCAAAACCCCTGGCAATCGCTGTTCTTTGCCCTGCTCATAGGCCTCTTGCCGGTATCCGGCCCGCATATTACTTTTACGATTCTTTTCTCTCAGGGCGCCATTCCGTTCTCTGTCCTGCTGGCGAACTCCATTGTTCAAAGCGGACACGGAATCTTGCCTTTGCTGCCCTATCCCAAGCGGGATGTTATTGTTCTGAAAGTCATCAAACTCGCGCTGGGACTTTTAATTGGCGGGATTGCTTTAGCTTACGGTTTTTAAATGAGCCCATCATTTACGGGGCGCAGCATTCGTAAATGATAGGTGCGAATTTATCCTGAGTGAGCAAAGCGAGCCGAAGGATCCCCTACAAATTCAAGCTAGCGGGAAAAACAAAATAAAAGAAGTTCCGTGGCCATTTTCTCCCGGCTCGCAATGCACGCGCCCATGATGCGCTTCCATAATATGCTTCACGATTGAGAGTCCTAATCCAGTGCCGCCGGTTTCACGTGAACGAGCTTTATCTTCGCGGAAAAATCTTTGAAATATTTTTTCCTGATTTTCAGGCTGAACACCCAATCCCGAATCTGTCACGCGAATTTCAATTCCCGCATTACCCGACTTCTGCGCTGACAAAACAATGGTCCCGTTCTCAGGCGTAAACTTAACGGCATTATCAAGCAGATTGATTAAAACCTGCCTAAATTGGTCGCGATGCGCATACACATCCAAACCCGGCTCGATCTGTTCTTTAAAATCTATTTTCTTTTGGCTAAACCGTAATCGAAACAACTCTAAAACCTCGCCGATTTCATGCGAAGCGTTCAGTTTCTCTTTTTTAAAAATCTGACTTGGATTTTCAATTTTGGAAAGGACCAGCAAGTCCTCAATCAGCCTGCTTAATCTTTCCGTGTCTTTGCGCATTAATCCCAGAAAATGAAAACGCGCAGCGTCATCATCGCTTGCGCCGTCCAAAAGCGTTTCGACAAAACCCTGAATGGAGGTCAATGGTGTGCGCAGCTCATGTGAAACATTGGCGACAAAGTCGCGGCGCATATTCTCAAGCCGCTTAATCGCGGTAATATCCGAAAAAATAAAAAGAGCCGCAATGCCGCGGGCGTTTGAAAGATGCATCATCGTTAACCGGATCCATTTGTCATTCGGAATAACAAACTCAGTTTCAGACACTTCCTCGCCCGCTTTTTTAAAGAAATCCTCCGTAGCCTGCAATGCGGCGTGAAACCTTAATATTTCAAACAACTTCTTCCCTCGCTGCGGCGCTTCAGGAACATTCATCAGCCGGCAAAAGGCTTTGTTGCATACCTCCACGGTAAAATCAGCGGTGATGGCAACAATACCGTCGGGGAAACCGTTGATTAAACCATGCAACGCTTCATTTTCAACAACGGCTTTTTGATTGCGTTTAAAAATAAAATTCCGCAAACGCTTCAATTCTTGTTCAGGCGGTTCTTGTGCCAAAATGCGCGTAACAGCGGAAGGTTCTTCTATTATTTTGAAAATACTTTGTAGCGAATCAGAGCATGCATCAAGTGCTTTTTGAACTGAGCGAAAGCGAAGCCAAAAATAATAAGTTGTCGCCGCAAGGATTAAAATAAGAACGAAACCCAGTGCCGCAAATGGAAAGTTCATTGGTTATTGGGCTTAATCTTTTTCGCAATTCATGCGGTAGCCAACATTTTTAACCGTAATAATGCGGTCCGCTTCCGTTTTGAGTTTTTTACGAAGCTGTCCCACATGCATATCAATCGTGCGGGTTTCAATATTTTCGGAGTGTTCATAGCCCCAAACCTGGTCCAAAAGCTGGTCTCGGCTCAAAACACGACCGTCAGCCTCAAGTAAAGCCTTGAGCAAGTCATATTCCTTCGAAGTGAGATACAGCGGCTTACCTTTGAGTGAGGCTTCATGGCGGCTATCATCCAAAACAAGCTCACCTAATTCGAAAAGTTCTTTTCCGCCTGAACCCCCGCTTTTCTTTTGCCGCCTTAAAACAGCCTTGATACGGGCTAAAAGCTCACGGACGCCGAATGGTTTGGCCAAATAATCATCGGCTCCAATTTCAAGTCCAAGCACTTTATCCGCTTCTTCCGATTTGGCCGTGACCATGATGATGGGAATACCGGAAGTGCGCGTATTGCTTTTCAGCATTCGGCAAACTTCGATACCATCCATTTTAGGCAGCATAAGATCAAGCAAAACAAGGTCGGGCTTTTCTTCCAAAGCCATCTCCGCCCCCGCCGCACCATCATAAGCGGAAAACACCTTATACCCTTCTTTTTGAAGGTTATACTTCAATAACTCCTGAATGGCCGGCTCATCTTCAACAATCAAAATCTTTTTCATCAATTCCTTTTGAACTGCTTGTTTATCTGCTTAATTATTATCTTATAAGTTAAGCAAGGCACAACCGCTTTTTGGAATGCGATCCATATTTTACACATCCTTGACATGCAACGCTGGTTTTTCCGGTAAAGACGTCGAATTGAACACGTTTTTGTCCGTAAATAGCCTGCAAATCCAAGCGCTTCCAAGAGCGTTAAACTTGGCACGCTGATTGCTTTAACTCTTTTGTCAACTTCCCTGCCTGCAGGCAGGCGATCAACCCCGGAGCGCTGGCCTTACATCCCCAAGGCTGGCGCTCTCTTTTTATAAAGCTGGTTGAAAAATCCGGTTACGTCGTTGCAGATTCCGTTTTTGTGCTCGCCGTAGGTTTCACTACTTGTGGTCGTAGACCACGGCTCCACAAATACTCATCTGCGCCTTGTTCCCGGACTTTTTGAACAGGCTTTACCATGCTTAACTGACGGGTGCATACGGCGGTTGCGCGTGAGCGCAGAGCCAAAATTTATCAGGTCTCGGAAGGCTCAGGTTCTGCGGAAGCATTAGGATTGGGTAAGTAAATTTCACGCGCCTTTGCGCCTTGCGACGGTCCAATCACGCCTTCCGCCTCAAGCTGATCCATAATGCGTGCGGCACGGGTATAACCCAGCCCCATGCGCCGCTGAAGATTGGAAGTGGAAGCAACACGGGTTTCTAAAACAACTTTCATCGCTTCGTCATAAAGCTCATCTTTTTCTCCCGCGCCGCCGTCGGCATTTCCCTTTTTCTCAGAACCTGCGGTCAATTCTTCTAAAAATTCAGGTGCTCCCTGCTTCGCCCAATATTCAACGACGTTGCGGATTTCATCATCGGTGACAAACGGAGCTTGCCCGCGAATCAACTTCGCTTCGCCCGGCTTTAAGAATAGCAAATCACCTCTGCCAAGCAATTGATCGGCACCGTTACCGTCTAACACAGTGCGGGAATCCACCTTGGATGAAACTTTAAATGAAACACGCGCAGGGAAATTAGCCTTGATCACCCCGGTAATAACATCCACCGAAGGACGTTGAGTCGCCAAAATCAAATGAATCCCTACCGCGCGTGAAAGCTGCGCTAAACGGCATATCGGACCTTCCACTTTGTCGCGCATCGTCATCATTAAATCTGCAAGTTCGTCGATAACGACAACAATGTAAGGTAATTTGTGCGGAATCACACTGTCAGAATCCGGAGACGCCGCGGCAAGCGCATCCTGATCCGCGGATTCAATCATGCGAGCGTTAAACGAAGCAATGTTGCGAACACCAACCTTTGCCAACAGCCGATACCGTTTTTCCATTTCAGCCACAACCCAATTGATCGCATGCGCCGCTTTTTTTACATCCGTCACAACCGGTGTCAGCATATGCGGAATTTTATTGTAAATCGCCATTTCCACCATTTTGGGATCCACCATGACGAATTTGAGTTCATCCGGCGTTCTGGAATAAAGCAATCCGCTTATAATCGCGTTCACACAAACTGTTTTTCCGCTGCCGGTCGTACCGGCAATCAACATATGCGGCATCCCGGAAAGATCCGAAAGAAGCGGGCGGCCGCTGGTATCTTTACCCAAAATAAGAGGCAGCGGATTTTTTCCGGAAGTAAATTCAGGACACTCCACAAGCTCGCGCAAATAAACCATATTCGTCACCGAATTTGGAATCTCAATACCTACCGCGGACTTACCGGGAATAGGAATAATCATGCGAATGCTGGCAGCTTTCAGCGCCAACGCCAAGTTATCCGAAAGATTTGCAATCGAGTTTACTTTTACACCGGGCGCGGGAAGCAATTCATAGCGAGTGATCACCGGCCCCTGCTCCACTTCAGTCACTTTCACATCCACACCAAACTCCGAAAGAGTTTGCTGAATAATTCGTGAATTTTCTTCCAAATTATCATTCGAGGCTTTCGCAGGGGCGGGGCGAACCAAAAGATCTTTGGATGGTAATTCGTACTTCTTCTGCGCCGCCGATCCAATAACACCTTTGAAAGAATCTTCTCCCAAGGGTAATTCCGGTTTGGGAACATCCAGCTTCGGTTTCGGCGGAGACTTAGGTCCGGCTGGCAATTTCGACGCAGCCGCATTTTGGGCTAAAACTTCTTTTTTTAACTCCTCCGCTGCAATATCCGCACCCGGATTATAAGCTTTGACCTTAATGGGCTGACTTACAACATTCGGATCAAACGGAGACTCCGGCTCCTTCTTGGCCTTCTCTTTTTTCTCTTTTTCGGGTTTAACTTCAACCGGCTTTTGCTTTTCTTTTTTCTGCGCTCGTTCTTCTTTGCCTTCTTTTTCTTTCCAAGGCATCAGGTTAGCCAGAGATTCAAACGCGTTCGAGATGACAGGCCACACCGCAATAATCATTTGCGCGCCTAATTGCATCACGGCTTCGATCAAAGGAAAAAGAAGATAATCCGTCGCCAAAATCAAGGCGAGCAAAAGCACACAAAAAGAAATAATCAAACTGCCCGCAACACCGAAATACTTAAGTAAGTAAGAAGAGGTTACATGGCCCAGACAGCCACCCGCGGCAATCCGGTTTTCATCCGAAGCTAAAACTGAAAACAGCGTCGCGCTGGCCGCGATCGCGGCGAACAGCCCGATAAATTTAAATAAACGCTTATCGGGAACGCGCTGCTTTAAAAAGCTCCAGGCCCAAATCAAAAATAAAACCGGGACAACAAACGCGCTCCATCCAAAACTGAGGAAAAGTCCGAACGCGGTATAAGCGCCGATAATCCCCGTGTAGTTATTGACAGGGGTATTGGCATGCGAAGTATAAAAAGGAATATCAAGACGCTGATAGCCTATTAAACTGCAAAGAGCAAAAAGCCCCAGCAGCATAAAGACCACGCCCCAAATTTCATTAATGCGTTCTTTTTTCATAGCTAATTTATTTTCAATCTGGGCCAAGCTCGGCCGTATTTAAATATAGTTTCGTTGATCACTTTTTGATCGTTTCAAAAATTCTTTTACAAGAAAACGAGTTCGCCGGTTGCGCCAACGGCGCAGAGGCAAAAAACGACTCAATGGCCGGTATGGCCAAATCCGCCGGCTGCCCGGACAGTATCGTCCAGATTATCGACAATTTGGAAGGATGCCTTAACCACCGGAGCGACAATCATCTGAGCAATCCGCATTCCGCGTTTCACCACAAAAGGCTCCTGCCCGGAGTTAAGCAAAATCACTTGAAGCTCGCCGCGATAATCGGAATCAATGGTTCCGGGCGAGTTGGGAAGCGTGATTCCATTTTTGAGGGCAAGCCCGCTGCGCGGACGGATTTGAACCTCATATAAATACGGAATAGCAAGACAAAGACCCGTCGGAATTAATTTTCGTTCTCCGGGAAGAATCGTCACATCCGCCCCGCAAGCCGCGGTTAAATCCATGCCGGCCGAACCTTCGGTTTGATACTTCGGAAGTTCAAGCCCTTCAAAGTGAGGGAGCGTTTTAACCAGAATTTCAACGGATTGGGTCATGGAATCAATCTCCTGTTGCACTCAAATTAGGGCTTAAAGCAAAAATCTGCTTTGCGCCGAAGCGCAAAGCAGATTTTACTGCGGTTGAGTCAAAGACTCAGAGCAAAAACAATCAGCGTCTGCCGCCGCGAAATCCGCCGCCGCGTCCGCCGCGATCTCCACCACGTCCGCCACGGTCACCGCGCGGAGCTTCAGCTTCAATCACAACACGTTCATTTTCAGGAAGCAAAGGAAGCCCGGCCGGGTTAATCGCCTTCACGCTCAAGGAAACCTTGCCGCGGTCATCGATTCCCACAACCTGAACTGTTACTTTGTCGCCGACTTTCAAATAATCGCCGGGGCTCTTCACAAAACCATCCGCCATTTCGGAAACATGCAGTAAGCCGTCTTTACCCGGAATGATTTCGCAGAAAGCGCCGAAACTTGTCAGTTTCTTAACTTCGGCTTCATAAGTTTTCCCGTGCTCAGGCTCTTCAGTGATCGCGGAAATTTTTGCGATCGCCGCATCTACGCTGGTTTTATTCACAGCGGAAATATTAACGCTGCCGTCATCGGAAATATCAATCTTCGCGCCGGTTTCTTCAACCAACTTGCGGATATTCTTTCCGCCAGGCCCGATGATTTCGCCGATTTTCTCAGGATCAACCTGAATCGTCGTAATGCGCGGAGCGAATTCAGAAACTTCCTGCTTCGGCGCTGCGATGCAATCCGTCAAAAGCTTCATGATCGTCATACGCGCTTTTTTGGAATCATCAAAAGCTGCTTTAAGAATTTTTTCATTGATACCGGAAAGCTTCAAATCCATTTGAAGCGCCGTCAAACCGTTTGCGGTTCCCGCGGCTTTAAAGTCCATATCGCCCAAATGATCTTCGATTCCGGCAATGTCGGTCAAAATGCGGAATTCATCGCCTTCCGTAACAAGACCCATCGCGATGCCCGAAACAGGTGCTTTGATCGGAACACCGGCATCCATCAACGCCAAAGTTCCGGCGCAAACACTCGCCATCGAGCTGGAACCATTCGATTCCAAAATATCGGAAACCACGCGAATGGTGTACGGGAACTCTTCGGGGCCCGGAATAACCGGCGCCAAAGAACGCTCTGCCAACGCACCATGACCCACTTCACGACGGCCAGGACCGCGATCCGGCTTAGATTCATTCACGCTGAACGAAGGAAAGTTGTAATGCAAAATAAAGCTCTTGGACGCTTCACCGTGAAGCATGTCCACAGTCTGCTCATCTTGACCTGTACCCAAGGTGGTAACACCCAAGCTCTGAGTTTGTCCGCGTGTAAAAAGCGAAGAACCATGTGCTCGGGGCAAAAGACCCGTTTCACATGTAATTTGACGGATGTCATAAAAACCACGGCCGTCAACACGCTTGTTGTCTTTAATATAAACTTCGCGGACTTTTTTCTTTTCCACCTTCGCGAAAGCTTCGATGAAATCAGTTTTCTTAAAATCGTCGCTTTCAACATCAAAAAGAGCCAATGCTTTTTCTTTGATCGCTCCAAGAACCTTGTCCTGCTCTTCTTTTGTCTTTGCGCCGAAAACATTCTTAAATTCCGCGCCGACACCTTCAAGAATTTTCTTTTCGTATTCTTCGTTGATTTGAACACCCTTCACAACACGCTTAACCGGTTTCACCAAATCAAAAAGTTTGTGCTGCGCTGCGATCACTTCTCGGATCGCTTTGTGACCGAATTGAATCGCTTCGAACATTTTTTCTTCGGAAATTTCGTTCGAACCGGCTTCAAGCATGCCGATTTTATCCTGCGTGCCGGCGATTACGAGATCCAAGTCGCTGACTTCAAGATCCGCCAATGTAGGATAGATTTTGAGTTCGCCGTCAATCAATCCCACGCGCACCGAACCCATCGGTTCAGCAAAAGGAATGTCGGAAATATGAATTGCTGCGGAAGCGCCGATCATCGCGAGAATGTCGCTTGGAGCATCAGGGTCGGATGAAAGCACCATGATGGAAACGCTGACTTCGCTGCGGTAATTTTTCGGAAAAAGAGAACGAATCGGACGGTCAATCAAACGGGAAACCAAAATTTCACGTTCAGAAGCCTTACCTTCACGCTTGAAATATCCGCCGGGGAAACGTCCGGCAGAATAAGCGCGTTCGCGGAAATCAACGGTTAAGGGAAAAAAATCACGCGGTGTTTCTGATTCCGGCGCGCCGACAACCGCGGCGAGAACAACCGTACCGCCTGATTTAACGAGCACGGATCCGCTGGCCTGACGGGCCACTTTTCCTGTTTCAATGGTAATTTCGTGATCACCAAGTTTAAAAGACACTTGCTTTGTATTAAACATAGATTAAATTCCGATCGTGGATAGTTTTAAATTCAGGATTAAAAGAGAAAGAAATGAAAAAGCGCTTACTTACGCAGATTCAATTTTTCGAGGAGTTCCGTGTACTGCTTCGGATTTTCTCTCTGAACAAAAGCCAAAAGCTTCTTACGGCGGTTAACCATCGTCAATAAACCGCGGCGAGAGTGATGATCTTTTGCATTCTTCTCAAAGTGGGAGGAAAGACCGTTGATTCTTTCCGTCAAAATCGCAACCTGAACGGAAGCGGACCCAGCATCATTCTTGCTGGTCTTGAATTTTTGAATTGTTTCTTTCTTTTTTTCTTTCGTCAAAGCCATTTTTTTTTATACCTCTGTCTGTCTATTTTCTTCTTCTTAGAGCCGAGGATTGTACTCTGACTCTTTGAAATTGCAAAGATTTTTGTTGCGATTGATTCAAAAAAGATATTTTATTAAAACTGATCAAAAACGATCAATTAAGAGCGGGGGCAACCTTCCTATTAAGCGATACAACCTGAAAAGGGGCGCCAACAATATAAAAAATCATTGCGGCTAAAAATGCCATGTTCCTATCCAAAACAAAGCCCACCAAAACCGTAGCCACCGTCGCTAACCCAAAAAAAGGCTTCCAGCGCTTATATTCCGAACCAAACGGTTTTGGATAAGGAATTGAGCTCACCATCAAAAATGCCAAGGCGGCCATCACCGTCATTGCCGCATTTGCGAATGCGGGTATTTCCGTCCAGCCGCGGTCAATCGCAACCAACATCAGCATCACCGCGCCCAAAGCCGCAGAGGGTGAAGGCAATCCATGAAAATAACCGCGAACCGGTGCGCGCACGTTAAACCGGGCCAAACGCACCGCGGCGCAAATGGCATAGGCAGCAGGCGGTAAAAAAGCCACAAAAGAAAATTCGGGCATAAGCATCATCGCGAAAAGAAACGCCGGCGCCACACCGAAAGAAACCATATCGGAAAGTGAATCAAGTTCACGGCCAAAATCCGAAACCGTATTGAACATTTTTGCCAAATTACCGTCAATCGAGTCAAAAACCATTGCCATCACAATCAGCCAAATCGCCTGAACCGGATGATGATGCGCGGCCATGAGCATCGAAAGGAACCCGCACGCTAAATTAAGCGAAGTCGCGGCATCCGCGGGCGCAAACCTGATTTTTTGAAATAACTTACCTATCATTTTTTCCAATTCCCTAAAATAGTTTCGGAAGATTTTACGGCATCTCCGATTTGAACTGTAGCCTCAAATTGCGCCGCGGGCAAATAGATTTCGGCTCTTGAGCCATAGCAAATCATGCCGATTTTGTCCCCTCTCCCAAGCTTTGCGCCTTTTTGAATATCCCAATGAATATGGCGCGCGATCAATCCTGAAATTTGACGGACGACAAAAGCGCGTGCACCATCCCGAAAGCCCATCCAGTTGGATTCATTTTTAAGCGCGGCATCCGGATTGAGCGCGTTCAAAAAACGGCCCGGCACATATTCCTGCCAATCTAGCTCACCCTGCCAGGGCATACGATTCACATGCACATCCAAAACAGAAAGAAAAATTCCGATCTTCACCGCTTGGCATTTGAGAAAGCGCGGTTCATCGCAAAGGCTGATTTCAACAATTTTCCCGTCTGCCGGCGCAAGCACACCTTCACCGCGGGGAGAACGCGCGGGGTCACGGAAAAAAGCAAGATGAACTAAAAAGAAAAAAACAAGGAAGGCAACCGCGAACGCATTTTGAAAAAAAACAATGACGATCAAAAGCAAAGCAACGATCAAAACCAGCCCGGGCAAAACACGGTGATCGATCCGAAAAGAAAAGGGCAGCTTCATAGCAACGGCTCCTTTTTCAAAACAGCGCGCGCACGCTGAATATCTTTCCGGATTTGCAGTTTGAGCAACTCCGCTGAGCTGAATTTTTTCTCAATCCGAAGCTGCTTGATAAAGAAAACCTCGATTTTCTTTCCGTACAAATTAGATTTAAAATCGAGAAGATGAGCTTCAATGCAGACTTCAGCCGCATTCACAAAAGAAGGCCGCACACCCACATTCACAACGGCATGATGCAGTTTCTTTTCTCTGCCAACACGTACCCTTACGGCGTAAACACCCTTTGCTGGGCGCACAAAAGACCCCGCATCCAAGTTGGCTGTCGGAAAACCAAGCTGCCGTCCTCGCCCATCGCCGCGAATCACTTTCCCCTCCAGGCTCCAATGCCGCCCCAATAATTCGGATGCCATTTTTATTTTTCCATGCCGAAGAGCTTCGCGTACTGCCGTGCTTGAAACGGGACTTCCCCGCCAAACCACCGGCTCAGCTTGAAAGACTTCAAATCCAAACCGCGCACCAAGGCTTCTTAACAAATCCGCATCACCTTGCCGCCCTCGCCCAAAGCGGGCGTTGTAGCCGAGACAAATCTCGCGAACACCTAATTGCTTCACCAATATTTTTTCAACAAAACGCTCCGCGGAAAGCTTCGAAAATTCGCGGTCAAATTTTTGAAAGAAACAAAGCTTTATTCCAATCGATTTTAAAAATTGCATTTTCTGTTCGCGGGACTGTAAGTTCTCCGGCGCGTGCTCGGGATGAAGAATTTGCTGAGGGTGCTCTTGAAAAGTAAAAACTGCGGGTTTACCGCGAATTTTTTTTGACTGCGCTACAACATAATCAAGTAAGCGACGATGTCCGCGATGGATCCCATCAAAATTTCCGAGCGCTAAAACCAGCGGACGGCGGTCTTTTTTGAAAGACGAAGTTTTTTCAAGAATCCGCATGACCTGGCTGCGCTAAAGGCGCTGAGTTGGAAGAAGAAGCCCCGGGAACAATCACGCGCGCCGGAAATTCATTCGCCTGCATTGCTTTAAGCTGATCAATGCCGACGCTATTTTCAATTTTAAAAGGACCGCAACGCGTTCTGCGCAACTCAGCCAATGCCGCGCCGCAGCCTAATTTTCG
Source organism: uncultured bacterium (assembly GCA_964562525.1). GTDB lineage: Bacteria > Omnitrophota > Omnitrophia > Omnitrophales > Aquincolibacteriaceae > Multiplicimicrobium. The sequence goes on from CAZLTL010000012.1 coordinate 89,412, forward strand.
GCCAAGATCATCTGCAAGCGTACGAACATAAGTTCCTTTGGAAACAGAACATTCAAAGCGGACAAAATTTCCTTTTTTCTCGATAAAATCCCACTTATAAACAATGGCCGGCCGGCTTTCGCGCTCGACGACTTTACCTTTGCGCGCCAGCTCATAAAGCCTTTTTCCTTGGTGTTTCACCGCCGAAACCATCGGGGGCATTTGCATGATTTCACCGACAAATTCTTTCATGCCGGCTTTAACGGCTTCTTCCGTAATATGATCGGCGGGTGATTCTTTTAGAACTTTTCCTTGGCGGTCTTGGCTGTCGGTTTCAACTCCCAACTCCATCACGCCCTCATAGTCTTTATCGCAAGAACTCCAGTCCGCGGACTGACGTGTAAATCGCCCAAGCAATAAAACTAAAAGCCCCGTGGCATTCGGATCCAAAGTTCCGGCATGACCAACCTTGGGAATGCGAAAACGTCCGCGCACGAACGCGCAAACATCATGCGACGTCCAATCGGTGGGTTTATCCACCAGCAAAATTCCGTTTATTTCTTGGCCCGCAGTCAAAGGTACGGTCGGATTCATGGTTTTTCAGTTTCCGGATTTTCTTCTTCCGTTTGCGGCTCAGGAGTCGAGGGCAAAACATCACGGAGAATACGGTCGATTTCCAGACCGCGCTCAAGTGAGCGGTCGAGCTCGAACTGAATTCGCGGAGTAAAACGAAGCTTAAGAGAGTCGCCGATTTCATGCTGAAAAAATCCGCGCGCATGCTCAAGTCCCGCAATCGAATCGAG
>CAZLTL010000013.1:0-82852 GCA_964562525.1 uncultured bacterium
TCGCGGCTAAAATAGGCGGATATGTGCTGACGAGTTCGCGCCGAACTGCCGCAGAAACTGAAAAAGTATTGATGGCAAAAAACGAAACAGAAGATCTTTGCCGGCGCAGAATTAATGCACGTGAAGATACGCGCCCCTGGGTTGCCAAGGGCATGTTGGGTTCGGCCAAGCGGATGATTGTGACGGAAGATAGTTTAGCGATGATTTCAGAAGCGGTCGCAACAGGGAAGCCCGTGATAGTGCTCAAGGTAGGCTCGGAAAAACTACCGCTGAAGCATCGCCTGTTTTTGGAAAAGCTGGAAAGTCAAAAGCGCGTTGTTTGCGCCAATCTCAATGACTTGGAGCAAATTTTGAAGGAGCCTGTCTTATCGGGCTGCTTGGAAGCGGTTTTGAAAGAAAAAAATGAGTTAAAAGAAGGGTTGAGGCGGTTGCTATGAAGATTTTACAGATGCTTCCGTCTTTGGAAGTCGGCGGTGTGGAGCGGGGTGTGATTGACCTGGCGCGCGGTATGAAATTGCGCGGGCATCAAGCGCCGGTGATGTCTTCGGGCGGTGCGCTTGTCGCGGAGCTCAGTAAAATGGGCGTGCCGCATTATGAGTTGCCCGTGCATAAAAAATCGCTTTCATCGCTTTCGCTTGTGCCCAAAATCGTTGAAATTATCCGCCGCGAAAGAATCGATGCGGTGCATGCTCGCAGCCGCGTGCCTGCTTGGCTGGGCTGGCTTGCCGCGCGCCGCGCGAATGTTCCTTTTATTACGACTTGCCATGGTTATTATTCCACGCATCTTTTTTCATCCGTGATGGGCTGGGGTGTTCCCCTGATTGTCCCGTCGAATGTCATCGGCCGGCATATGATCGAAGACTTTGGAACTTCTCCCGAGCATATTCGCCTCATCCCGCGCGGAGTCGATCTCAATCAATTTAAGCATTCCACAGCACGTTTTGATAAACCCACGAAACCTTTGCGTGTGATTCATGTCGGAAGGTTCACTCCGATCAAGGGCCAGGTGGAGTTTTTACGTGCCGTCCATTTGGCGCGCAGCCGTTTTCCCGACTTTGAAGTTTGGCTGGTCGGCTCTGAGGGCGGCGGAAAAAATAAATACACCAAAAGAATTCATGAAACAATCCGCCAGCTGGGTCTTGAGAACACGGTCAAACTTTTGGGATCTTCCCGCAATATTCCCGAACTGTTAGCGGAAACGGATTTAATGGTGATGTCGACCATTGTTCCCGAAGCTTTCGGCCGCGTGATTATTGAAGCCGGTGCGGTGGGTGTGCCTGTGATTTCAACCCGCGTCGGCGGTGTGGTGGACATTATTGAGCATGGGCATAATGGATTGCTTGTGGACCCCGGCAGCGTGAATGAAATGGCGGAAGCTATTTTTGATTTGCTGCGCGACCGCGCCAAAGCGCGCCTTTTTGCGGACCGTCTGCGCGCTAAGGTTGAAAAAGAATTTACGGTGGAGCGGATGGTTGAGCGCACGATCGAGGTGTATCAGGAAATAGGCAAACAGCAGAAAATTTTATTGATCAAGCTTGGCGCCGCGGGAGATGTCATTCTTTCCGTTCCGAGCATGCGCATGCTTAAAAAACGTTATCCTCAAAGCCGTTTGACCGTCATGGTGGACAAAAAACTGGGCGGATTGATCGCGAATGTTCCTTATGTTGACGATGTCGTTTTGGTTCAGCGTAAAAAACTTTCGAATTTCTTTTATCTTTTGAAAACGGCCAAGCGTTTACGCGCGGAGAACTTTGATTTTTCAATTGATCTGCAGAACACCAAATGGACTCATTTTCTTGCTTGGTTGGGCGGTGTGAAGCTGCGCTTCGGCTACAAGCGCGGTCCTTTCGGGTTTTTCTTAAATCGCCCGGATCCTACTTTTGATCAAGCGGCTCCGCCGATTCAGCATCAATTCCGAATTTTATCCAAGGCCGGCGTCACGGAGCTGGATCAAACGCTTGAACTTCAATCGAACGGGGAGAGTGAACAGCGTGTCGACGCGTTTTTTAAAAAAATTCCGATGGAAAAAAGCACGAAGGTGATCGGGTTTGTGGTCGGCTCCAGCCCCTCATGGCCGACGAAGCGCTGGCCCTTGTCTTACTTTGAAGAACTATCGGAGCGGATTTTAGAAAAATATGACGCGCGTATTTTGCTGATCGGTTCTCCCGATGAACAAGATATCGCGGAGCTTTTCAATCCCGCAATTTCGCCGCATATTCATAATTTGGTCGGACAAACTCAGTTGGAAGATTTAGTCGCTTTGCTTAAACGCTGTGATGTTCTTGTGACGGGTGACACGGCGCCTTTGCATGTGGCTTCCGCCGTGGCGACACCGGTGGTCAGCTTTTTCGGGCCGACAAGCCCGTCGAGGCATATGCCGCCGCATGAAAAAGCGACTGTTTTGGTAAAGAATTTACCGTGTCAGCCTTGCTACTCAGGTAAATGCAAAAACAAAGAAGAGCTGGCTTGTTTGAAGAAGATTTCGGTTCAAGAAGTTTTTCTGGCTTGCGTGAAGTATTTAAAATAGCTCAAAGATCAGAGTTCAAAAAGCAAAGCCATAGATTAAAGATCCGAGATGTTTGATGCTTTGGATGGTTTTAAGTTATGGTTTTGAATTCTGATTTTTGAATTTTGAGTTAATAAAATGAAGATAATTGTGTTCATGAAAAATTGGGTGGGGGATACTTTTTTCCAGTTTCCCGCGATTCAATTGATCAAAAAAAAGTATCCTTCGGCGCATATCACCTGCATTGCTCCGCCCCGTTGCGGCGAATTGCTTTTGGCGCATCCTGATATTTCAGAAGTGCTTGAGTTTGACGAAAAGACCACGCATCGATCTTGGTTGAAGCGTTTTGAATTTATCCGCCAACTACGTTCCAAAGGGCCTTGGCATCAGGCTTATCTTTTTCACCGTTCCAAGTCGAGGGCGATGCTTTTGGCATTTTCCGGCGTGCAAGAGCGGTTCGGTTACGGCAAAGGGCGCGGATTTTGGCTGACACAATCGGTTGCGGAGCCAAAGCAAGCTCTGCATCATGTCGATTTTTTTTTGGAGCTTTTGCGCGGCTGCGGTTATGAAATTCCGGAAAAAAATTTCTATCAATTGCCGGTTGCGGAGGCCGCGCTTGAAAAAGCCAGTCTGCTTTTAAAAGAGGCGGGAATCGCGGGGCAAAAGCATTTTGCCTGTTTCCATTTGGGCGCGAATTGGGCGCCCAAGCGCTGGCCTGCGGAGCATTTCGCGGCTTTGGCAGATTTGATTCATGCGGCTTGGAAAATACCGGTGATTGTAACAGGGAGCGCGGGTGACGCCCCGCTTTGGGAGGCCATGCAAAAGCATGTTCAATCGGCGCCGGTCATTAACTTAATCGGTAAAACGGGTTTGGATTCTTTGGCGGCGCTTTATTCTCAAGCGGCTTTTGTGGTTTCGGGTGATTCGGGACCGATGCACATTGCCGTGGCGGTGGGAACGCCGACATTGGCATTGTTCGGGCCGACTAGCCCTGACCTAACCGGTCCGCGCGGGCGTGGGGAAGCCGTGGTGCTCAAGTTTGCCCCTGAAGGCGTTACGATTCCTTTCATCGGTGAAGAAAAAGACGCGCAAGATTGGCTTGCGAAAATTTTACCCAAACAGGTTTTGGATGCAATTCAATCTCAAGGGTGGATCTGTGAAGTCAGATGAAATGCCTTCTCGTATTTTAGTGATTACGCTTTCCAATTTGGGCGATGTCATTATGACAACGCCGGTGATTATGCGTTTGAAGCAAGAGTTTCCCCGGACTGAAATTACAGTGGTAGTCGGTCCTAAAGCTCAAGGCCTTTTGCGGCAAAGTCAGAATATCAAAGAAGTTGTTGTTTACGACAAACGCGGAAAGTTTGATTCAAAAAAAGATTTCATACGCCTGCTTCGTAAACAGGTTTGGGATTGGGTTGTGGATTTGAGGCATACGGCGATTCCGGTTTTGGTGAAGTGCAAAAAGCGTACTCCTCTTCTTAGAAGGCACCGAAAAAAAATGAAGAGGGAAGCACATCTCGAAGCTTTAGAGTGGATGGGGCTTGAGTCTCAGCCAACGGCGCCTTTTGATTTTTTTCAAAAAAGCGATGATGAAAAAATGCTCGCCAAATTGCATGCTTTGGGTTTGAAGCAAGACAAGGATTGGATTGTGATCGCTCCCGGCGCGGCGAGTGAGCGTAAACGCTGGCCTTCCAAGCAATTCCGCCAGCTTGCCGAAAAGCTCTCAACTCTTACCGGAAAAACTATTTTATTGGCGGGTTCACCTGAAGAAAAGCCAATTGCTCAGAAAGTGGCTAAGGGGCTGGAAGCGCATTCTCTGATTGTGGCGGGCGAAACGAATTTAGCTGAAAGCGCGGCGATGCTTGCGCGAGCTTCACTTGTGATAGCCAACGATAGCGCGATGATGCATTTGGGTTTTGAGCTGCAGGTGCCTACGGTGGGGATTTTTGGTCCGACTGAGCACAAATTATATGGACATAGTGGGCCGAAATTTCGGATCGCCGCGGCAGATTCTAAACTTTGTTCATGCAATGATCATATCAAGCCCAAAGCGGAACGATCCTGTTTTCATGGTTTGAATTCCGATCACGTTTTTCATCTGTGCAAAGAACTTCTCGCGGGTCAGGCATGACTCCGGACCTTCCGCAAAGCCCAAAGATTTTAGTGACGCGAACCGATCGCATCGGTGATTTGGTTGTCAGCACGCCTGTGTTTGAGCTTATTAAAAAGAAATATCCGCAAAGCCATTTGGCTGTTTGTGTTTTTAGCGAACACCGTGAGTTGATCAAAGGGAATCCTTTTGTCGATGAAGTGATTCTTTATGAGAAAAATGGCGCGGAAAAAAACTGGCTCGGACAATGGCTTTTTTCAAATGAAATTCGCGCCAAGAAATTTGATGCTGTCATTCATCTTCACGCAACCAATCGTATGCATATTCTAGGCTGGCTCGCGGGAATTCCGATTCGTATCGGTTATAACCGCCGCGCTCCCTGGGCATTAACCCAAGTTTATCCCTATGACAAAAAAGAGGGATTGAAGCATGAAACAGACTATCTTCTTCATTTGTGCTCTGAGGCTATGCCGCAACCGCAAGTGGATACCGGACATCTTCTGCCTTATGTTCCTGTTACGCAGGGCAATCGGCTTTCCGTTGCTAATTCACTGCAACATTTTGGGGTTAAAGAAGACGAACCGATTGCGGTCTTTCACCCATCTGCTAGCGATGCTTCCAAGATGTGGCCCATAGAAAATTTTTCCGAGTTCTTAAAACAATACGTGCCCAAAAAAGTTCGTTGGATTGCGGTGGGCGATGTGAAAGCTGCGGAACATACGGCAGCCATTTCTAAATTATGCGGGTTGCCGGTGCTTGATTTATGCGGCAAGCTTTCGTTTGGAATGTTGGCGGCACTTTTCGAAAAAGCAAAGTTGGTGGTTTCCAATGATTCAGGGCCGGCGCATATTGCGGCGGCGGTTGGAGCTCCGACCGTGTCCATTTTTGGAAGATGGCAGCCCGGGATGAATGCTGAACGCTGGAAGCCCAACGGCAAAAAAGCCATTGTGGTGACGCCCTCGATCGAATCGATTCCGGTCGCAGAACGGAAAGTGACTTATGTGGATTTGATATCGGTTGAGCAAGTGCTTGATGCGGTGAAAAAGGTGACCTCATGATTCGTCGTGTCTTGGTTGTTCAACCCTACGGCATCGGCGATTTGCTTTTTATTACGCCTGTTTTGCGTGCGCTGAGGCTGATTCCCACGGTGGAGCGGGTTGATTTGATGATCGGATCCCGCACGCGCGTGGTGATTCAGGCGAATCCGCATGTGGACGACATTGTTGTGATCGACAAAGATAAAATGCACGGAAATTCAAGGGCTGAAAATTTCCGCTTTCTTCAAGCGCTTGGTAACGACCTGAAGAAGAATAAATATGATTTACTGATCGATTACTCCATTCGAGGTGAATACGCTTTTTTAGGGCAATTCTTTTTGGGTATTTCAAAGCGCGCCGGATACGCGTACAAAAACCGCGCTTTTTTCCATAATATTCGTTTGCCGATTCCCAATGGTTTTCAGGGTAAACATGCCGTGGATTATGCTTGCGATTTAGCTGAGCAAGCCGGAGTGACGGTCAAAGATCGCTTTGTTGAATTTTTCTTTTCGCAAAATCAGGTTAGAACTCTGGAGGCGGTTTTAACGCCGCAGCTGCCTGCCGATTATATTGCCCTGAGTTTGGGCGGCGGTGAATCTTGGGGGAAAGACGCCCATTTAAAACGTTGGGCGGTTAAAAGGTTTACTGAGTTTTCGCATTATCTTTTGTCAAAGTCCGGTACAAAAAAAGTTGTATTGATCGGCAGCGCAGGTGAAAAGCAACTAGCGGAGGAGTTTTTAAAATCAGGGGTTTCTGCTGAGGATTGGACGGGTAAACTTTCGATTACTGAAACAGCTTGGATTATTAAAAAATCACGTTTTTTTGTGGGTAATGACGGGGGGCTTTTGCATTTAGCTCGGGCGGTTTTCAAGCCGGTCATTGGTATTTATGGGCCCGCGGATCCGCAAGTTTACGGACCTTACCCGCAAGGAGTTCACTCAGCCGCAATTTATCAGGCGCCTGCGGATGGGAAGCCCCGTTATTTCAAGTTTCGATATGACGCCCAGGATTCCAGCTTAAAAAAATTGACTGTGGAAGCGGCAATTGAAATTTTAGAACGCCAGAATTTTAATTTTTCCGCGTGATATAATCGGAACTTATTGATATGACCAACAAAGCGATTTCAGATTTTAAATTAGGGGTGCTGGGCGGCGGACAATTAGGCAAAATGTTGACGCTTGCCGCGAGCCAATGGGGTCTCAAAACCGCGATTTTAGATGCCGGAGAAGATATGCCTGCGGCGCCGGTTTGCCAGGAATTTGTGCAGGGCGACTTCCGCGATTTTGAAACAGTGTATCGCTTCGGTAAAACCGTCGACTTACTTACCATTGAAATTGAGCAAATCAATATTGATGCCTTGGAAAAGCTCGAAAATGAAGGCGTTCGTGTTTTTCCGAGCCCCGCGAATTTGCGCATGATCCAAGACAAGGCCGTTCAAAGCCAATTTCTGATTGAACAGAAAATTCCCAAGCCCGCGTTTCAGGTGTTTTCATCGCCCGCAGAAATTCGCAAAGCCATTGATGCAGGGAAAGTTCATTTTCCGTTTGTGCAGAAACTGCGCAAATTTGGATATGACGGACGCGGCGTGCGCGTGATCCGTTCCGTGCGGGATTTATCTGAGCTTTTGGACGGCGAAACGATGACAGAAGATTGCGTCGCGATTGATAAGGAGTTGGCCGTGATCGTGGCGCGCAACAGCGGCGGCGAAGTGGCGGTTTATCCCGCGGTCGAAATGGTTTTTAATCCGGAAGCGAATTTGGTGGATTATTTAGTTTGCCCCGCGGCGATTTCAGCGGTGATTGAAAAAGAAGCCGAAACCCTTGCCAGAAAAATCGCATCTTCCCTTAATTTGGTGGGGATTCTTGCCGTGGAAATGTTTTTGGATAAACAAGGAAAGCTTTGGGTAAACGAGCTTGCGCCGCGTCCCCATAACAGCGGGCATCAGACGATTGAGGGCAGCTTCACATCGCAATACGAACAGCATTTGCGTGCGATTCTCAATTTTCCATTGGGGAGCACCGTCACAAAAATGCCGTCCGTAATGCTTAATTTGCTGGGGGAGCCGGGATTTTCAGGTCCCGCGATTTATGAAGGCTTGAAAGAATGTTTGGCGATTGAAGGCGTAAAGATTCACATTTACGGAAAAAAAGAAACACGGCCTTTCCGCAAAATGGGGCACATTACAGTTTTGGATTTTAAACGCGACCGCGCGCTTGAAAAAGCGGAGCGCGTTCGTCAAACCATCAAGGTGAAAGCATGAAAAAAAGTATAAGCCGTGCGCAGGTGGCGATTATTATGGGTTCCGATTCCGATTTGACGGTGATGGGGGATGCGGCCGAGATTCTTGAAAATTTTGGTATCGGCGTTGAGCTGACCGTGGTTTCCGCGCATCGCACACCGGACCGTTTGTTTCAATACTCTAAGAAAGCGCATACGCGCGGCATTCGTGTGATTATCGCCGGTGCGGGCGGTGCGGCGCATCTTCCCGGGATGGCGGCGGCTTTGTCACCTTTGCCTGTGATCGGTGTTCCTATTAAATCGAGTAATTCTGTGGGCGGTGTTGATTCGCTTCTGTCGATTGTGCAAATGCCGGCGGGCGTGCCCGTGGCAACCGTAGCAATTAACGGCGCGAAAAATGCCGGTATTTTAGCGGCGCAAATTATCGGTTCTTCAAATCCGGTTATTTTGAAAAAAATGATTCTTTATAAGGGTAAGCTCAATAAAGAAGTGCTCACCAAGGTTAAAAAGCTTCAGCGTTCCGGATATAAAGATTACGCCAAGAAAAAATAGCGCAGTATTTTTTTAGTATGACGTGCCAGTGAAAAGGAGGAGTTGTGACAGAGTTAAAGTATAAAGTTTGTACTTCATGTCAGGCAGAAAACAACCCCAGTTTTTTGTTTTGTTGGAAATGTGGGCACGCTTTTGATACTTCGACTGTTGTTACGTCGACTTTTTCGGGTGATAAAGTGCAACGCAAAGCGTTTGCAGTGTTATCCTGGCTTTTATCATTTGGGTATGGTTTATTTGCGTTTCAAGATTACCAAAATGGACAGAAGTGGATTCCAGACGTATTTAGTGCCTTTTTGTGGTGCTGGTCGGGCTTTATCAATTTATATGCCTATAAGCTGAGCAAGAAATCTAAATGGATATTAGTGGCTGTGACGCTGCTTGTGTTCGGTGTTATTTTTGCATTTTTGAGATTTAAAAAATTGATTTGATTATTAATTCAATAAGCATCCAAAAAAATAGATGCCAATTTTAGTGTCTTCGGAAAAATGGGCTGCTAAGGCAGCTCTTTTTTTCTTTGCTTGCCTCACATTAACCGTTTTCGCCACCTTTCAAAATTACGGCGTTACTTGGGACGAAGAATTTCATCGCGTCTACGGTGAGTTTATTCTGCGCTGGTATCAATCTTTTTTTGCCGACAAAGCCGCGGTCTCCGATCCGTTTCTCATTTATTACGGGGGCATTTTCGATGTTGTTTGCGCGCTCGTAAGCCGAGTTTCGCCTTGGAAAATTTTTGAGACGCGGCATTTATTGGGTGCCTTGCTTGGAGTGTGGACAGTATTGATGAGTTACAAAACTGCGCGTCGTATTGGCGGCAGTCTTACAGGGCTTTTAGCTATTTGTTTCCTTGCTGCTTTTCCCGCTTTTTACGGGCATCAGTTCGCAAATCCCGTTGATGTTCCTTTTGCAGCTTTCTTTATCACTGCTCTTTATTATTTAATCCGCATTTTAGAAAGCTTTCCATCGTCGCCTTTGAGGCTTTGGATCAAGCTGGGCCTTGCTTTGGGCGTCGCTCTCGGTGTGCGTGCAAGCGGCCTGGTTATTCTTTTTCCAACGCTTCTTTTTTTTGTCGGAGTTATTGGGTTGAAACAATGTTTACAAAACCCACAGCTTTCCGTCTGCCATGGGCTTAAATGGAAAGTCGCAGTCCATTTAGGATTCGCCACAGCTATTGCATGGATTGTGATGCTTTCTTGTTGGCCATGGGGGCAGGTCAATCCGGTGCACCATCCGTTTTTAGCGTTATGGCAAGCTACGCAATGGGTTTTGCCCCGGCCTGTTTTTTTTAGTGGGGGATGGTTTGAAACGACGAATTTGCCCCCGCAATATTTAATTCAATCATTGTTGGTCTCAACGCCCGAACATTTCATTATCGCGCTGTTAGTTTCAGCGGTTTTAGGTTTGGTCGTTCTCGGCCGCACTCGAACCAGTGGAAGTTTAAACGGAAATCTCATTTTAAGAATAAGCGTTCTTTTATTGCCTTTGGTATTGAGTTTAATCATGAATGCTTTTTTTCAAAAAACAAAGTTTGACGGCTTTCGGCATTATCTTTTTCTTATTCCGATCTTGTCGATTCTGGCTGCGATAGGGGTGGCGGCATTTTTCCGATCCCGATTTTCCAGGATCGGGAAGCTCTTTTTGGCGGCCGGACTTCTTGGCGGATTGGCTTTGACCATTGGCGATATGGTTCGTCTTCACCCGTATCAAACGGTTTACTTTAATCGGCTTTTTGGCGGTGGATTAAAGTCCGCTGTTTTTAATTATGAAACCGATTATTGGGGCAGTTCTTATAAAGAAGGAATGGAGTGGGTGATTAAAAACTACAAACCGGATTTAGGCCGAAAGATTCGCGTTCGAAACAGCTCGGCGCTTTTTCAAGTAGGGTATTACATCGCAACCAACCCTGAAGCTAAAGACCGTTTTGAAGCCGTCACCGACCATCCTGATATTTTTCTTTCTACGACGCGGTGGGGAAAGCACAAGATGTTTGCAGGAAAGATATTGCATGTTGTTGAAAGGGAAGGCGTTCCGCTCTTGTATGTGGTTGAGACTTTGAGAGCCGCTTAGAAACTAGCCCTCAGTATTCCCTGAAAGCCGTTGTTTTTAGTGGTCTGCGACCTACTCTCATTTTAAAGGGTTGTTTGTTGCCTTGAAAAGCAAGATGAAAACTTCTATGATACCCACTCTTTCCGGCTTTATTTATTCTACTGTTCTCGCCCTGGTGCTGAAACTGGCAGACAGGCACGTCTCAGAAGCGTGTGCCGCAAGGCGTGGAGGTTCAAGTCCTCTCCAGGGCATTCAATAAAAGGAATCCAATAACATGAATAAGAATTGGAAATATTTGACGCTTTTTGTGACGGGTGTGATTTTGTGTCTTTCTTTGGTTTGGGTTGCCAATATTTTAGCGGGCGCGCTTGTGGCGGTGAAGCATAAGGGCGTGGTGGAAGTGAAGGGCTTCGCAACGAAGCAAATTACTTCAAATATGGGTATTTTTGAGGTTCGCGTTCTTTCTTCGAATGCCGATTTAAAATTGGCGTATGAAAAGTTAGCAGCAGATAAGAAAGCTTTGACGGACTTCCTAAAGCGCAACGGCGCTTCTGAGACCGCATTGCAATGGTCGCCGGTTTATGTGAATGAAAAAAATCTCATTAGTGATAGTGGGCATACCCTGAATCAGGTTTATGAATACGAGGTTTCCCTTGGTGTGAAGTTTCAGTCCGAGAATGTCGGATTGATTCAAAGTCTCTCGGCTGCTGTGGGCGAGCTGCTGAATCAAGGCGTTCGTTTGACGATTTACAATCCGGCGTTTCTTTATACGGATTTGGAAGATTTGAAAGTTGAGATGATTGGTTTGGCGACCGAAAACGCGAAAAAACGCGCGCAAGTTATTTCCAAAAAAGGGAACTTTAAGCTTGGCAGTATTTCGCAGGTGCGCGTGGGTGTTTTTCAAATTACCCCGGCCAATTCAACCGATGTTTCCGATTACGGTGTGAATGACACGACCACCATTCACAAAGAAATCAAATGCGTTGTGGATATCGATTACTTTGTTAAGTAAAGCTTAACAAAGTAATAGCTGAAAAATAAAAAATTAGAACTCAAGACTATAGCTAAAAGCCAAATAATGTTCAGAGGTTTTGAACTTTTAGCTATGGTTTTGATTTTTGATCTTTAAATTTTGAGCTTTCTGTGGTTACCGCTATAATACGTCCTTCCGTTTTAACCTTACATTTATCGAACAAGGAATTTTATGCGTAAAAATACGGCACATTTTTTAATCGGTCTTTTTTGCGTGGCTTTACTCGCGGGATGCGGTGAAGACGCGCGGATTCAAAAAGCGGTTCCCAAAGAAGCGGATATTTTAGCGCGTGGGTTTATCGCGGCGCTTGAAACCAAAAACTCGGACGCAGCTTTGAAACTCATTGAGCCTCAAGTCCGTAAGGAAGCAACCGAAAAAATTAAGAGCATTGTTGAGCTTTTTGTTGACGGAAAACCTCGTCAGGTCAAGCCGGTGGGTGTGCGTGCGCAGAAAAAAGGTGAAGAGCGCCTCATTCAGGTTAGTTATCAGCTCTACTATCCCGACAAGGCGATTATTACAACGCTTGTGATTTTAGAAACTCCCAAAGATCGTTTTATTGTGAGCGCTCGCTTGGATCCGATCAAGGAGCCGCTTGAAAAGCTGTACGCGTTTAAGCTTTTCGGGAAGTCCTTTTTCCACTATATCGTTCTTTTACTCGCAGTCGTTGTTCCGCTTTTCATTGTTTATACCTTGTGGCAATGCGTTCAATCTTCCGTGAAGTGGAAGTGGGCATGGGCGGTCGCGATTATTCTGGCTTTTTTCCCGATTTATTTGGATTGGACCACAGGCCGCGCTTTTATAAGGCTGGTCAGCGTGTTGATTTTTGGCGTATCGTTCGCGAAGCAAAAATACAGCCCGATGATTCTTGCGGTCGGTATTCCGGTGGGAGCGATTGTTTTTTATTTTAAGTATTTGTTTAAAAAGAATAAAACCGCACCTTCGCTTTAACCGATTTGAATTCCTTGTCTGAAGTACAGCCCGCACCTCGGCGCGGGCTGTACGTTCATATTCCCTTCTGTCTCAAGAAATGTCACTACTGTGACTTTGTCATTACAACGAAACGTGATTCCGCGACGAAGACCCGTTTCTTTTCCGCATTTGAAGCTGAATTGAAGCATTCCGTCGAAAAATACGGGCGTTTGCGTTTTAATACGCTTTATTTCGGCGGAGGGACGCCTTCGGCGCTTGAGCCGGACGAATTTAATGCCATTTACCGTTCTTTGATTCAGGCTTTTGATTTTGAGCCCGGTTTTGAATTTACGGTGGAGGTGAATCCCGGCGATGTGGATCAGGCTAAAATAGAGGCTTATCGCCAAGCCGGAGTTAACCGTGTCAGCTTAGGGGTGCAGGCTTTTCAGGAGCATCTTTTAAAGGATATGAACCGTCCGCATGGAACCGAAGAAGTCATGCGCACGGTTGAGGATTTGCGTCACGAGGGTCTCGCCAATATCAGCATGGATATGATTTTGAATTTGCCCGGTCAAACCGAGGCGAACGTTGAGGAGACTTTAAAGCGTTTGCTTGATTTAGAGCCCAATCAAATTTCTGTTTATGACTTGGATGTGCATGAGCGGACTGTTTATGGACAGCGCCGGCGCGAAGGGTGCTTGCCTCTTGGCGTAGAAGAGGTTCACGCGCGCATGGCGGAACTGGTATCCCGCACTTTGGAGTCCGAGGGGTTGCGGCAGTATGAGCTCTCCAATTTTGCGCGTTGCGGCTATGAGTCCAAACATAATTTGATTTATTGGGACAATCAACCCTATTTGGGGTTGGGACCCGGAGCTTTTTCTTACATGAACGGTGTGCGCTATCAGTTTTCCGATTCAGTTGAGGAGTATTTCAAAAAAACGGAGTGTGCAGATTGGAAACTCAAGACGGAAGACGTTTTGACACCCGAAGAAATTGAGAAAGAAACTCTTTTAACCGGAATTCGCCTGAGGGAGGGAGTTGATTTGCGGAGGTTTAAAATTCTGAAGGCTCAGTTTGAAGAAACAGCCGAAAATTTCCTGAAAGAAGGTTTGTTGGAAAAGGATGGTTTTAGGTTAAAATTTACTTCGCGAGGCAAGCTTTTGGCAGATTTAATTCTGCAGCGTTTCGCTCAAGTTAAATGAATTTATAAGGAAATAAAATCATATGATTTCTCCCGTCAAGACTACAACGGAAAAACCTACCGCGATTCATCTTAAAGATTATTCCAAGCCTGACTATGACATCAATTCGGTTGAGCTTGATTTTACGATTGAAAGCGCGGAAAAAGTAACCGTCGTTTCGCGGATTCAAATTTCCCGAGGAAAACTCAATCGGGAAGGCAGCAAGCCTTTGGTTTTAAACGGAACGCATTTGAAGCTGATCGAAGTGAGGCTCAATGACGAGCTTCTAAGCGCGAAAGATTATCAGGTTACGGACAAAGATTTAACTTTGTTGAATGTTTCCACCGCTTTTGAATTGAGTACAACGGTTGAGATTAATCCCAAAGCGAATTTAGCTTTGGAAGGGGTTTATGCCGCGGGCAGCGTGCTTTGCACGCAGTGTGAAGCCGAAGGGTTTCGCCGGATTACCTATTTCCTCGACCGTCCCGACGTGATGACAAAATATAGAGTCCGTTTGACTGCAGACGCACAAAAATATCCTGTTTTGCTTTCGAACGGCAACTTGAAGGAAGAAAGAATGCTTTCCGACGGCCGCAAAACTGTTTTGTTTGACGACCCGTTTCCCAAACCAAGTTATTTGTTTGCTTTAGTCGCAGGCAATCTGAAGTCGATTCGTGATACGTATGTGACCAAGTCCGGAAAAAAAGTGAATTTGGAAATCTATGCCGAGCCCGGCAGTGAAACGAAGTGCTCGCATGCGCTTTTATCCCTCAAACAATCGATGAAATGGGATGAAGATACTTTTGGTTTGGAATGCGACTTGGACGATTACAAAGTGGTGGCGGTGGATGCGTTTAACTCCGGCGCGATGGAGAACAAGGGCCTCAATATTTTTAATTCGCAGTATGTCCTTGCTAAGCCGGAGACGGCGACGGATGGTGATTATCAAAATATTCAGGGCGTCATCGGACATGAGTATTTCCATAACTGGACCGGCAACCGCGTGACTTGCCGTGATTGGTTTCAGCTGACTTTAAAAGAAGGTTTAACGGTCTTTCGCGATGAAGAATTTTCATCCGATATGAATGACCGTTCGGTGAAGCGTATTTCCGATGTGCGCGTTTTGCGCGACCATCAATTTCCCGAGGATGGCGGACCGAACGCGCATCCGATTCGCCCGCAATCGTATATTCAGATCCGTAATTTTTATACCGCGACGGTTTACAACAAGGGCGCGGAAGTGATCCGAATGGTTCAGACTTTTATCGGTTCTGAAAATTTTAAAAAAGGCATCACCAAGTACTTTGAGCTTTATGATGGGCAGGCGGTGACCACGGATGACTTTGTGCATGCGATGGAACTTGCTTCAGGAAAAAATTTATCGGCATTTAAAAATAGCTGGTACGAACAAGCCGGAACGCCGACGCTTAAGGTTCGCGGTATCTACGATGCGGCAAAAAAAAGTTACACTCTTGAAGTGGAGCAGGCTTTAGCGGCGAATGTAAAACCGGAGAATCCGAAGCCGTTTGTTATGCCGTTGAGTTTGGGATTGCTTGATTCTTCCGGAAAAGAGCTTTTGCCGACGCAAGTTTGCGAAATTAAAGACTGGAAGCATCGTTTTGAATTCCAAAATATTCAAAGCAAGCCGGTTCCGTCGCTTTTGAGGGATTTTTCCGCTCCTGTTCACTTGGATTATCCGTATTCCGAAGAAGACTTGGCTCACTTGATGGCTTATGACACCGATGATTTTACGCGCTATGACGCGGGCCAGCGCTTAGCCGAAATGGTACTTTTCCGCCGCATTGATGCTGTCCGTGCCGGGAAGAGTTTTGCGGCTGAAACTGTTTTCTTTCAAGCCTTTTCAAAGTTACTTTGTGATACTCAATTAAGGCCTGCATTTAAAGCGGAAGCTTTGCTTTTGCCCAGCTTATCGGGATTGGTTGAGAAAATGGCTGTTTGTGATTTTGACGCCGCGTTTACGGCTCGTGAGAGTTTGTTGACCGAGCTCGCCTCAAAAAATGAATCCGCTTGGGTGCGGCTGCATGAACAGAATGCCAAATCCGGAAAGTATGAAATCACTTCGCAGGCGATGGGTGAAAGAGCGTTAAAAAATCGTGCTCTGGCGGCTTTGGTTCAGCTTGAGAAAGCGTCAGCTTATGAATTGGCGTGGAAGCAATTTGAGACGGCAACTAATATGACGGATGAAATCGCATCTTTGAGTATTTTAGTGAATTCGCAAGCCCCGCAAAAACAAGATGCCCTCAATCGATTTTATTCTAAGTGGAAGCATGAGTTTTTAGTGATCAATAAATGGCTGATCGTGCAGGCAAGTTCGAAAGAGGAGCGGGTGATTGACCGTGTCCGTAATCTTGCCAACCATGAATGCTATCAGCCCAAAAACCCCAATATGATTCGCTCACTTTATGGTGTGTTCGCGCGTAACTTGCCTCGTTTTCATGCTTCAAACGGAGAAGGTTACGCGTTGATCGCGGATCAATTGATCGAAATTGACGGGTTTAATTCGCAAATCGCCGGCCGTATGATACCTGTATTTAATCATTACAAAAAACTGGACCCTGCGCGCAAAGCTTTGATGAAAGCCGCGCTTGAAAAAATTTTAAATCGCAAAGAATGTTCACCGGATGTGTATGAAATGGTGAGCAAGACATTAAAAGACGGAGAGTAGTATGAAAAAAATAATCATTTTGTCCTTGGTTTGCAGCTTGTGGTCTTCGGTTTCTTATGCAGCTATTGTTGCTAAAAAAGTAAATTATGAAGAGGGCGGTCAAAAACTTCAGGGTGTTTTGTATTATGACAACACGGTGGAAGCGGCTAAGCCCGGTGTGATGGTCTTCCATGAATGGATGGGCTTGGGGGACTATGCTAAAAAGCGCGCAGTGATGCTGGCGAAACAAGGCTATGCCGCATTTGCGGTTGATATGTATGGTCAGGGTGTTTTTGCCAAAGACCATGAAGAAGCCGCCAAGTTATCGGGTGTTTTTTTTAAAGACCGTGAAAAAATGCGTTTGCGTGCCAAGGCCGCGTTGGATGTTTTTATCAAAACCGGTTATGCGGATGAGTTTAATATTTCCGCGATTGGATATTGTTTTGGAGGTACCGCTGTTTTAGAAATGGCGCGTGCCGGCTTTCCGCTTAAAGGCGTGGTTAGCTTTCACGGTATTTTAGCGACGCCTTCGCCGGCTGAAGCAGGGGCCGTGAAAGCAAAAGTGCTTGTTTTTAACGGTGCAGAAGATGCGATGATTTCAGCCCAAGATATTCAAACCTTTCAAGAAGAAATGCGCAAAGCCGGTGCAGATTGGCAATTTGTGAATTTGGGTGGAGCCAAACATAGTTTTACGGTTTGGGGTGCCAGCATTCCCGAGAAGGGAATTGTCTATAATGAAATCGCAGACAAACGCTCTTGGTTTGCAACACGTTCTTTTTTGAATGAAGTTATGGCGAGACCTGCTTTGATGCCGATTTTACCTAAGTTACCTGATGAACCGATTGCCGCTAAATCAGAATTAGATCCTATATTAAAAAATTCGTAACTTTTTGTAATTTTGATATTGTCGCTTTAGCCTTTAACTCATAAATTTAAACCCATCAAAATATGCTTAATTCAGTTGTTATTGAAACTTCATCGCACTCTGATAGTGCAATTATTTGGCTGCATGGCCTGGGAGCGGACGGACACGACTTTGAGTCGATTGTTCCTGAGTTGCGTTTACCGAAAGACCTTAAGATCCGTTTCGTTTTTCCGCATGCTCCCTCAATGCCCGTTACGGTGAACGGTGGTTATGTGATGCCGGCTTGGTACGATATTGCCGGACAAAACATTTTAGCCGGAGAAGACGAAGCCGGAATGCGACGTTCCCAAAAACAAATTATTGAGTTGATTGAAGCGGAAAATAAAAAAGGCATTTCAGCTAAAAGAATTATTTTGGCAGGTTTTTCACAAGGCGGCGCCATGACGCTTTTTACAGGCTTGCGTTATGCTCAGAAACTTGCAGGTCTGATGGTTCTTTCAGCCTATTTACCGCTCGCTGAAAAGACCACGGCTGAAATGAGTGAAGCTAATTCAAAAACGCCTATTTTTATGGCGCATGGCAAACAAGATGGTGTTGTTCCGTTTGAAGGAGCGCGCGTCTCCAAAGACTTTTTGCTTAAACGGGGAATTCCCGTTGAATGGCATGAATATGCCATGGCGCACTCTCTTCACCCGCAAGAGATTCGCGATATTTCAGCCTGGATTCAGCAAGTTTTAGTTAGCCCCGCCTGAGACCTTAAATAGGCATTGACAGCCCTCTTTTTTTAGATAAGATTCTGTCTTAATTGGATTAAGATTTTATCTTGATAAGACTATTTCGGTGTATTAATATGCACGCTTTTCTGGGCAAAAGAATTTGGGACTTAGATTGCTTAACGGTGGATATGGTTCTTGCGGGGTCATTTGACTGGCGCGAGTTGGCGAATTTTCTTAGTGGGGCAGGCTTAAAGCTTTGTTCAAGCAAGTTAGATTGCCAAGATAGCCTTTATGTTTTTCAAATGGCGCATCAGGTGTGCCACTCGGAAAATAAACTTTCGGTGGCATTGGAAAAGCTGATATTTATTCGCTACCGTGATTGGATTGAGTTTGTGCGTGAGTCCGAAAGCGAGCAGGTTTATGAGTATGCCTGCGGGTTCAAGTTTGAGAAAAGATCAAAAACCTGTGGGCTTATTTGGGCGATTGCGACGGATTTGCGTGAGCCATTTAGCCAGCTCGTTAGAAAGTTGCATCAGCGGTTTCAGATGGAACAAATCGCGCGTCTCGGAGGTTTAGCATGAGTTCATCCGAGCACAGGGATTTATTGCCTGACGCGGTAAAAGGCATTTTGAAAAAAGCAGATTTGATTTTGCACTCTGAGGATTTGTTTGGAAAAAACGGCTTGATTTTGATTCAGCATGGCAATGATTGGTATCAACTTAAAAAAACAAAGCATAATCGATTAATTTTGAATAAGTGAGAGAAGTGAAGATGACCATTAAATTAAACGCATGCACTTTTGGAGCGGTGTTTCTTTCTGTTGTCGCGATTGCACTCGGATTTTTGATGGGGGGTGTTTTTGGGGCGGCTGAAGACAGTATAAAAGCGCATTTAGAAAATGAGGCCGTTGCGGTTTTTGAAACGGTTTATAAAAGTGATGCTGTGAAAAAAGAAGCTACGGTTAAAAAATCATGGGATTACTTGAAGCGCGCACATATGCATTGGGGTGCGATTGGCTCCGCAAGTTTGAGCTGTGTGCTGGCTTTGGTTATATTTTGCCGTCCCGGACGTGGTGTGAATGCAGCGGTTCTATTGCTTGGGTTTGGCGCTTTGGTTTATCCCTTGTTTTGGCTTTTGGCCGGATGGAATGCCCCCGAATTAGGGAGCACGGGTGCGGCAAAAAAAATGTTTGAATGGGTTGGTTTGCCCGGATCGATAGCTTGTCTGTCGGGTGTTTTGGGAACGATTGTTTGTCTGGTTCGCAGTCGACTGTCGCGTTCTGATTCTTAACGGTTGTGATTAGCCAGGGAACCGCAAAATCCCCAGCCAGCATGAGATTATTTGTTTGG
This sequence comes from uncultured bacterium, assembly GCA_964562525.1. Taxonomy (GTDB): domain Bacteria; phylum Omnitrophota; class Omnitrophia; order Omnitrophales; family Aquincolibacteriaceae; genus Multiplicimicrobium. Next base: position 19,208 of record CAZLTL010000013.1, read on the forward strand.
AGAATAAAAATGTTTTTTGATTTAAAGAAAATGGCAGCTGTTTTTTTGGCGATGTTCATCGCCGTGCCTTCAAGTTTCCCCCAAACCTCGTCGGCGGTTGTTACCCAGAATGAAGTTGAGGTGACAGCTCCGCGCGAGCCGGAAGATAAGACGAGCTCTTTTATGCCGGAAGTGGACGGTACGAAGATTTATGCCGGGAAAAAATCAACCACAGTTCGTCTCACCCAAAAACCGCAGGTGACCAACAGCAATTACCGTCAGGCACTCGCGCAAGTTCCGGGATTGGTTCTGGCGGAAGAATCGACGCCCCTTTTGAGCATCGGCTACCGCGGATTGAATCCCGACCGGGCTCAGTTTATGCAGGTTTTGAAAGACGGCATTCCCATTCACGCGGATATGTTCGGCTATCCCGAGGCGTATTACACGCCGCCGCTGGATAGTGTTGAAAAAATAGAGTTTATTCGCGGTGGGGCAGGACTCATGTACGGGCCACAGCCGGGAGGAGCGCTTAATTTTGTGACACCCATGCCTGCATCAGACACTCCGCTTCGTTTGCAAAGTTCGAATGCCTTCGGCAGCCATGATTACTTTTCAACTTATAATGCTTTGACCGGAACAGTCGGCATGATGGGATATTACGGCTATTTTCATGAAAGACAAAGCAGCGGATTTCGTGATCGCAACAGTGATTATGAGGTTTTAAGTTCAAGCGTCAAAGTCACTGCGGATCCAACGGAAGATTCAAAAGTGACCATGGTTTTTGATCAGTACAACGAAGAGCATGGCGAACCCGGCGGATTAACGCGCGCCCAATTTGATCGAGATTCAAGTTTGACGACGCGCGACTGGGATCGATTCCGATTAGAGCGATACTATGGTTCGATGAAGTATGAAAATAAAATCGATGATGCCACGCATTTGGATCTTTTGGTTTACGGCGGACATTACCGAAGATGGAGTAAACGCCAAAACGGCGGCGGATTTGGAACTGTGCCCACAGGTTCAACCAATTCTATTTCCGAGCAGGATTTTTACAACTTGGGGTTTGAAGAGCGGTTGCGTCACGATTATGAATTTTTGAACGGGGAACACACTGCTTCAATCGGCACGCACACCTTTTTCTCTCATTCTCCCATTACCGGCGCAACGGGAGCCCGGCCTTTTTCGGAAACGGGAATTATGGATACCGTGACGGTGCGTGATACTTGGGCGTTTTCGCCTTTTTTTGAGAACTTATTCCGCTGGGGACGTTTCACCCTGACCCCCGGAGTGCGTCTCGAAAACATATGGCAGCGCGTGAATGAAAAGCTGCGCCGAACCGGCCGCCCCCCCACAAAACAAAAAACCTATGACTTTGCTCCGATGTTCGGCTTGGGGATGACCTATGAAGTTGTGAAAGGCATTGAAGCTTACGGGAATATCTCGCAATCGTATCGTCCTAAGCTTTTTTCTCAAACCATTCCGACCGGCGCGACGCAAGTGGTCAATGAGGATTTGGAAGAAGGAAAAGGCGTCCAGTACGATTTTGGTTTCCGCGGTAAACGGTATCCGTTTTGGAATTGGGATATCAGTTATTTTTTGATGAGTTTTACGAATCAGATCGGCACTTCAGGCAATACCGTAACCAATGGGGGTCGGGCGCATTATCAAGGCTTGGAGTTTTTTCAAGAATTAGATCTTGTCGGCGCTTGGGATTATTTAAAAGACACAAAGCATGCCGAAAAATATGGCAGCCTTGCGCCTTTTTTTACTATGACGCTTTTAGACGCGGAGTATTCTGCCGGAACTTTTAAAGACCGTGCCCCGGCTTATGCTCCGAAGTATAATGTTCGCACGGGCGTGCATTATCGTTGGCGTGATCGCGCAAAAGTCAGTTTTGAAGGCACTTTTTTGGATGACCACTTTGGCGATGACAACAGCACCTTAACGATGACGGTGCCGTCTTATAAAGTGTGGGATCTAACAATGGAAGTAAACTTGCTGAAAAATGTGAAAGATGTTTTTGATTTAAGTCTTTTCGGCGGAATCAATAATCTTTTCAATGAAAAGTATTTTTCGCGTGTGACTTCCGGCGGCATTGACCCCGCGGATGGACGCAATATTTACGGCGGCGTTAAAATAAACTTGGGGTAAAAATATGTTTTGGGGACAAAATTTAATACAGCTATTTCTTAAAGGCGGTTTCGCCATGTGGCCGTTGCTGCTTTGCTCGGTGATTGGAGCGGCCATTGTGATTGAGCGCAGCCTGTTTTTTTGGAATATGCGGTTGAATTATTTGACCTTCATTCAAAAGATGAAGCAGGATTTGAAGCACGGACGTGAACCCGAAGTTTTGGAAGCGTGCGAAAAGTCGTCCAGTCCCATTGCGCGTTTGGCTGCGGTTTATTTAACTTACCGGAATCAAGATGCTTTGCGGAATGATGTTCTCAAACGCGAAGGGTCATTGGCGCTGGAGTCAGTTGAAGCACGCCTCCGCGAATTGGCCACTGTAACGCATATTGCTCCGTTATTGGGGCTTTTAGGGACGGTAACAGGGCTTGTTTCCGCGTTCCATCAGATTGAACTGATGGGCGGGCAAGTACAGCCCGGCGACCTTGCTTCAGGTATTTGGGAAGCGCTTATTACGACGGTTTATGGTCTCGTTATCGCGATTCCTTGTATGGCGGCTTATCACGGTTTTGAAAAAGCTGCGGATAAAATTGCCCGGCGCATGCAGTTTCTTGTTTCTGAATTAGACGAGTTTTTTGGAAAACATTCCTCCTCACATTTTCGGGCGGAAAATGTCGAGGAAACTGAAAATCAAATGAAAACCATGGGTTGATGAGCATGGAATTTATTCGTCCTAAAAAAGCAGGCTTGAGTATCGACATGACACCCATGATCGATATTGTTTTCCAACTGCTGATTTTCTTTATGCTTTCTTCATCTTTTTTGACTCCGTCACTCAAAATGAATCTTCCCAAGGCGGATTCAAATCAAGCTCCTGAGCAGCAGCAAATTATTGTCTCCATTGATCGTGAAGGGCATTTCTTTGTGAATCAGCAGCAAGTGCCTCAGGAACAGCTTCGTGAAAATTTAAGTCCGCTGGTCAGAGCTTCCGAAAAGAAAGCTGTGTTTGTTCGCGGTGACGCGGATATGCCCTACAAGTATTTTGTTTCAGCTATGGATTCCGCGCGCAAGGCGGGCGCGGTTCAGGTCAACGTTGTTCATGACCGCAAGGCGGGCGCTTAATGAAACCTCAGCTTTCCCAATCAAATGCACTTCTTACGACTGCTGTGATTTCTTCTGTTGTACTGCATGGTTTGGTGATTGCTTCCAGCTTCGGCTTGATTTCATTCAGCCCTCAATACGGTGTTACCCAGGCTCCTTCGAGTGTTGAAATCCAGCTGGTTGAAGAAAGTCCTATGCCGGTTCCCCAGGTTAAGGCGGAAGAAGTTTTGACGGCGGAGCCCGAAACAAAGGCTCAGGTCTTGATTAAAAAAGAAGAGCCCAAACCAGTAAAAGAAGTCATAAAAACAAATCCAGCACCTGTTGCCCCTCAATCGGGAGCGATACGCAAAGAAGCTGAAGCGTATTTAGATAATCCCGCACCGGTTTACCCTGAAAAAGCCCGCCTGAGAGGATGGGAAGGTTTGGTCGTGTTAACTGTGAGTGTGGATGCGGGCGGCAATGTTACCCAGGTTCAGATTGAAAACTCATCTGGGCATGAAGTTTTAGATCAAGCCGCCGTCAAAGCCGTGCAAAGTTGGCGGTTTAAGCCCGCCGGTGTCGGAAGCGTTACTTTTTCGAGCATTGTCCGCATTCCCGTCCGATTTAAGCTCACCGACGCGTAAAACTCAGTCGCCGTTATGGCTTTTATCCTCATCGGCGGATGGCCGCTTGTGGTCGTAGACCATTCCTGAATCAAAAAAGAGGTTTTAAATTTCCGTTCTGATTTGTTCTTTTGGAGTCTGCGGCGCTGAAGTAGAAAGTCTTGCTTATTCAAGATGAGAGACCGCTTTAGCGGAGAGTCTCGACTTGAATAAGCTTAGACTTTCACGAAGCCGAAAGAGCAGCCGACAAAAAACAAACAAGACACGGCCTCACCGGCCCGAGGTGAAAGAGGGTTAAGGGAAACTTCCCTTAAAAAGGGGTGCGAGGAACCGCGCTTACCAGAGATTATCTTTGCGGGAACCTTTACTCTTATTCATGCGGACTTGCTTTTCCCAAGGGTCATCTTCAAGGGCGTCTTCATCTTGAAGAACTTCGTCTTCTTCCGCGTCTTCTTCTTCGTCAAGATGGTCTTCGAGCTTCTCTAAATCTTCTTCGTCTTCAAGATCGTCATCGTCGAGATCTTCCATTTCTTCAAAATCGTCTTCTTCGTCATCGTCAAACATGCGGAGTTCCTCCTTAGAAAATAAATATAACACGGAGTATGCCAAATAAAAGCTTGGGCCTTATTTTACTCAAAAAAAATACAGGGTAAAGAGCCTATCTCTAGTGATGCTGAGAGCTGCCGGTGTTAGCCGAAGGCTCAGCATAATGATGCGCGGGACGGGTAATCCAGGAGTTGGGTTCAAGTTGATTGCCCCAATGGCGTGTAGCGTAATCATTCAGCGTCATTCCGAGGAGAACCGCAAGAAACGCAAAGGCGCTAGCCACAAAGAGCTTTAAAAGGCCCGAGGAACCTTTGAGATGCATAAAGAAAAGCATGACCAGGGTGGCCTTGAAAAAAGCGATAGCAAGGGCAATAACCGTGTTAAAGCGGCCGAAATCGATGAATGCGGCCCAAACCGTGACGGCGGTCAAGACCAGCAAGGCTCCAAAGATAACGACATAAATGCCGATTCCGCCGTGATTGTGATTGTCGCTTGAAGAATGGCTGCTCATGCGTGTCTCCCGAGCAAGTAAAGCAAAGGAAAAAGAAAAATCCAAACAATGTCGACGAAATGCCAGTAAAGACCGAACATATCAATCGGTGAGTTGTATTCCGCGGTAAAGCGTCCCTGCATATTCTGGATCATGATAATAACCAAAATAACCGCCCCAATGATCATGTGTAAAGCGTGCAATCCGGTTAAAGCAAAGTAAATCGAATAGAAAATACGGATACCGGGTCCGTCAAAGCCTTCAAAATGAAATGTGTTGTTGGGTACCAAGTGATGTGTGAATTTTTCTGTGTACTCAATGGCTTTAACACCCAAGAAAACACACCCCAAAATGAGCGTAAGCAAGAGGAACAAAGTTGTCGCATGCTTTTTCCCGAGGCGGGCGGTGTGAACCGCCATGACCATGGTGAATGAACTTGAGATCAGAACTGCGGTATTAAAGCAGCCCAAGAAAATACTGAGATGATGGCTTCCCGCGGCAAAAGCGGCCGGATACATTTCGCGGTAAATGGTGTATGCCAAAAAGATTCCGCCGAAAAATAAGATCTCAGTAACAAGAAAGAGCCACATTCCGAGCGAGGCGCATTCATACTGCTGATTCAGATTCGCGAAATGATGCTGGAGCGGCTGAAATTTTTTTGCCGGAGCCGTGTTCATGCGTGGCCTCCCTTGGCATGCTTTGCATGCGCTGAATGACTGTCGGGGGCATAAGCATAAGCTTCTTCCGTCACAATCGGAGTCGTTTCAAAGTTATGCGTTGTCGGCGGTGAAGAAATCGTCCATTCCAATCCCTTCGCATTCCATGGATTCGCCGGAGCATCTTTACCGAATTTTAAAGACCAAAGCATGTTAAAAATCGGAATGATGAACGAAAGCCCAAGCACCATCGCGCCGCCGGTGGAAAGAATATTGAAAATTTGGAATTCTTCCGCGTAAATATGATAGCGGCGGGGCATGCCCAAATAACCCGCGATAAATTGCGGAAAGAAAGTGAGATTGAAACCGAGGAAGATACCGATCGCGGCAATGCGACCCAAAGCTTCGTTGTACATTTTTCCCGACATTTTCGGCCACCAATAATGCAGTCCGCCCAAATAACCCATAACGGTTCCGCCCACCATGATGTAGTGGAAGTGAGCGACAACGAAATAAGTATCATGTACGTGAACGTCGATTGCCATAATCGCCAAGAACAATCCCGTTAATCCGCCGACCATGAAAAGTCCAAAAAATCCGAGAACATAAATCATCGGAGTTTCGAAAGTAATCGAGCCTTTATAAAAAGTTGCAAGCCAGTTAAAAATTTTAACCGCGGAAGGTACGCCGACTAAAAAGGTGATGATCGAAAAAACGACGCCCGCATACATGGATTGGCTTGAAACAAACATATGATGACCCCAAACGAAGAATCCAAGCAAAGCGATCGCAAGGGAAGATCCGGCGATAAACTCATAACCAAAAGGGCGCTTTTTAGTAAATGCCGCTACGAGCTCACTGATGACGCCCATGGACGGCAAAATCATAATGTAAACCGCTGGGTGAGAATAGAACCAGAATAAGTGCTGAAAGAGAACCGGATCGCCGCCAAGGCGCGGGTCGAAAAATCCAAAGCCAAAAGCACGTTCAAGAAAAACAAGGAGGATGGTAACCGCAACAACCGGAGTACCCAAAATCATAATCAAGGAAGTCGCGTAATGCGCCCAAACGAAAAGCGGTAAACGGAACCAAGTCATACCAGGTGCGCGCATTTTATGCACGGTAACAATAAAGTTAAGTCCGGTCAAAATTGATGAAAAACCCGCGATGAAAACGCCCAAGGCCGCGGCCGTGACGGCGGAGGTGGAGTAAGTGCTGCTGTAAGGGGTATAAAAAGTCCAACCTGTATCAACGCCGCCCATCACAATACTGACAAAGGCCAAAGCCGCGCCAATGATGTAGAGATACCAACTCAAAAGGTTAACGCGTGGAAACGCCAAGTCTTTCGCGCCGATCATGATCGGGAGGACAAAGTTTCCGATCGCAGCGGGAATGGCCGGAATCATAAAAAAGAACACCATCGCCACGCCGTGCATGGTGAAAATACGGTTGTAGATATCGGATGTAAATAAATCTCCGCGGGGAGTTAACAGCTCCAAGCGCAACAAAAGCGCAAAAAGGCCGCCCAGCATGAAGAAAACCGTAACCGACAAAAGATAAAGAATGCCGATGCGCTTGTGGTCAATCGTTAGAAGCCACGACTTGACCGTGTGACCGTTTGTTAAATAGTTCTTAGTCGATTCCATATTTACCTGTCTTGATAAGCTTCGGTTTAAAAATTACTGCTTATCGCTTTTCAAACTTTTGATATAAGCCACTAAACTTAAAAGCTGTTCTTCGCTCACTTGGCCTTTGTAAGTCGGCATCAAAGCAGCGTAGCCTTGAACGATGCCGTCCGCAGGATTGATAATCGAGTGACGAATATAAGTTTCATCCGCTTTGACGGTGCGGCCATCTTCCAATTTGACATCTTTGCCGAATAAATCCATAAGATTTGCACCCATGGCGCCGGAGTTTTGGTTGTGGCAGGTGATACATTTAAGTTCAGTAAAAAGTCTTTCACCGCGGGCAACCGGCGTTTCATTCATAGCTTGCGTCTCAACCGGAGTCGATGCTTCAACGGTTGTGGCAACCGGTGCTGTTGTGGCTGGCTTTTCAATTCTTTCTTCAAGCCACTTCTGATAATCCGCGGGCTCCATCGCGTAAACGGATCCAATCATGCCGGAGTGTTTGGTACCGCAATATTCCGCGCAAAAAATATGATATTTACCCGGCTTGGTGGCTTGAAACCACATAAAGCTGTAACGTCCCGGCACAGTGTCTTGCTTGATGCGCATCGCGGGGATATAGAAACTGTGAATGACATCTTCCGAGGTCATGGTGAGCTTGATCGGCTGATTGATCGGAACATGCAGTTCATTCATTTCACGCGGACCTTCAGCGTGCTGAATTTTCCACATCCATTGCTTGCCGACGACAAAAATTTCTTTCGCGTTTTCAGGGATGCGGACTTGTTTGAAGTAAACCGATGTTCCCCAAGCAAACATGAAAAGCGTCAAAAGAAGAGGAATGCCTGTCCAGGTGAGTTCGAGGATCAAATTACCATGAATGGCTTCCGGCATTTTTTCATTGCGCTTACGGTATTGAATCGAAAAAATAATGGAAAGCGCGACGACTAAAACGGTGAAAAACAAGCTGACCGCCAGCATGAAAATATAAATGGCGTCGACTTCAGCGGATAAAAGACCCGCTTGTTCCGGAAAATATTTAAGCAAAAAATCCATCATAATGATTCTGACAATACCTTAACTTAGTTTTGTTTAAAAATTCTTTGAGCCTGATTAAGAAACGGCAGCCTTACGGCGGTCATCTCTCAAACAGCTGAAAACAAACCACGCCAAACCCAAAGCGGTCAAAATACCCGTGGTCTGCAAAATTCTGTCAACCGCCATGCTGTACTTTCCGTTGGCGGGATTGTAATGATAACAAATTAAAAGAATTTGATCCCAAAACGAACCGACTTTGCCGTTGGCGGCTTCGATCAGGCCGAGCTTCATGCTGCGCGGATCAAATTCAATTCCGCTCATGTAGCGCATGATTTTACCTTCAGGGCTTAAGAAAACCAATATGGATGAATGCACGTACTCGCCCGAAACAGGATCTTTTTCATATTTAAATCCCACGCTCTTTGTCAGTGTTTGAATCGCGGTTTGGCTGCCCGTGAGAAAGCGCACGCCTTGTGCATGACGACTTTCGGTGTATTTGCTTAAGAAGTCTGCTTTTGCTTTTGCCGCGTTTTCAAGCGTTTCATCGGGATTAATCGAAAATACGACTAAATCAAATACCCCGTCCGCGACAAAATCAATTTGGTTTAAGCCTTTGGCGAGTCCTTTTAAAATTAGCTGACAAAGCATGGGGCATTTGAAATAAACCGGAACAAGAATAACCGGCTTTTTATTAAAAACAGAATTGAGAACGATTTTCTCGCCTTCGCTCGTGGTCCACGGAGTGTCGAGAGCGGCCATGGCGCCGAAGCGTTTTTCGAGGCCGGTTTTTTTCAGCATTTCATCCGCTTGAGTTTCCGCGAAACAGACCGAAGACCAAAGACCGAAGACCAAAGACAAAACACAGAAAATACCCGCGCGAATTAGTCTGTGGTCTGTAGTCTGTGGTCTGTAGTCTGTTTTCATGATTTTACCGGCAGGCCTTCGCTTAAAGTTGCTTGGATGGCGGTTTTGATCGCATCTTGGCTTTGATTCGCTTGATACTCATCGTGCATTTTCTTCAGGTCATGATTCGGATGAACTTCCAAAATGACCGCCGGAGTTGAAATTGCCGCGCTTTTTTCAACTTGCGGGTTCGCGGACTGAGCCCAATGCCAAAGGTGTTTCACCAAAGGGATCATCAGCAAAGAAGTTGCGATCATGACGCCAAAAAGCCAAAGGCCGAAGATAAAAATCTTTTTGTCCTGGGTGTCCCGGCCTTCAAAAAGAATGTCTTTGTGCTCGTGTGCCATCTTAATGATGCTCCTCGGCATGAAAAATCGGATCTTGTTTGAAGGTGAGTTGAGCTGTTGCGAAGTTACGTAAAACAAACCCGAGCCAAATTCCGCCGATAGCAACCCATACCGCGATATCAATCCAAGAGAAGGATGGGTGATCAAGATGTGTCGGTTTGACATGCCAAATGAGCTCAACCCAACGCATAATCAAAAGCAGAACCGCGACTTTAACGAGTCTTTCCGCTTTCCGCTTGATGAAGCGCATTAAAAGTAAAAAGAAGGGAACAACGAAGTGAAAAATAAAAATAGCCGCAGCGATCCATTCCCAACCGCCGGTTGAGCGATGCAAGTACCACGGCGCTTCTTCTTGAAGGTTTGCCGACCAAATAATGATTAACTGTGATACGGAGGTGTAAGCCCAAAGCATAACCGACGCGAACAAAAGACTGCCGAGGTCATGCATGCGGTCAACTGAGAAAACAGTTTTCATGGGTTCTTGCTTGCTGAAATAAACACCGAAGAGAATCGAAACCGCGAGGGATGATAAGGCGAAATGAATCATGAAGATTGCGCCGTAAATCGTTGAAAACCAATGCGGTTCAAGCGACATCACCCAATCAATGATAGCGAAGGTGACAGTCAGGGTGTAAATCAAGATGCCGGCTCCGCCATAACCCGAAAGTTTTTTCGCGGTCGCGCGCGTCGGGTTTTGATCCTGAATATCGGAATGTTTGCGCAGCTTGAATGCCATCCAAAACCAAATCGCGAAATAAATCGGTAATCGAATCCAGAAACCGGGGACATTGAGATAAAGCGCTTTGGATTGAATAATCGGGTCGTGATCTGCGTACTTGGGCAGTGTCCAGTCATAAAGCGACGCCATACATAATCCAATCGGAATAAACAAAGCCAAACAAACCGGTAAAGCTTTAAGCAGATTTTCTTGGATGCGGCGAATGGCAAAGCCCCAACCGCCGGAAGTGAGGTGATGAATCATGATCAAAGGAAAAGAACCGACCGTGATTCCAAACCAGAAAAGCCACGCCGGTAAATAAGCTAAGGCAAAAGCGTCTTTATTCTGAAAAAAAGCGAAAGTGGAAACAGCCGCGCCGACCGCACCCGCGATGAAAGCGATGTTTGAACCTTTTTGTAACTTTGTGTTTGTTTCAGTCATAAATCTTAAGCTGTTTTAGTTTCCGTTGCGTGCGTTTCAATTTTTTGTAGAGCGCGAATATAAGCCGCGACTGCCCAGCGGTCTTCCGGTGTCAATTCGGCTTTATAGCTCGACATCACTCCGAATCCCTCCGTCATGACATTGTAAAAATAGCCCACCGGCATATTCTTGAGGCGTTCATCCTGATAAGCTGTCGGAACTTTGAATCCGCGGCGCACAACCATGCCGTCGCCGGCGCCGGTGACACCATGACAAACAATGCAATAAATGTTATAGCGGTCTTTACCGCGCGCCAAAACAGCTTCCGTGATCGGGAAAGGAAACTCGGACGCAAAGGTTCCGTCGGATGCTTTGCCTTCATACAAATGTTTGTCCGCGCGTAAAAATCCTTGCGGAACGGTGCCTTCAATCAAAGGTCGTGCGGTGCTGCCATCTTCAAAGAAAGGCGTTTCTTCGTAAGGTTTGAAACGGTTACCTTCGCGCATGTTGTCGCAGCCCACCAAAGCGAGCGTTGCCAACAATCCCAATAATAAGAACCGAACTTTATTTTTCATATCAAATCTTCTAATTCAAAGCTCAGAATTCAAAAATCAGAACCATAGACCAAAAATCAAAACCGTCCCGAGCATCTTTAAGTTCTGAGTCGTGGTTTTGAACTTTGATCTTTGACTTCTGATTTGAAGTTCGGCTTATGGCCAAACTTCGCTGACTTCTTTCGGATTTAAACTCTTTAAAAGCGAACGTGTCTTTTCCAATTCAAAAATTTTATCTTCCGAGGCGATGCACAGAAAAAAGCCGTCTTTTGTTGCGCGCTCAAAGTTTTTCGCGTTAAACACAGGGTGATAAGGACGCGGAAAGCCGTTTGAAACCATGAGGCTAAAGAATGCTGAGAATGCCGCGAATAAAATGGTCAACTCAAAACAAATCGGAATAAAAGAAGGCCAGCTAAAAAGAGGCCGTCCGCCGATATTCATCGGATAATTAAAGACGCTTGCCCAAGTTTGCATTGCCAAACCCGTACAAGTTCCGGTGATGCCACCGATTAAAACAGCCAACGGGATGCGTGTTTTTTTAACACCCAAATGCTCATGCAAATGATGGATCGGGAAAGGGCTATAAGCTTCCATCGTGCGGTAACCCGCCGCGTAAGCTTTTTTCGCCGCTTCAGTCAGCTCTTTCGGGCTGTCAAATTCCGCGATCAAACCGTAAAGTTTGTTTTCGTCAGTGTTTGTCTGCATGTTTTTTTTCTGAATCAACGATCGTTTGAACTTCAAAAATCGAAATCATCGGCAATACGCGTATGAACAAAATTAAAAGTGTGAAGAAGAGTCCGAGCGAACCGATGAAGGTCGTGATGTCCCAGACTTTCGGAAAATACATCGCCCATGAGGATGGCAAAAAGTCACGGTGCAAGCTGATGACGATAATGACGAAGCGCTCAAGCCACATACCGATATTGACCACAATTGAAATGACCCAAAGCCAGACTAAGTTTTGACGCACGCTCTTGATCCAGAAAAGTTGGGGGATGATGACGTTGCACAAAATCAAAGCCCAATAAAAAGCAGCGTAAGGCCCGACGAAACGATTGAGAGTCAAAAAACGTTCATATTGATTTCCGCTGTACCAAGCGATAAAAACTTCCATGAAGTAACCGTAAGCGACGATCAAGCCTGTTGCGATAATCACTTTCGCCATATTGTCCAAATGCTTCATCGTGATCAGGTCTTCAATGCCGAACCATTTACGGATCGGAATACAAAGCGTAATCACCATCGCGAAGCCTGAGAAAACCGCGCCCGCAACGAAGTAAGGCGGGAAGACGGTGGTATGCCAACCGGGTAAAACAGAAACAGCGAAGTCCAAACTTACCACGGTATGCACGGAAAGAACCAGCGGCGCGGCCAAACCGGCAAGCAGTAAGCAGGCTGTTTCATAACGGAACCAATGATGCGCTGAACCGCGCCAGCCCAAAGCAAGCGCGCCGTAAATTCTCTTCTTCCATGTCTCTTTGGCCTGATCGCGCATCGCCGCTAAATCAGGAATCAAACCGGTGTACCAGAAAAGCAAAGATACGGTCGCGTAAGTCGAGATCGCGAACACGTCCCACAAAAGCGGGCTGCGGAATTGCGGCCACATCCACATCGTATTCGGATAAGGGAAAAGCCAATAAGCGCGGTCAATGCGGCCGACGTGAATGACTGGGAAAGTTCCGGCACAAGCCACCGCGAACAATGTCATGGCTTCCGAGAAACGGCTGATCGACATGCGCCACTTTTGCTTAAGCAAAAGCAAAATCGCCGAAATAAAAGTTCCGGCATGGGCGATACCGACCCACCAAACGAAGTTAATAATATCAAAGGCCCAGCCGACCGGGTTGTTGTTTCCCCAAATACCGATACCTTTTTTGACAAGCCATGTGATCGAAACAATTAAGGTCAGCAGCCCGGCCAAAGCGATCGAAAGCGCGAAGAGCCAGCCTTTTTCAAGCGGGCGGCTAAGAACGATATCCGTGATTTTTTTATGCACGGACGCATGCGTCTGCTCGCCGGTTAAAATCGACTCTTCGTAAATGACTTCCTGTTTTTCAGAGTTCTTTATATTTGCCATAGTCTATAACTGTTAGTGATGCTTTGCGGCCGGCCGCGCATCATGCGCGGTTTCAGACGCCAACGACGGATTCGGATTCTTTACTTTCGCCAAATAAGTCAAGCGCGGCTGAGTGTTGAGCTCATTCAGTAAGCCGTAGTTCAAAGGCAAAGCCTTCCATTTGGAAACTTCGCTGTCTTTATCTTTTAAATTTCCGAAAGCGATCGCCGTGGTCGGACACGCGGTCTGACAAGCGGTTTTGATTTCGCCGTCGCGGATCAATCGGTCTTCTTTTTTGGCTGTGATGCGCGCTTGATTGATGCGTTGGACGCAGAATGTGCACTTTTCCATGATACCGCGATTGCGGATCGTCACATCGGGATTGTGCATCAGCTTCAAAGCTTCACTATGTTTGTCGCGGTCGGTATAAGCCAAGAAATTAAAGCGGCGTACTTTATAAGGACAGTTGTTCGCGCAATAACGCGTACCGATACAACGATTATAAGTCATATCATTTAAGCCTTCGTCGCTATGCGAAGTGGCGCCAACCGGACAAACCGGTTCACAAGGTGCATTTTCACAATGCATGCACATCACAGGCTGTTGATGCGATTCCGCTGTATCAATATCACCTTCATAATAATGGTCAATGCGCACCCAATGCATTTCGCGGCCGTTCAAGACTTCGTCTTTACCGACGATGGGAATATTGTTTTCCGAATTACACGCCACAACGCAAGCGTTGCAGCCGATGCATGAGCTCAAGTTGATTGCCATGCCCCAAGCATAGTCTTCCGAGCCTTTGTGCGCGCCGTAAAAAGAAGCGGGCGGCAAAGCGTGTTCGAGGTGATGCGCGAAATCAGGCTGATGCTTAAAAGTTTCCAGCGAAGCGCTGCGGATTTGATGACGGCCTTCCATGTTCTGGTGCAATTGGGTGGAAGCGAGTTTCGCGATCGCGCCGGTTTTGCGGATGGAAATTTTCGGAATCCAAAGATGCAGCGCGGCGGATTGAAGCGTAAACGCGTTAAAGCCCAAGCCCTTCGCGATTTGTCCGCCAAGAACGCGGCCATAACCGAGAGATAAAGAAATGTTGCCGGAAGTTTGCCCGGGAATAATCCATACCGGAACTTCGATGCGGCTGCGGCCGTTGTTAATCTCAACCATGTCGCCGTTTTTGACTTCCAGCTTTTGCGCGGATTCAGGGCTGATATGCGCCGCGTTATCCCAAGTGAGTTTCGTAAAAGGTTTCGGCAATTCCTGCAACCAGCCGTTATTCGCGAATTGACCGTCCCACACGCTCTCGTCAGGACGCAAAGTCATTTCCCATTCGGATTCCGTGAAAGCCTGGTTCAGTTCATCCGATTCCCAAACCGTTTTTGCTTTTAAATCTTTGGCGGTGAAAGCCGAGCCCGCGATTAAACCGTCATGCAAAGCCTTGCGCCAAGCGCCGTCAAAATCGAGACCAAGTTTATCTTTCCAATATCCGCGCACAATTTTTTCAGATGATCGTCCCGGTTTGCCGATTAGCGCTGAAATAAGCTCATGCTCAGAGACACCATCATATAAGGGGTTAATCAAGGGCTGAATCATGGTCACGGTACCGTCTGAAGCGCGCCCGTCAGAGAAATGCTCAAGAAAGTGTGCCGCGGGAATATGCCATTGGCTGACCGATGCGGTTTCGTCCGTGTAAAGCCCGTGATGCACAGTGAAAGGAACGGAAGCGATTAACTTTGAAAAATCAAGTTCTCCGGGCGCGGCATAAGCCGGATTCGCGCCGAGCACAAAAAGAGATGAAACTTTTTTGTCGCGAATATCCGCCGCGAGTTCGATCAGCGAAACACCGTGAAGGACAGGATCTTGTTCAGTCGGCTCAATCCATGAAATTGTTTTTCCGGTATTGCCTAATTGTTCGTTGATTGCGAAAGCAAGCGCCTGAACACGCGCGGGAAGATGTTCGCCCGCGAGGACAAGTGATTTTCCGGAAGCGTTGCGTAAATCTTTAGCGGCTTCATCGAGCCAGTGTTGTTCTTCGGCCGAGAGTTTGACGGAAGAAGTCGGCTGAACATTGTTAACGCCTACGCGCTGCGCGAGGCTTTCGGCGACTGCAACCATTTTAGAAACTTTGGCACGCAAAAGATGATCGGCGGCCGCGCCGGTTAAAGTGGGTTCGGCTTCGATCGCATATAAACGGTTCATGCCTTTGTTCTCATGCGCTTTGCGGCGCGATGTGAACTCACGCGCATAACGTAAACTTCCGGGCAAGTTGATCAAGAAATTGGAACCGATCGAAAGAATAATGTCCGCTTTTTTGAAATCATAAACAGGTTCCGCAAATTCGCCAAACGCGGCTTTTTGCGCGCGGCGGGCTTCATCAATATGGATCGGATCATAACGATGCCACTTGGCTTTTGGAAAACGCGCGAGGACTTGCTTCATTTGATCGCCGAAAGTCGGCGATGTGACAGTGCCGGTCAAAAAGCGTAAACCTTCGCCGCCGTTGGCGTCCCATTCTGCGAGTTTCTTTTCAATTACGGAGAGAAAAGAAGTGATGCTTGAAGATTGTCCTGATTTCAAAACGACTTTGGAGCGGTCGGGGTCATAGAGCCCGAGAATCGCGGCTTGATTAAAAAGGTTGGTTGCGCCCAAGCTGTCGGGATGTTCGGGATTACCTTCGAGTTTGGTCGGGCGTCCCATATGCGATTCCGCGAGTAAGCCGCTCACATGACGATTGAACGGCATGCCGGTTGCGTAAAAAAGCGGTTTACCGGGAATGATTTCTTCCGGCATTTTCACGTACGGAACAATTTTTTCTTTCGGTTGTGTGCAGCCCGGCATTGCGGCTAAAAGCAAGGACGCTCCCATCAATTTCAAAAAGTCACGGCGTGCTTCAGGGCCTTCGTTTTGCGCGGATCCGTTCGGAAACTCTTCTTTTAAATAAGACATGAATTCCGGCGTTTCAGCGATTTCTTCCATTGAACGCCACAGATTCTTACCCTGTTTGTCCGCTAATTTTTTTCTAACCCAGTCAAAATTCATACTGTTAATTACCTATGACAAGCGCTGCAGTTCTGTACTGTGCGCACATTATATTTAGTCGCCAATTCTTTTTGCATCTCTTTAATGTTCTCGGGTTTTTGCCAATGCGGATTCACGACTTCTTCTTTCGGGCGCAAACGTGACTCCGGATGACGATGGCATTGTAAGCACCATTCCATATGAAGAGTGTTTTGCTTATACATCAAAGGCATTTCATTCACTTTGCCGTGACATTCCATACAGCTGACGCCTTTGGCAATGTGGACACTATGGTCAAAGTAAACGTGATCCGGTAAATCGTGGACGCGCTGCCAATTGAGCGGTTTGCCTGTTTTCCAGCTTTCGCGCACCGGTTCAAGCGCGGGAGATTCTTTCCATATTACATTGTGACATTTCATACAGGTTGCGGTAGATGGGATGCCAGCGAAAGAAGATTTTTCAGCGGAAGTGTGGCAAAAACGGCAATCCATGCCGAGGCCTTCAACGTGGTGCTTATGGCTGAAAGGCACGGGCTGTTCAGCCGGAATGCCGACGCGCGTAATGTAATTGGAGCGCGCGAGCCAGTAGCCGAAAGTGCCGAGAGCGATCACGGAAAATACCGCGCCCCAGAGAATGAGGCGGATCTTCGTATTGGCTGCTGGCGAAAATATTTGTTTCATCAAAAAAATAAAAAAATGTTATGATTCTGTCTCGCGCGGCGAAGATTAAATGTCGCAGCAACGGGAATAGGAAAGCGTGCATTCTACACAATTTCTATTTTTTTACGAATACAAAATGCAATTTTTTTATCACGTCGATAAGACGAAGTCCGAATCGATAATGAACTTGGGAGGATGAAACCATGAGTATGCCCGGACCGATGGAACTGATTATTATCTTTTTGGTGATTTTGCTGCTTTTTGGCGCGAAGCGTATCCCTGAAATTTTGAAGTCGTTTGGCGAAGGTGTCAAAGAGTTCAAAAAAGGGATGTCGAATTTGACGGATACGAACTCGAATCAGTCTGATTCAGCTTCGAAGCCGGCGCCAAAACAGCCGGATTCGACCGAAAAGAAGCAGTAAATCGCCTTTTTCCGTAAGAAAAGCCTCGGAAAAGGTTTTTATTTTATAATCCCATAATTTTAATAAATTATGGGATTATTTGTATATATAAACCCAATAATTAGGCTTATTTGATACAAAAGTGGCTGAAAATATACTAAATTCAATAAAAAATCGGATTCTAGTCCTCGATGGTGCCATGGGAACCATGATTCAGCGCTATAAATTGCTAGAAGATGATTATCGTGGTCAGGCCTATAAGAACCATCCCAGCCCACTTAAAGGTAATAATGACGCTTTGGTGGTGACTCAGCCCCATATTATTGAGGAAATTCATACAAAATACCTCGAAGCGGGTGCGGATATCCTGGAAACGAACTCTTTTAACGCAAATCGCGTCTCCATGGCCGATTATGGTTTTGAAGGGGAAGTCCGCCGCATTAACTTAGAAGCGGCGCGCGTCGCAAGACTTGCGGCCGATAAAATGACGGCCAAGACACCCAATAAACCTCGTTTTGTTGCCGGCTCAGTCGGCCCCACCACGAAAACCGCTTCGCTTTCACCCAAAGTCAGCGATCCCGCTTTTCGCGCGGTCACTTTTGACGAACTTGTTTCCGCTTATTCCGAACAAATCGAAGCTTTGATTGAAGGCAAGGTTGATCTTATTTTGATCGAAACCGTTTTTGATACTTTAAATGCCAAGGCGGCGATTTTTGCCGTACAACAAACTTTCATCAAAGTCGGCAAAGAACTTCCGCTAATTGTGAGCGGAACGATCACTGACAAAAGCGGACGCACACTTTCGGGTCAAACCACCGAAGCATTTTGGAATTCGATTTCGCACGGCAAATTGCTTGCGGCGGGTTTGAATTGTGCGTTGGGCGCACAAGAGCTTGAACAATATGTGAAAGAAATGTCGCGCGTCGCAACTTGCTATGTTTCGGTTTATCCGAACGCGGGTTTGCCGAATCAATTCGGCGAATATGATGAGCTTGCCGAACAAACCGCGGCGTTTATCAAACCTTGGGCGGAAAAAGGTTACATTAATATTATTGGAGGCTGCTGCGGAACAACTCCCGACCATATCCGCGCCATGGCGCAAGCCGTTGAAGGTTTTAAACCGCGCCAACTTCCGACACCCGATTATCTCACGCATTTAAGCGGTCTTGAGCCTGTCACGCTTCGTCCTGAAATTGCATTCGTCAATATCGGTGAACGCACCAATGTCACCGGCTCGCCGAAATTCGCCAAGTTTGTCAAAGAAGGCAATTGGGAAGAAGCTCTGAAGATCGCAAAGCAGCAGGTTGAGTCCGGCGCGATGATCATTGATATCAATATGGATGAAGGCTTGCTTGATTCCGAAGCCTTGATGACGCAATTCATGAATCTTGTCGCGTCTGAGCCGGAAATTTCCAAAGTGCCGATCATGGTCGACTCTTCGAAGTGGTCGGTCATTGAAGCGGGGCTCAAGTGCATGCAGGGCCGCGGTATTGTGAATTCGATTTCGCTTAAAGAGGGCGAAGCCGAACTCATTCGCCGCGCGAAACTCATTCGCAGCTATGGTGCCGCGATGGTGCTCATGGCTTTTGATGAACAAGGCCAAGCCGACACTTATGAAAAGCGGACGAGCATTCTCACGCGCTCATTTAAAATTTTGACCGAGAAGGCGGATATCGCGCCCGAAGATATTTTCTTTGATCCGAATGTGCTGCCGATTGGTACCGGCTTGGAAGAGCATTCCAATTACGCCGTTGATTTTATTGAAACCTGCAAATACTTGAAGAAGCTTTCACCGCGCAGTCATATTACGGGCGGCGTCAGCAATTTATCTTTCGGCTTTCGCGGTAAAAATGAAATTCGCGAAGCCATTCACGCGGTTTTCCTCTATCACGCCATCAAAGCGGGCATGGACTCGGGCATTGTGAATCCCGGGCTTTTGCATGTGTATAGCGACATTCCGAAAGATTTGCTCACGCTCGCGGAAGATTTGGTTTTAAACCGCAATCCGAATGCTACCGAGGCGCTTTTGAAATATGCCGAAGAACATACGTCTGAGAAAAAAGACACCACCAAAGTTTTAGAGTGGCGCACCAAGCCCGTGCGCGAACGGTTAACGCATGCGCTTGTGAACGGCATCGCCGATTTCGTTGAGCCTGATCTTGATGAAGTGATTCCGCTTTATCCGACGGCGCTTGAAATTATCGAAGGCCCGCTCATGGACGGTATGAAAATCGTCGGCGATTTATTCGGCGAAGGGAAAATGTTTTTGCCGCAGGTGGTGAAGTCCGCGCGCGTGATGAAAAAAGCCGTGGCTCATTTAACGCCTTTGATCGAAGCCCAGAAAAAAGTCGGCTCCACAATCGGCAAAGTCATCATGGCGACCGTCAAAGGCGATGTGCATGACATCGGTAAAAACATTGTCGGCGTCGTTCTCGGCTGTAATGGTTATGACATTGTCGATTTGGGCGTGATGGTGCCCTTGGAGAAAATTTTGGAAGAGGCTAAAAAACAAAAAGCCGACATCATTGGTTTGTCGGGGCTCATTACGCCGTCGTTGGATGAAATGGTTTATGTCGCGCAGGAAATGGAAGCGCGCAAACTGAAAACGCCGCTTTTAATCGGCGGCGCGACGACAAGTGAGCGCCACACCGCGGTTAAAATTGATCCGATGTATTCGGGGCCCGTCATTCATGTGACGGATGCTTCGCGCAGTGTCGGAGTTTGCCAAGAATTGCTCAGCGAAGCTCGCCGTGACGCGTACGCCCAAACATTTAAAGTGAAGTATCAGAAATTACGCGATGATTTTGAGAAGAACCGGGGCAAGATACAATTGTTGTCCCTCGATGAAGCTCGGGACCAAGGCGCGAAGTTAAACTTCGCGGGCAATTGCGCACCGGTTAAGCCCAGTTGGTTGGGTGTTAAATCTTTTCACGATTGGGATCTCGCCGAAATCCGCAAATATATTGATTGGACGCCTTTCTTTCAAACGTGGGAGCTTGCCGGAAGATATCCCGCGATTCTCGAAGATAAAGTCGTTGGCAAAGAAGCCAAAAAACTTTTCGATGACGCGCAAGTCATGCTTGAACAAATGGTGAAAGAAAAATGGGTCAGCGCGCATGCAACGATTGGTTTCTTTGAAGCTGCGCGCGATCAAGATGACATTGTCATATCAAAAGACGGCAAGAAATTAGAAACTTTCTGCACGCTTCGCCAACAGGGAGTTGTTTCGGGTCAGCCGAATAAAGCTTTGGCTGATTTTATTGCGCCAGCGAATGATTATATGGGCTTCTTCGTTTCTACCGCGGGTGTGGGTCTAGAAAAGCATGTCGCAAAATTCGAAAAAGATCATGACGATTACAAATCGATTCTCGTGAAAGCGCTTGCCGATCGTTTTGCTGAAGCATTTACGGAACTCTTGCATGAACGGGTTCGTAAAGAATGGTGGGGTTACGCGAAAAATGAAAATCTGACGCCTGAACAGTTAATTAAAGAAGAATACGATGGTATTCGTCCTGCGCCGGGTTATCCCGCTTGCCCTGAACATACCGAAAAAGCAAAGCTCTTTAAATTGCTCGATGCCGAAAAAAATTGCGGTGTGAAATTGACTGAGAATTTCGCGATGTGGCCGGCGTCTTCCGTGAGCGGTTTTTATTTTGCTCATCCTGAGTCGCAGTATTTTGCGGTGGGGAAGATTAATAAAGATCAAATCGAAGATTACGCTCGTAGGAAAAATATGAGTGTGAAAGAGATCGAACGCTGGCTTAGTCCGTATTTGGCATATTGAAAACCACTGAAAAGGGCTCATCTGCGGCGTTGCAAGCTCGTTTCCTTGTGCGGCGTATTAGTCCATACGCCTCCGCGGGCAATCGCTTGCGCCTTGCATCTAAACCCTTTTGAGCTGTTTTGAAATGTTCTGAGTTATTAAACTTTGGATTAAAAATATGAATGATGATCAAAGGATGGGTGATTTCTTTTTTCATGTTGGCACATATAAAATTTTTCAAGAGGGGCTGCGCGCATTGATTCAAAAAATCGATGCGATTCATGAAAGTGTTGCAGAGTTCGATCTAGAAAAAAAGCCATATGAGGAAGAAAGAAAAAGATTAAGGCAAATGGTTGAATGGGGAAGCAAGCAGCTGCAAGGAAAGAGTGATTTTGACGAAATTTTTATTCAAGGCATAAGCGCTGGTAGTTTGAGGCGCTTAAAAGCGGCGGCGCTAATTAAGGCTGCCGAGTATGAAGCCAAAAAGAGAGACTTACAAGCCAATCAAAATGTTGCCCCCACTGTTATAGAAGCAATTAATGTAAAAATTAAAGAAGTTATAGAAAAATCTAAAATTGGTGTTCTGGGGAAGGTTGAGCCAGCAGAAATCTATTCTGAAGTTATGACCATAGAAGCAGCCAAAACAAAGCCGCTAGGGACAGATGTTGTTTTTATTAGTTATGAAACTAGCGAAATAGATTTAGCTTTTTTTATTGATGCCTTGCTCAAAGCGCGCAGCGAACAAATAAAACCATTTATAGCTAAAAGAGATATTGCAGCTGGAAGCGAACCATTTCAAGTAATGTTACGAGATCATCTTTTAAAGGCTAGATCTATTATTTCTATCTGTACCGCGCAATCAAAAAACTCACGATGGATATGGTGGGAGTCTTCTGCTGTTTGGGCAAGTGGGGGTAAGGTGTTTCCTATATATGCCAAAATTACTCCCGAAGAATTTGGCGAGCCACTTAAAACTTTATTTCAAGGTAAAAAGCTGTTTGATTCTGAGGATTTAGAATCCATGTTGGGTGCATTGTTTGCGCACCATAAAATAAAACCTAAATTTTTAAAATTGACCTCACAAGAAGTGGAGAAACTAAAAAGCCTTTCCACTTTTACAGCGGAAGAAAAGCATTATTCTTGTCGGATCAAATCGATTTTAAAGCGAGAGGAATATGGGCTTAAGATTTCTGCATTGCAATTTGGGGTAACTAATTTAAGTGGTGCGCAATTCAAAAATGTTGATTTGGAATTAAATTTGCCAGCTAATCGGTTAATTCGAAACTTTAACTACCCACATCTCTCAAGTCGACGGATCGCTGATGAAATGACGCAGCTATTTTTTAGTTATTCTAACTTGTCAGAAGTTGCAAAAGGTCATTTTCGTAATAATCTTTTTCCAAAAAATGAATTGATGGTTTTTGGTGAAAGTGGAATAACAAATTTAGAATATAAGGAAACAGGGGAAGAGTTGACAGTTTTTTGGAGATTGTTTATCGATGGCCACTTAGCGGGAGAAAGCAAAGAGACAATACCCCCGCTTTCTTAAACTAGGTACAGAAAAAGGTACCGGGTACCATGGGGACAGGCAGAAATAGTTCAGAATTTATAAATCAGAGTTCAGAGATGGATAGCTAGCTAAAAGCCTTTGATTTATGGTTCTGATTTCTGATTTTTGAATTCTGATTTAAAAAAATTTGGCTGATAGGTTGTGGTTATGCCTGCCTGCCGGCAGGCAGGGTTTTGAGATTTAAACTTTGAGATAAAAACTATTATGAATACGGATCTTTTGTTTATCGTAGGCATTCCGGGCTTATTTTTTGTTTTTATCATCTTCATTTTTTTGTTCGCGATTCGTGAGAGCAAAAGAACAATCTCGAAGCTTTCGATGGTTTTGCCAGAAGCGGGGAAAATTCATTTTCATTTTCACCCCAGCGGAACGGCCAATCATGGCGGGCAGAAATACAACTATTTGTATTATGCCGGAAGCAGGAATAGCCCGTGCCGTCTCGCCATTTCAATTGATGTGAACTCTTTGGCTCAGTTTCGGATTGTCAAAGAAACCAAAACGGATGGGTTCTTTAAAAAGCTGGGCATCAATCAGGAGTTGCAAACGGGTGATTTCGATTTTGATCAAAAATATTATATTCTGTCGGGCGCGAATGAATTTGTTTCGGATGTTCTTCGTGAGCAGAGTTCTCGTGATACCTTTCGATTTGTTTTTGAAACAGGTTTTACGGAAATAAGTCTTAAAGACGGCAAGCTTGAGGCGGAGTGGCAGGGCTTTAGTTTTCCGGCCAATGTTCAGTCTGAATCCATTGCGCGTGTAATTGATGCGCTTCGCCGGATTGCAAAAAATATTCCAGAGCAAAGTCCGGCGATGGTTATTGCGAGCAAGCCTTCTCGGATGAGTCAATTAGCTCGTTATGCCGTTCATGCGATTCCTTTTATTTTAGGGGTTGCCGGATTTATTTTTTTAGTGATGGCTGATTTGCCTCTGGATGGGCAGACCTTCTTTTTTAAATCGCTTTTCATCAGTTTGCCTTCATTGCTTGCGCTCGTTTTTTTTGCTTCGAAGTTTTTGCGGGGCCGCGCCTCTTCGGGGCGAGAGGTTCTGTTCTTTTCCGTGGTCGCGGTGATTAGCATGCCTTTGTTTGTTTATGGGTACGGAGTTTATCTTAATTGTAAAACGGATCACTCTTCGGTGATTCGTCATGAGGTTTTGGTCCTTTCAAAGCGAGTTGAGAAAAGCAAGAGTTCAACAAGCTACTACATGAATGTTGCATCCTGGCGTGATGCGCGTGGGGCTGAGAGATTAAGAGTTTCGAGAGATTTTTTTCAGCAAGTTCAACCCTCAGAAAGCCGAGTTGAGATTGCTTCCCGTTCAGGCGCTTTGAGATATGAGTGGGTTGAATCTTACTCTCTGATTGATTAACTCCCGCATGATGGGGTACCGTCAGGGGCGGGATAGCTTCAAAGAAGTATGGCGTACAAAGTCTTTCGATATACTATTTACGGTGTGCGATGTCTCAGTGCAAAAGGTCAGGTAACAAATGAATAAACTTTATGTGGTTTGCGGTGTGAATGGGGGAATTGGGCAGGTTTTGGCTGAAATGCTTTTGGCCGAGGGACATGACTTGATTGTGACAGTTCGGCATAAAGAAAATTTACCGGCGTCGCTCAAATCGCCCAAGGTTCGTTGCGAGGAATGGGATGTGACGGATGCGGCGCGGATTCAAACTCTTTTTGAATCGCTTCCTGAAACCACCGCGATTGCGGGTTTGGCTTATTGCATCGGCTCCATGGATTTGATTTCGTTGCGCGGAGCGACGGATGATCGTTTTGTGAAGGCCTTTGAAGTGAATGTTCTTGGCGCCGTAAGAATTTTGCGCGCGGCTGAGAAAATGTTAAAACTGGGCCAGGGCTCAGTTGTTTTGTTTTCAAGTATCGCCGCAGGGCAGGGTTTTGCGAGTCACAGTATTATTGGTGCCGTCAAAGGCGGCGTCGAAGGATTGGCGCGGTCGCTCGCCGCGGAATGGGCACCGCAAGTGCGCGTGAATTGTATTGCCCCCAGTCTAACCAAAACGCCGCTCGCTCAAAAAATTACGGCCAATGAAAAACTTGCGGCAAGCATTGCCGCTGCGCATCCTTTAAATAGATTGGGTGAGCCGCAAGATGTTGCCGCGCTTGCGCATTTTCTTTTAAGCCAAGATTCAGGCTGGATTACAGGACAAGTGATGGGCGTTGACGGTGGGCGCAGTCACTTGCAAAGCAAATAATAAAAAGCACTATCGAGGTTGGAATACATCAAATCGTGCTGAGTGAACTCAGCACGATTTGATATCTTCCGAGGTTGCTTATCTTGCCCCTCCGTTTTGGGCTGCTGCTGCGGCTCTTGCTCTTGCCTCCGCAAGCGCTCTTTGCTTGGCCGCTTCTCTCTCTGCCGCATCACGTTTTTGTTTTTCTCTTGCTTCTTCCCACCATTTTCGGTCGGCTTCTTCTTTGGCCTTTTTCTCAGCCTCTTTTTCTAACTTTCTTTTTTCACGCCGTTCTTTGGCTTCTTTCGGGTCATACTTTGCATCTTTCGTTGGGTCTGTTCTATCGGCAGCGTAGTTTTCGGCCGGGACTTGTCCTGTTGATTCAGAGCCGCTTCCATCGGTGCCTGTGCTCATAGGATCCGAGTAATTTTGATAATCCATGCTTCCATACATAGTTGTGTCTTCTGAATAATCAGAGTAATCCTCTTCAGAATAGTCATCTTCGTAATACTCTTCTTCCCAATCACCACCCGAGTAGCCCGGATATTCCTCATCGATGAACTCTTCCTCTGGATTTTCCATGTCCCAGTTGTTTAAAAACTCCTCTTCGTTAAATTCTTCCTGAGCCATATCCGCTGCCGGTTCTTCTGTCGGCATCACCTCTGTTCCCGGAGTTTCGGGCATGACCGCTTCTGTTGAGGCTGTATCTTCTGCTGCAGGCACAGAGCTGTCGTTGCCGTCATTTTGTGATGCGGCGTCTTCGATTTCTTGGTTAGCTTCATTCCACGCTTGTTCCGATTCTTCAAGCGCTTCAAGAAAGGGGCCATACATTTCTTGTTTTTCTTCTTCGTCCATTTCACTTAACGGACGATCGTCTGTTTCTGCGCTGAATGGATCTGATGTGTCTGTTGTTTCTTCCGCGGGGGAATTTTCTTCTGATCCGGGGGCTTCTGCTTCTTCGGTATTCGCTGAGTTTTCAGACTCCGTGCTTTGCATAGCCGACTCATCTGCTTGCCGCTGCATTTCAATCAAATGTTCTTCGCTGGGTTCAAACTCAGACATAGTTCCGTCAGCTTTGAAGTGAGATGCGCTTCCATAATTTTGGTGATCAAAAACAGTGAAGTCGTATTCGTTGCCGTTTGCAGTCGTACCTTTTTCACGTTGAACACTTATCATCCCATGAGGGAAGTGCTCATTGATAACAATCTGAACGACCTCATCTAAAGAGGGTGTTGCTTCTGAAATTGCACCATCTTCCCAGGGATCAGACGGCGTTTCAGCGGCAGAGTCAGTAGTAGTTTCATCAGCGGAAACCTCAGGCTGCAGTGAGGTATCAGTTCCGAGGTTTGCAGGATCAGCAAAAAGCATAGTTGGTGGAATTGTTAAGCTGATACAAATTAGAGCCACGATGAATTTAAAACTTAGTTTCTGGATTTGCATTTTTGCCCCTTCTGTTTTAGTAGACTTTCTATATCTATTTAGGAAGATAGTTCATGATTGTTTTTATGCAATAGCAGCAGTCAAAATGACTAATAGTGCTAGATTTTTAAAAATAATTAATGACTTGTTTGAGACATGAATTAGCTTGAGGCATATGGTTGATCCGACAGATATAATCATAGAAAGAATTTCTTATAAGAAACAATGGACGCCGTCCGGTGGAGGCGGTTAAGTTAGTTCAGAACTCATAAATCAGAGTTTAGAGTTTGATGGTTAGCTGCAAGCCTTTGCATTATGGTTCTGATTTCTGATCTTTGATTTCCGAGTTTCTGTTTCTTCGTCAGGCAGTGGTTTTCGGTGTTTTGTCTCGAAAAAAGGAGAACCAATGAAATTAATTAAAATGGTTTTGGTGTTTGTAGTTGGTTTCGCATTGATAGCGGGCTCGGCGTCGGCGCGTCCGGCGTGGCTTGATCGAAGACCCGAAGAAAAGCAAAGGCAAGTGATTCTCGAGCAGTCATCCGAAGTTTTGGGAAAGCTTTATCAATCTCAGCCTGAAGCGAAAGCCGCGGTGGAGAAAGCGTATGGTTACGCAACTTTCAGTAACTTTGGCGTCAAAATCTTTTTCGCCGGCAGCGGCAGCGGTCGCGGGTTGGCGGTCAACAACAAGACTCAGCAAAAGACTTTCATGAATATGGCGGAAGTTCAGGCGGGACTTGGGCTGGGAGTCAAAAGCTTCATGCTGGTTTGGGTTTTTGACAATGAGCAGGTGTTTAATAGTTTTGTGAACTCGGGCTGGGAATTAGGCGGACAAGCATCGGCTGCCGCGAAAGCGGGGGAAACAGGCGCGGCTTATCAGGGCGCCATTCAAATCGCTTCCGGCATTTATGTTTATCAGCTGACCGGTTCGGGGTTAGCCGTTGAGCTTACCGCCAAAGGCACAAAATATTACAAAGACAATGACCTCAATAATGCCGGGAATTAAATAATGGATTTCAATGAGATTCGCAACATCAATGAAGTGATCAGGATCGCTAAGCAGGCGCAACAAATGCGTGAGATTCAGCGAATCCAGCAGTTACTGCGGCTCAGTGCGCTTTTGAAGCAAATCAAAGATATACGGGAACAACAAGACACCATCAAACAATTTTGCGAAGAAAATAAGGATCAGTTTTGGCGCGGAGAAAAACCATCTAAACAAGAGCTTGAAAGCTTGCGCGAACAAACCGGCTACGATCGAAAAGTTTGGAGTGATATTGTCCGCGAACTTTTAGGCGAGCCTCCGCCGGGTTCTGTTAAGTAAACCGGAATGAATACGAAGATTCTGCGAATTGCCAGTGTTGCAATTTATGTTTTGTTAGCAAGCAGCCCCTTGGTTTTTGCGGAGCTTGAAATTAGCGCGAAAGAAAAACAGGTCGCGGATAAAATGCGCAGCAACGCGATCGCTTTGGAATCGAGCGGAAACTTTAACGAAGCCATCAAGAAATACAATAAATCGATTGAGTGGAATCCTTTGGATGAAACCACTTATGTCGGACGCGCGCGCTTATATGAAAAGATGGGGATGACGGAAGATGCCTTTTCTGATTTGCATCAAGCGCTCAAAATCAACCCCGAGTCATTGCTGGTACTTACCGAGCGCGGGCTGCTTTTACTCAAATATCAAAAACCGGAAGAAGCTGTGCGGGATTTTAAAAAAGCCGTCGCGCTTAGCCCGGATTTTGTTTCCGGATACTTAAATCTTGCCGAAATTGAAATGCGTTCGGGGAATAAAGACGGAGCGTTTGATTATTTATCCCAAGCTATTCAAGTAAATCCCACCGCGGCTGAGCCTTATTTGCGGCGAGGAAACATGTATTTTGAAGCGCAGGATTTTGACCGCGCAATTCTGGATTATAAACAGGCGCTTCGTTTGAATCCTGTATTGCTGGATGCCCAGTTTAACCGCGGAATCAGCCTTTATAAGAAGGGACGGCATGAAGAGGCTGTCTCTCATTTCAGCCGTGCGATTGATATGACCCGGAAATGGGCCATTTTTTACTGTTGGCGAGGGTTAAATTATTATGCTCTCGGAAAATTTGAGCAAGCTTTTATGGACTATAATGAGTCGCCCAATAATGACGAAGAAGGTCTTTGTTACGAGTCTTTTATGCGTGATTTTCCGGAT
The DNA here is from genome assembly GCA_964562525.1 of uncultured bacterium. Lineage (GTDB taxonomy): Bacteria > Omnitrophota > Omnitrophia > Omnitrophales > Aquincolibacteriaceae > Multiplicimicrobium. The sequence continues at coordinate 47,576 of CAZLTL010000013.1, forward strand.
AAAAATCCGGCTGACAGAGCTGATTTTCACGCCAAGATTATGCAGGTTCTTCGGCATCGCTAGTTTTAATTTTTAAATACGAGAAGAGGTTTTATGATTTTAGTTCAGGGCTATGCCGCGAAAAAAGCAAAAGCAAAACTCGCACCGTTTCAATTTAAGCGCCGCGATCCCAAGCCGCATGATGTCGTGATTGATATTCATTATTGCGGAATTTGCCATTCCGATATTCATCAAGCGCGCGACGAATGGGGCGGAGCTACTTTCCCGATGGTGCCGGGGCATGAAATGGTCGGCGCGGTGCGTTCAGTCGGCTCCAAGGTCAAAAAATTCAAGGTTGGTGATTTTGTCGGCGTGGGATGCATGGTGGATTCGTGCCGTAGCTGTTCTCCGTGCAAAGAGCATCTCCAGCAGTTTTGTGAAAATGGCCCGAGCTTTTCTTACAATAGCAAAGAGCAGGACGGCAAAACCAAAACTCAGGGTGGGTATTCAACCGCGATTGTAACGAATGAAGATTTTGTTTTAAAAATTCCAAAAAATCTTCCGCTCGACGCGGCGGCGCCTTTACTTTGCGCGGGCATTACGCTTTATTCGCCGCTGAAACATTGGGGCGCGGGCAAAGGCAAGAAAGTGGCGATTATAGGTTTGGGCGGTCTTGGACATATGGGCGTAAAGCTTGCCCACGCCATGGGTGCTGATGTGACAGTATTGAGCCAGTCTTTGAAAAAGAAAAAGGACGCGCTGCGGTTGGGGGCGGATCATTTTTATGCGACTGCGGATAAGAAAACTTTTACCAAACTAAAAAAGAATTTTGATTTGATTATCAATACTGTTTCCGCAGAAATCGACTGGAACCAATATTTAGATTTGGTAAAAATCGACGGCACCATGGTTTTGGTCGGCGTGCCTGAGAAAAATATTCCGGTTGGAGCCTCTTCGCTGATTATGGGGCGCAGAGCATTGGCGGGGTCCCTCATCGGGGGAATTAAGGAAACGCAAGAAATGCTTAACTTTTGCGGTAAACATAACATTGTGTCTGATATTGAATTGATCGATCCCAAGCAAATCAACGAAGCCTATGAGCGTATTCTTAAAAGCGATGTACGTTACCGTTTTGTGATTAATACCGCGTCTATGAGGCAATGAAAATGTTGGCGGATATCACGGAAGATGGAATTCGAAAATTAGTAAACTTATTTTACGTTAAGATCCGTGCCGATTCCGAGTTGGGGCCGGTATTTAACCAAGCCATTCCCGAAGAAGCCTGGCCGGCGCATTTGGATAAGCTGTGTGATTTTTGGTCATCGGTGGTTCTTAAAACAGGCCGGTATTCCGGTAATCCTCCGCGCAAGCACATGGAACTGCCGCCTTTTCCGCCGGAGTTGTTTGACCGCTGGCTGAAGATTTTTGCTGAAACCGCGCATGAGGTCTTTGAACCTTTGCCGGCGAGGGAGTTTGTTAATGCCAGTGAGATTATTGCCCAGGCGCTGAAGCATCGACTTTACTCCTAAAATTAATTCTGTATTTTGTTAAGCTTTGCTTAACAGCGGCTGTTAAATAGCTTAAAATGCCGCTCGTTCAGGAATTAAAACCAGAAGAGATTTATGTCTGTTCAATTACAAACCATTCATCAAAAAATAATGCTACGCGCTGTGAGCGTGAGCTTTTTCGGCAATATTATTTTGTTTGTTATCAAGCTAACCGCGCTTTTGATGGTGAAGTCACTTGCCATCGCGACTGACTTGGGCATCACCGTTGTGGGCTTGATTGTTTCCGCTGTTTTGTATTATTCGATTCGACTTGCCAGCCGTCCCGCGGATATGCTTCATAATTACGGTTACGGCAAAGTCGAGCATGTTTGCGAAGCTCTGGAAGGCGTAGTGCTGATCGGTATCGCCTTGGTGATGACGGTGCAGGCGATCGGGCATATTGTTCATCCGCATGCCGCGGTCGCGAATCCTTGGCTTGGTTTTGCATTCAGCGTCGTGGGCTGTGTGATTAATTTTATCGGGGCTTTTTGGATTTTGAAATTGGCGGAAAAATGCCAGTCGCCCGCGGTGGAAGCGGAGGGTTTGCATTATAAATTGGAAGGTTTTATTTCTCTTACCGTTTCTGTCGCGTTTGTCGCAACCGCAGTTTTGGCATTGACGCCTCTGGCTCCGTGGGCGGTTTATTTGGATCCGGCCGCGACTTTGGCGGTCGCACTTTTAATTACCTGGCCTTCATTTAAATTGGCACAGCATGCTTTCTTGAAATTACTGGATGTGTCGCTTGAAGAAAGCGGAAAAATTGAGTTGATGGGTCGGCTCGCGCAGTTTATGGATCGCACTTGTGAGTTTCGCGATGTGCGCAGCCGTACCGCGGGAAGAACCACGTTTGTGGAGCTGAAACTGGTTTTGCCGAAAGTGCTTTCGTTTGTGAAGGCGAATGAATTTGCATCCGAAGTCGGGCGTGACTTGCAGAAAAGCATTCCGCACAGTGAAACGTCCGTCAAAGCGATTCCTTGCGCGGAAGATTGTTCTTATCTCGCTGAAGGCCAGCCCTGCCCTTATTTGGCTCCTCTGCAAAAAGATTCGCAGTGAATTTGAGAGTCATTTGAAGGTTCAGCCAAGAGACTTGATATGAAAAAAAACTCGATAGAAAAGTTGCATTCATCGCATACCACCGCCGCGATTGAAGCCCGGCTTAAAGAAGGTTCACGGCACAGTTATTTGCGCGACTTTATTTATGGTTCAGTGGATGGCGCGGTGACGACCTTTGCGGTCGTGGCGGGTGTGGCCGGCGCGAAGCTTGCCGCCGGCATTGTCATTATTTTGGGAGTCGCGAATCTTGTTGCCGACGGGTTCAGTATGGCTGTGAGTAATTATTTGGGGACGCGCGCGGAAAATGAGCTGCGTGATCTCGCGCGTCGGATGGAAGAAGAGCATATTGATTTAGTTCCCGAAGGCGAGCGTGAAGAAGTCCGGCAAATTTATGCCGCCAAAGGGTTTTCGGGCGAAGAGCTTGAAAATGTGGTGAAGGTGATTACTTCGAACCGTGAAGAATGGATTAATACCATGCTGAAAGAAGAGTGGGGCTTTTCGGCAACGGCTATTTCACCGATCAGGGCCGCAGCGGTGACATGGATTGCATTTATTGCCGTGGGGTCTCTGCCATTAATTGCTTTTTTAGTTCAGGCGCTGAAGCTGCCGCTTCAGTTTGATCCTTTTCAAGTCAGTATTGTCATGACCGGTGTCGCGTTCTTTGTCGTCGGGGCATTCAAAAGCCGTTTTGTTGGGCATTCCTGGTGGCGGTCAGGTCTTGAAACCTTTCTGGTTGGAAGCTTTGCTGCCGGGCTGGCGTATTTGGCGGGGGTTCTGCTCCGTGCATGGGTTCCTGTTTAGGTTGCTTAAGCCTTTTAAATTTGAGATCAAGAGATCTGCTTCATCGGCCGAAAATAAGGGGTGGTTCCGATAATGTTCGATTACCCAGGTAGGGCTTGAATGAATGTGACGCGTAAAAAAGTTTTGGCAATCGATGATGAAGTTGAAATTCTTGACTCTGTAAGAGAAGACCTCGAAGCTGCCGGATATGAAGTCCGGGTGGCCAATAATGGCAGCTTGGGATTTCAAATCGCCCAAGAGTTTGAGCCCGACATGATTTTTCTCGATATCAGTATGCCGCGGATGAACGGCTTTCAATTTCTTGATAAGCTGGGCGCCGACCCCCGAATCGGACAAACACCGGTTGTGATGATTTCCGGTTACGGCGACACCGACAATATTTTTAAAGCACAAGCTTCCCGTTATGTCCGCGATTTTGTGATCAAGCCCTTTCAGGCGATTGACTTGATTGACATGATGCGCCGGCATGCATAGCGCACCGTTAGCGGTGTGTGAATAAGCTTGATGGTTTTATCCGCTTAATTTATGCCTGAATCCTTCTCTTCCAAAATCATGCGTTGGAAATTTAACTTTTTCCCCGCTTATCGTTCGAGCGGCGCTCGAGTGACTTATATTTCATCTGATTTTCTTGAAATGCGGATCAAGTTGGCGCTGACAAGCAAAACGCGCAATTATGTCGGAACTATGTTTGGCGGCAGTATGTACGCTTCAGTTGACCCGATTTACATGATGATGTTAATTAAAGTCTTGGGACCCGATTATGTCGTTTGGGACAAAGCCGCTGTAATCCGATTCAAAAAGCCCGGCCGCTCAGAATTGGCTGCTCGTTTTGTATTGGAGCCGCATGAAATTGACACGATCCGGGCGCTCTTAACCGAGCATCATTCGGTGGATCGGATATATAATGTCGAGCTTAAAGACCAGGCTGGCGTGGTTTGTGCTGAGGTGGAAAAGACGCTCTATATACGGCGTAAAGATCATGCACATGCTTTTCGTGTTCCGAGAAAACAGCAATCTTAAAAATAAAAAGGAAAATCAAATGAAAAAATTAATTTTAACAGTGCTTACGTTAGCGTTTATTCAAACCGCGGCTTTCGCTGAGACTTACGCGGTTCAAGCGGATGCTTCAGAGGTGAAATGGACAGCGACCAAAGTAACGGGAAAACATTTCGGAAAAATCAATATTGCTTCGGGAGCGATTGAATTTACTGACGGACAATTTTCAGGCGGAGAAGCGGTGATTGATACGGCTTCTTTGACCGTGGAAGATTTGCAGGGCGGCGGCAAAGAGAAACTGACGAATCATTTGAAAAGCGCTGATTTTTTTGATGTAGCGGCTTTTCCAAATGCATCGATAAAAATTACCGAAGTGAAGCCTGCGGGGGAAAACCTGTACGACGTCACCGCGAATTTGACGATTAAAAATACGACAAAACCTGTTTCGTTTCAGGCGAAGGTCGATAAAAGTGAATCCGGCGTCACGGCCTTGGCAACCATTCTGATTGACCGCACGGCTTATGACATTCGCTATGGTTCCGGTAAGTTTTTTGAAAACCTGGGTGATAAAACCATTCACGACACTTTTACTTTAGATGTGTCCGTTTCAGCCGCTTAATTAATTTATGCCGGATCAAAAGTGGGTCAAAATTGGAATTACGGAAGCTCTTAAGAAAAAAGAGCTTCAAACAGTTGAGGTTGAAGGTGTCCGAATCGCGCTTTCGTTTCGCGATGGGAAGTTTGGCGCAATTTCCGGAAACTGTTTGCATTTCAACGGCCCGCTTGGCGACGGAACGGTCAATAAAGATGATTTTGTAGTTTGCCCTTGGCATAGCTGGCATTTTCACCGGGTGACGGGCGAGGCCCGCCCCGGAATTCCGGCCGCGGTTCCGAGGTATGAACTTAAAGAAGAGTGCGGAGAGCTTTATTTAAATTTAAACGCGGTGACACAGGCAAAGCATGCGCATCATCCCGCGCATCCTTTGCAAAGAGAAATTGTCCGTGCGCCCGGGCCTTTGCGCGTTGCGGGTATTTCCACCACTGTGATGAACAAAGATTTTCCGCGATATTCCACTTCGGAGTCTCTGTTGGAAGAAGCGCTTAAGCACGCGAATTCCAAGCACGGCGCCGAAACTAAATTGATCCGCTTGAATGATCTCAAATTTCGCGCTTGTGAAGGCTACTATTCCAAGAATGAGAAAGCCTGCACTTGGCCTTGTACAATCACGCAAATGGACCCCGAGGATGAACTGACGGTGGTTTATGACGCGCTTGTCTTTTGGGCCGATGTCGTGATTGTTTCCACGCCGATTCGCTGGGGTGGAGCCAGCTCGCTTTACTATAAAATGATTGAGCGTATGAATGCGATTCAGAATCAAATGACGGTAGAGGGGCGCGCTCTCATCCAAAAAAAGACAGCTGCATTTATTATTACCGGTGGACAGGACAATGTGCAGGCGGTTGCCGGGCAAATGCTGACTTTTTTTGGGGAGTTGGGATTTGTTTTTCCTCCGTTCCCATTTATCGCTCATACGCTTGGCTGGAGTGCCGAAGATATGGAAGCTAACATTTCGTCTGTGCGCCAAAGTGAAACTCTCAAAGAAAGCGCGCGTGAGCTTGTCGATCGTTCGCTTGCGCATGCGGGCTTGCTTGTCCGGTAAAAGGGTATTCAGGTGAAGAAAGTTAATGCTGGATCAGAAGCGATTTGGTTTGAAGAAATTCCGAACGTGGGCAAACGCATCGCGCGAGACTTTAAAAAGCTAGGCTGTTCGGCTCCCGGGGATTTAAAAGGAAAAGATCCTTTCAAGTTGTATCAAAAGTTATGCAAGTTAACCAAAACCCGCCAAGACCCTTGCGTGCTGGATGTTTTTACGGCGGCCGTTGATTTTATGAACGGCGCCGCGGCAAAGCCGTGGTGGCGGTATACGGCCGAGCGCAAAAAGAATTACCCTGATATTTAAACCGGAACTGTGGATGGGATTTGTAACCTTGCTTGCTGAGATAGAGAGTTTTAAATATGAGCAGCAGTGAAGAAAAAGGGCTGATCGCGCTGTGCGCGGGAATTATATTTGGAACGATTGCTTTTTTTAAGGGATTCAGCGTTCGCGAGAAGAAGCGGCTGATTGAGAATATCCCCACTTCCACTGTGCGAGGGATGGCCGTTGGGCTTGTTGAGGTTAAGGGGAAGGCGGTTTGCATTGAGCAGCCTTTGACCAGTCATTTCGCGAAAGCACCCTGTGTCTTCTTTCGTTATAAAGTTGAGGAGCTTCGCAGTTCCGGTAAAAACAGCCGTTGGGTGACGATCGCATCTTACTCCAGCACCAATTACTTTTATCTGGAAGACGAAACGGGAAGGGTGGCCGTTGATCCTCTGGATGCGGATCTGCATTTGAACGTGGATCGTGAATTCAGTAGCGCGTTCGGCGGAAGGGCGAAGCCGGAATTTTTAGCGGGTCTTGCGGAGTTAGGGATTGATCCCAGCGGTTTTTTAGGCCTGAAGAAAAGTTTGCGTTGCGCGGAAACTTATATCGCGCCCGGTGATTTTATTTACGTGATGGGAAATGCCTGCCCGGCTGTTTCGGGAAACTTTTCGGAAAAGGGTCATGAGAATTTATGCATCCGCAAAGAGCAGGCGCCCGTTTTTTGCCTTTCGGATCAAAGTGAAAAAGAGCTTTTGAAAAAACTAACGACCCAAATGATCCTGATGCTGTATGGCGGACCTGTGCTTACGGTTGTTTGTCTTTTTTTGTTAATTGCCCTATATTTTAAGCAGTATTTGTAAACAAAGGAGCCGGCATGAGTCTGATTGTTTTAGTTGGCGTGATTTTTTTGGTGTTGGGAATTGTCGGGTATTTTGTAGGCGTTTATAACGGATTGATTCAAGTCCGTCACAATGTGGATAAGGCTTGGGCGAATATTGACGTGCTTTTGAAGCAACGTCATGATGAATTGCCGAAGCTGATTGATACCTGTAAAGGTTATATGAAGCATGAGCAATCGCTTTTGGAGAATATTACCAAGGCCCGCACATCGTTTTTGAACGCTTCAAGCATTGAAGATAAAACGAATGCCGAGAACGCGCTCAATAAAAGTTTAAAAACACTTTTTGCCGTTTCTGAAAATTATCCCGACCTGAAAGCCAATCAGAACTTTCTTCAATTGCAAGGCCGCGTGTCCGGACTTGAAAACGAAATCGCGGACCGGCGTGAATTTTTCAATGAAAGTGTGACTATTTTTAATGTGCGCATTCAGCAGCTGCCGGATCTTTTTATCGCGAATATGCTCGCCTACAAGGTGCGTCCTTTGCTTGAGATTCCAAAAGAGGAAACTCAGGACGTTAAAATTCAGTTTTAATTTTTTATGAGAAGTTGGTTATGGTTGGTAAGCCTAAGTTAGAAAACCGCAAAGAACAGCCTTATTTAGGAATTCGCGCGAAAGTGAAAGCGAAGGAACTCGGAAAAACTCTACCCGCGTTGCACAACCAATTAGCGGATTGGATGGCCGGCAAATGCGTTGAGCCGGTCGGACATCCTTTTTTCCGATATCTTGTCATTGATGTGGAAAGCGGTTTTGAGATGGAAGTTGGCGTGCCGGTCGCGGCGGGGGTCAAGGGTGAAGGGAATATTCGCGAAGGCGTTCTTCCTGCCGGCTGTTACGCGACATTGCTTCATGCCGGCCATTTTTCAGGGCTGCGCGAAGCGAATCGGGCTTTGCTGGAATGGGCTGATAAAAACGAAATTGTTTTTCAGAAAGCCGATTTTGAGACCGGCGAGGTTTGGGAATGCAGCCTTGAAACGTATTTGAATGTCGGCCTGGAAAAAGACCCCGAAAAGTGGCAAACGGAACTTGCTTTCCTTACCTTCGATAGCTGAAGGCCTTTTTTACCGCTTAGTCCGTTCGAATTGGGGTTGCTTGTTCCGTTTGAAGTGTTTTAGGATACGCACCTACGAAATGATGGAGAAGACATGATTTATTCCAAAACTTGTGAATACGCGATTCGGGCGCTGTTGTTTTTAGCGTCACGCCCCAAAGGGGAGTATTCTTTGACGCATGCGGTCAGCAAAGAGACGGGCGTGCCCGCGGCTTACCTTGCCAAAATTTTCAGAGATTTAACGCATCATAAGATTTTGCTTTCCCGCCGCGGCGCTGCCGGCGGAGTGACGCTGGCCTTGCCGCCTGAAGAGATATCAATCAAAAGGGTTGTGGACGTGATTGATGACCCCGCGCATTTTAAATCTTGCGTGATGGGGCTGAATCAATGCTCTGATAAAAATGCGTGTCCGCTTCACGCGGTTTGGACGGTTTCCCGCCAGAAAATTATGGATGAAATGCAGAAATGCAATTTAGCCACCATTACGAAGAAGGTCGGCAAGGCGCGCTATCGTGAGATGAAGCGCGGACGGCTGAATCTGGATCTCTACCTCTCTAATTCCGGCACTTGATATTTTAACCTTCATAATTAAAGATTGCCAAACTTAAGCTGCTGATTTAGGATGTGCAGGTCTTAATTGGGTGTGCGTGGTGCGCGCCTTTTTTATTGGGGGGATTTATGCCTAAAACGGGTTTAGTTTTAATTTTAGCCTTTTCTTTTTGCGTAAACGCAGCCTATGCTCAGGATGCTGCGGTCCAGGCGACGCCTCAAACAGTAAATGAAAAAGAGTCTTTTTTCGATTGGGATTTGAAGGGTTCGCTCGGCAAAGAAGAAGATGATAAGTTTGATGTGTACGTGCCTGCGGTGTCCGGCTCGCTTTTAAATGAAACGCCGCAAATCACAACGGAAGTCCGCCCGATGTTTTGGTTTCATAAGATCCCGAAAGATTCGGTCGTGGGGAACGGGAATGTCTATTTAATTGCGGCTCAGGCGAGAGTTGCCCTGACAAAGCGGCTGGGCTTTATCGCAACTAAAGACGGTTATGCTTGGATCAAGCCGGACAAAGCGCTTGAACATGACAGCGGCTTTGCGAATCTCGCTTTCGGTTTGAAGTATGCGCTGCTTTATAACGCCAAGAAAAAGCATGTTTTAACCGTGGGCGCCCGCTATGAAGCCCCAACAGGAAGTTTGGAGCTGAATAAAATTCGTTTTCAGGGCAGCGGCAAGGGGTTGATGGATTTATTTATTACCGGCGAAAAACGCTGGGGTAAATTCGGCCTACAAAGCAGCTTTGGTTGGACAATCCCTTTTGATACGGTGCGCCAAAGCGGGCTCGTTCATTACCATGCTCACGTCGACTACGAACTGCTCAAAAACTTCTTTCCGACTTTTGAATACAACGGCTACACTGTTGCCAATAAAGGTCGCGAGCGCGAGATGGATTTTGAAGGCGGGGATGTCTTTAATTTGGGAAATAACGGCGGCAGTACGGTGAATACGTTTGCGCCCGGTTTTCGCTATAAATTCAATGATCATTTTCAGTTTGGATCAGCTTTTGAATTCAGCGTTGGCCGCCAAGACTTGACGGATTATCGCGTTCAAACGGACGTGGTTATTTCGTTTTAATCTTAACCCTGGGGAGTTTTTGAATGCAGGACAGTTTGCAGCGTTTTACGTACGATGACGATACAGTAAAAAAATTTACTCTAGCCACGATGATTTGGGGCGCGGTAGCGATGCTCGTGGGCGTCATTGTGGCGCTTCAGCTCGCGAATTGGAGATTTAATCTCTTCAATTTGCCTGAGCTCAGTTTCGGGCGTTTGCGTCCGCTGCATACTAATGCCGCTATTTTCGCGTTTGCCGGAAACGCCATTTTTGCGGGTGTTTATCATTCATCGCAAAGATTGCTGAAAACCCGGATTTACTCCGGAGTTTTGAGCGCCATCCACTTTTGGGGCTGGCAGCTTATCATTGTCTTAGCCGCGCTAACGATTCCGCTTGGTATTACAACGGGAAAGGAGTATGCCGAATTAGAATGGCCGATTGATATTTTGATCGCGGTCGTTTGGGTTGTTTTTACGGTCAATTTTTTCGGCATGCTTGTGAAACGTAGGGAACGTCACCTCTATGTGGCTATCTGGTTTTATCTGGCTTCGATTTTGACCGTTGCCGTTTTGCATATCATTAACTCCATCGCATTGCCCGTCAGCTTTGTCAAAAGTTACCCGGTTTATGCCGGAGTTCAGGACGCGTTGGTGCAATGGTGGTATGGACATAACGCGGTGGCATTTTTCTTAACGACGCCTTTTTTGGGATTGATGTATTACTACTTGCCCAAAGCCGTGAACCGTCCGGTTTACAGCTACCGTCTTTCAATTATTCACTTCTGGTCGCTTGTTTTTCTTTATATTTGGACCGGCCCGCATCATTTGCTGCATTCCGCTTTGCCGGATTGGGCGCAGTCGGTAGGAATGGTATTTAGCATTATGCTGCTAGCGCCGAGCTGGGGCGGTATGATTAACGGGTTGCTGACTTTGCGCGGAGCTTGGCACCGTGTCCGCCATGAGCCTATCCTTAAGTTTTTTGTCGCGGCGATTACTTTTTACGGTATGTCCACGTTTGAAGGGCCTTTGCTTTCGATTAAATCCGTGAACGCTCTCGCGCATTTTACGGACTGGATTATCGCGCATGTGCATGCCGGTGTTTTAGGCTGGAATGGTTTTATGATCGCAGCCATGCTGTATTACATCGTTCCCAAACTTTGGAATACAAAGCTTTACAGCGAGAAGCTCGCGAACTTTCACTTTTGGATCGCGACCGCGGGCATTGTGCTTTATATCACTTCGATGTGGGCCGCCGGTATTACGCAAGGGTTGATGTGGCAAGCGCTGGACGGGGCGCGTTTGGTTTATCCCGATTTTGTTGAGACCGTGACAAAAATTGTACCGCTGTATTATGTGCGCGCATTCGGAGGCACGCTTTATTTGGCGGGGTATTTGGTGATGCTCTACAACTTATTTAAAACTATCGCCGCTGGAAAAAAAGAAGAAAAAGAAATTTTAGTCGCTCCCGCGCTGGGCGATTTTTCTAAAGACAATCAAGGTCACCGCTATATCGAAGGTTTGCCGACGGTGATGACGATTCTCGTTGTCATTTCTATTTTAGTCGGGTCGGTGATTGAATTACTGCCGACGATACTTGCGCACCGCTATTTTGTTCCCGGAAAAATTACGCGTCAGCCGTATTCACCGCTTGAGCTCGCAGGGCGCGATATTTATATTCGCGAAGGCTGCTATACCTGTCATTCGCAAATGGTGCGCTCACTTCCTTTTGACATGATCCGTTATGGCGAGCGCTCCAAACCCGAAGATTTTATTTTTGATCATCCCTTTCAGTGGGGATCACGCCGCATTGGACCGGATTTGGCGCATGTTGGCGGGAAATATCCTGACTCCTGGCATTTCTATCACATGATGGATCCGCGGCGCATTACGCCTAATTCGTTGATGCCGTCTTATCCGCAAATGTACCGCAATAAAATTGATTACAGCAAGCTTTCCAAAAAGCTGACGGTCATGAAAAACTTGGGCGTGCCTTACGCGCCTGAAGATGTCGCGAACGCTGCGGCGCACGCAGAAACGCAAGCGAAAGCGATTGCCGAAGAGCTGCGCAAGCAGGGCGTTACGGGACATTTGGATGATAAAGAAATGCTGGCGATTATTGCTTATCTGCAGAGTTTAAAAGTAGAAAAGAGCGCTTCATGAAGTCTCTTTTTTTGGCGAATTATGGATTGGGCTACTTGAATTGCTTCGCGATGTTGCTTTTTTTGGCGATTTTTATCGGTGCTTTGATTTGGGTTTACCGCAAATCTGGGGCCGCTTATTACCGTTATATGGAAAAACTTCCACTCCAAGGAGATTAGAACATGAGCTCAAATCAAAATAATTCGGACACAAATTCCGATGAAAAACTTTTAGATCACAATTACGACGGTATTCAGGAGTTGGATAATCCGCTGCCGGCATGGTGGGTGTCCCTTTTTTATATTACGATTGTTTTTTCTTTTGTATATATGATCGTTTTCTCATTTTTTGTTCCTTCGACGGGAGCTTTAGCCGATCAGCAAATGGAGAAGTTAACAACAAAGCCGGTCCAAACGGCTGCTCCTGCTTCCGAAGCGGAAACGGAAACGAGTTCCGCTTCGGCCCCTGCGGAGTTAACTTTTCCGAATGATGAAGATGCACTTGAGATGGGGAAGAAAGTTTATGATTCGAAGTGTTTGGCTTGCCATGGGGCCAAGGGCGAAGGCTTGGTGGGTCCGAATATGACCGATGATTATTGGATTCATGGAAAAGGCACTGAAGCGGATATGTACAAAGTGGTTGTGGAAGGTGTTCCCGATAAGGGCATGATTTCATGGCAGCCGCTTTTGAGTGATGAAGAAATCAAAGCTGTGGTTGTTTATATTAAGACATTGCATGGAACTAATCCTGCAAACGCAAAAGCGCCTCAGGGTGAAAAGGTGGGGTGATGAACCCCGCTGAACTTGATCCTGAAAGATTAGCGACCACCGCCGCGGATGGGTCGCGCGTTTATCTGCATACGGCTTCTGTAAAAGGCAAGCTTCGTAATCTGCGTAATGTTGTTTATGACATTCTCCTCATCTTTTTTCTTTGTGTTCCCTGGATTCGCATCGGCGGGGAACCGTTACTCCTGCTTGATCTTCCCCGGCGTCACTTCAGTATTTTAGGCGTGACCTTCTGGGGGCATGACGCGCCCATGCTTTTCCTCATCTTTCTTTTTTTTGTGGTTTCCATCGGATTAATTACGGCGTTGTTCGGACGCGGATGGTGTGGCTGGGCTTGCCCGCAAACGGTTTTTATCGACCGGGTGTTTGTGCGGATCGAACGCTGGATTGAAGGCGATGCTGCAGCTCAGAAAAAACTGGATGAAGCTCCTTTGAGTTTAGCGAAGGCCTTTAAGCGAGTTATCAAGTGGGCGTTGTTTTTGGCTGCGTCGCTGGTGATTACGCATAGTTTTCTGGCTTATTTCGTAGGCACTGACAGGCTCGCGCAAATGGTGACGCATTCGCCTTTTGAGAATCCGACTTCATTTTTGGTTATTTTCATTACCACGGCGATTATTCTTTTCGATTTCGGCTGGTTCCGCGAGCAATTTTGTATTATTGCTTGTCCTTATGGACGGCTCCAATCCGTTCTCATGGATGATCATAGTTTGATCGTGGCTTATGACACGAAGCGCGGCGAGCCCCGCCGCCAAAAAGGCATGGATAAGTCCCAGCATGGCGATTGCGTTAATTGTTACCGCTGTGTTCAGGTTTGTCCGACCGGAATTGATATTCGACGGGGCGTGCAAATGGAATGCATTGCTTGCACCGCGTGTATTGACGCCTGCGACGAAGTGATGACCAAAATCAATAAGCCAAAGGGGCTGATTCGCTATGACACGGAAGCGGCTTTAAGCCGGAAAAAGGTAGAATACATCCGCCCGCGCACGCTGATTTACTCGTTTGTGATTGTCTTAGCGCTTGGGACTTTGTTTTTTGTTTTATCGACGCGTGAGCTGATTAAGGTTAACTTTGTTCACGCACTTGATAATCCATTTCAAGTGGTGCATGAAGGAGAAGAAGTGATTAATCATTACAAGGTTGCGATTCGCAATCAGGATACACGGGATGTGCGGATTGAATTTGCATTGCCAGAAGCCATGGCTCAGGCCAAGGTGAAGCTGATGATGCCTTTGGCGCCTTTGACGCTCGAGGCGGGAAAATCGGTTCGTGCGGATTTGTTTGTGACTTTTCCAAAATTGATTTTAGAGCAAAGCCAATCGGTGATTCCGGTTGTTTTGCGCAGCTCTTTTTCGGATGGGCAAATTAAAGAAACCGATAAACAAATTCCAATTGTTGGGCCGGGGTTAGTCTAATGCAGTGTCATTCCGGCGCGGCGCATGTCATGATTCCTTCAGCGGTGTTGATGGCGAGTTTGCTCGGAAGCGGACATTGCGCTTTGATGTGCGGTGGGCTTGTTGTTTCCGCTGCGCGGACTTTTTGGCAGAATTTTTTTTATCATGCGGGACGATTGCTGGGCTATTTGGTTTTAGGAATTTTGTCAGGGTGGCTCGGGCAGAATGTGGCGACGCAATTACCGCCCGGAGTTTCGGAGGCTGTTGCTTGGCTTGTTGCGCTGAGTTTTATTGGATTGGGGTTAGTGGGATGGAAGCAGGGCTCATGGCATTTACCTGTTCCCGGCGCGGCCTGGGTCAATCAATGGACAGTCAGCTTGTTCCGGCAGTTGACCGATAAGACTAAGCCACAGCGGGCTTATTACGCCGGAGCAATCGGGTTGCTTTCTATTTTCCTGCCCTGCGGTTGGCTGTATTCTTTTGTTTTGGCTTCGGCTTCCATCGCGGATCCGCTCAAAAGCGCGGCGATGATGGGTGTTTTTTGGGCCGGAAGCGTTCCGGCCTTGGTGATTTCGCCTTTGCTTTTGCGAAAAGTTTTTTCTCTGACCGAGGGCGTGGCTCCGAAAGTTTCTTCATTGCTTTTAATCGCGGCGGGGCTTTTTCCGATTCTGCTGCGTTATATTCGATTTTAATCACAGGGTAGCATGAGCTCTTCTTTATCTTTAACCACGGATGCATCAAAAACAGCGGCAGCGAATGCTGCTTTGGTTTGTTCGCATTGCGGGCTTTCTGTTCCGGCTTTTCGAACTGTTGGTAAATCTACTCAAGACACGGTTTTTTGCTGCGAAGGCTGCAAAACGGTTTATCAAATCATCACGGGGCACCATCTCGAAGAGTATTACACCATTAAAAAGCAATCCGACTTTTTTGCGAATAGTCAGCCTGCCTCGTCGGTGATCAGCCGGTACGCTTATTTAGATGAATCTTCAGTCAAAGAAAAATTCGCTTACGGCCCGGGCTCGCAATGCATGGATTTTTATATCGAGGGGGTTCACTGCGTTGCTTGTTTGTGGTTGATTGAACGCATCGGAAAATTGGTGCCCGGAGTACAAGGTGTTCAGATGAGTTTGGGTTCTTTGGTCGCGAAAGTCTCGCTCGCCGAAAGCGGCTCTTTTTCAGCCGTAGCAGAAGGATTTGAGCGTATTGGTTATAAGCCGCACCCTGTCTCCGAAGGCCGGCAAGCCAGTGATTTGAACCGCGCTGAAAACCGCCGCGATATGGCCCGCATCGGGGTATCCGGTTTTTTTATGATGAATATCATGATTCTTTTTGTTTCTATTTATGCCGGCGTTGAATCGGGGTTGCTCGATTTCTTTCGTTGGCTTTCCGGCGCGCTTTTTTTGCCGGTGGCGACTTACGGAGCCATGCCGTTTTACCGCGGAGCATGGTCGGCGATTCGAGCTAGGCAAATGAATATTGATTTGCCGGTTGCCGGAGCGATTATGCTGGGTTCCTGTGCCAGCCTTTGGAATTTAATCACGGGTTCTGAGCATATTTATTTTGATTCGCTCACGGCTTTTGTGTTTTTGCTTCTTTCCGCGCGTTATGCACTCAAAACGATTTATCAAAAAACAGCATCACAAATCGGAGCAGGTGAGTTTTTAATTCCAAAAAGCGCTTTGCGTTACGATTCCAATTCAAAAAAAACGGAAGTGTTTTCGCTTGAGCGTATTTTTCCGGGAGAGTTGATTTTGATTCCTCAAGGCGAAGTGATTGCCGCGGATGGCGAAGTTGCCGAAGGTGTGGGATATGCGGACTTTCATATGATCAGCGGTGAATCTGAGCCTGTTAAATTGCAGCAAGGTTCCAAGGTTTACGCGGGAACCATTAATGTAGGGCCGGATTTAATTGTTCGTGTTTCTGCGGTCGGGGGTCAAACCCGTATTGAGCGTTTATTGCAAAGCGTTGCTGATCTTGAAAAGCCGAAGACCGTACAATACGCTGATTTCGCCGCGAAGCGTTATTTGGGCGCGGTTTTTTTGGGCGCTTTGGCGCTTCTTTTTTCGAGTGTTAAGCTGAGTTTCGCAGCGGCTTTTGACCGCGCGCTTTCCATGATTATCATTGCCTGTCCTTGCGCTTTAGCTTTGGCAACGCCTTTGGCTTATCGCATGGCTTCGAGAGCTTGTGCCCGGATGGGAGTTTTGCTGAAAGGTGTTTCCGCTTTAGATAAACTTGCCAGAGCTGAAAAACTTTTTTTGGATAAAACCGGAACTTTGACGCATGGTCGCTTTGAAGTTTTGGAATGGCGAGTTTTAGAGGGCGCCGATTTGAGCGAGATTGCCTATTTACTGGAAAAGGCGTCTGCGCATCCGATTGCATTGGCTTTGCGCGATTATGCGCTGCAAAGGCATTCCAATCCCGGAGAAGGGTTGGAACTCAAAGACTGGCGCGAAGTATTGGGGACAGGAGTTTCGGGTTTTGTGAATGGTAAATACTATGAAATTAAAGGCGTGTCGTTGTCGCAAAATAGCCAAGATTTTGGAACGGCAGTAAAAAGTTCCGTGGGCATTTTTGAGAATGGTGTTTTGAAGGTTCAAATTCAATTAGGTGACCGGATTCGCGAAGATTCTTTGGATGCTTTGGAAAAGCTGAGTAAACAATTTGAATCGATTCATATGATTACCGGTGACCGGATTGAAACTGCGCAAGCGGTGGCAGGGCAATTGAAAATGATGAATTACACCGCGCAAATGAGTCCGGAAGCGAAAAAAGAACTGCTGGAAAAAGAATCCGTCTCACTCATGGTGGGCGATGGGGCTAACGATGCCTCAGCCATGAAAGCCGCGAGCGTTTCCGTGGCTGTTCAAGGCAGTATTGAAACCAGTTTTCAATGCGCGGATGCTTATTTGACGGTTCCCGGGCTTAAAACGCTTCCGGAGCTGGTTGCGGTGGCACGACGCACGCGCGTAGTGGTATGGATCGCTTTGCTGGCATCGCTAGGCTACAATCTTTCCGGCATGGTTTTGGCAGTCTTAGGCCATGTGACACCGCTCATTGCAGCCATTGTCATGCCGCTCAGTTCTTTTACGGTGCTTGCGATCGCTTATATCGGCATTCATTGGAGGCCGAAACTCTGATGGAAATTATTTTTATTCTTTTACCGCTGGCTTTGGGGATCGCTTTTTTTTTTCTTGCCGCTTATATTTGGGCGGTCAAGACCGGTCAGTTTGACGATACGACTACGCCCGCTTATCGGATTTTAATCGAAGATTCCGAATCGAGCGCCGCCCAGACTGCCCAAAAAATAAAAATGAACCAAGACGTTTGATTTGCGAGTAGTTTGAATTTTATTTTTAAGCTATGATTCCGCGCTCTATTTTTTATTCAAATTAGCGAGGTTGGAAAAACGTGAAAAAGTATCCGCATTTAGAAGTTCGAGGTTCTGACATTCATCACCGCGGAGTTTTTGCCGCGCGGTTGATTAAAAAGGGCGAACGAATTATTGAATATACCGGCCGAAAGCTGACTGCCGCGCAAGCCGAGCGCAGTAAGTCGGATTATCTTTTTCAGCTCAACTCCAAAACATTTATTGACGGTAAAAACACCGCGCGGTACATCAATCATTCCTGCGATGAAAACGCGGTTGTGAATATTGAGCGCGGGCACATTTGGATTGATGCGAGTAAAGATATTCAGAAGGGCGAGGAGATCGTTTACAGCTATAGCTATGATTTAGAAGAGTCGAAGGATTATCCCTGCGCCTGCGGAGCTAAGCGCTGCGTCGGGTATATTCTCGATGAACTCTATTGGCCTGATCTGAAAAAACTTCAGGCTAAAGCAGAGCGTCGATTAACGCGCGCCTGAAATAAAAAACCCGCGAGACAAAATGTCCCGCGGGTTTGATGCTAACTCAAAAACTTTTAGCGTCCGCCGCCGTCCTTGCGTTTGGAAAAGCAGTCTTTGCAGTAAACCGGACGGTCCCCACTTGGTTTAAAAGGAACTTGGCATTCCTTTTTGCAGTCTGTACAAACTGCCGTAAACATTTCACGCGGTGCTCCGCCGCCAAATCCACCGCCGCCGCCTTGATAACCCATGAGATCTCCTTGATTGATCGAACTTAGATAGAGCTAATCTCTACCCAAGATAATTATCGGCTTTCCCGCCAATAAAGGGAGATTTTTAATGGTTATTTTTTTAGCCGCAAATGCCGACAAAAGAATGATTCTGTGTTACTTTTGGAGAGAGATTGCTTAGTGTTATGACGCAAAAGAGGGGGAGCTGATGAAGTGGATATGGTCGAACAAGAAAAAGGTCAACATCGATAATCAAGAAGGCGTTGCCGCACCCACCGTTAAATTGAATTTGGCGCGCCCGCTGGTGTTGATAGTTATTTTGATTGCCGTTGCCATTGGGGCTTCTTCTTATTTAAAAACCAATAAGGAAACCGCTGATTTGTATGAAGGGGTGAGCCAAAAAGTTAAGCCGATAATCAGAACTGTTTTTGCAAAGCTGCCCGTTCCGCAGAAATTCGCGCCCAACGGAGAATCAATTAAGCTCACGCTGAAAACCGGCCGGCAATTTGAAGGTGTTTTGATCAAGAAAAATAACCAAGGCTATTGGCTTTTTGTGGAAGGAACCGGCGAAGTTTTCTTTAGTCCGGGCGAAATCGCGGAAGTTTCTTAGGGACGGATTTGATTTCTAATTGTCCGCTCTGCGGTGCAGCCTCTCATTTTTATGCCCATTCCAATCAAAGAGCTTTTTGCGCTTGCTCTGTTTGCGGGTTGATTCATTTGATGCCTGAACAACGATTGAGTTTGGCTGAAGAACGTGCCCGATATCTTTTGCATCAAAACAGTCCGCGTGATTTGGAGTATCGGGCTTTTTTAGATCGCTTATTGGTGCCGCTTACAATGCTTCTTTCTCCGGTAGCGCAAGGGCTTGACTATGGTTGTGGACCGGGTCCCACGATAAGCGTGATGATGCGCGAACGGGGCTTCACGATGAATGAGTATGACCCTTTTTTTGTCGCGGAGCGATCTGTTTTAAATCAGCAGTATGATTTCATTACTTGCACCGAAGCCGCCGAGCATTTTTTTAATCCGAAGGAAGAATTTGAGCGATTAAATCATTTGTTGAAGTCCGGCGGCCATCTCGGGATCATGACAGCGGTTTATGATCAGAAACCGGCTTTCAGTGATTGGTACTATGCTAAAGATCCTACGCATGTGTCGATTTATACGCCGCAGACAATCCGATGGATTGCGGATCGGTATGGTTGGTCCTATTCCATGTCGGCGGATAACGCGGTTATTTTTTGTAAGCCGCATTAAATCGAGAGTTGATCAAAAGCCGCTCTCTCGCCATAATACGCGTCTTTGAGGGGCTATTCGACTCTGCAATTATTATTTATTGTTTAAAAAGAAGGTGAATCATGTTCGGAAAAATGAAAAGTATGGCGGCGCAAATGCAAATGATGCAAAAGTTAATGAAGGATGAGAATTTTAAGGCGCTGATCGCTCATCCTAAAATGCAGGAACTTTTGCGGGACCCGGAGTTTTTAGAGCTGATGAAAACAAAAGATTTTCAAAAAGCTTCGTCGAATCCCAAAATAGCCGCTTTGAAGAATGATCCGGAACTTTTGCAGCTGATATCTAAAGTCCAAATGCCGCAAATGTAAGAGAGTTGCTGTTTGCGCTGAAAGAATCTTTTTAAGAGCGCAGCAGTATTTTGTCAGGGGAGCTGTCTTTGGCTTTCCATAGTTGGATCAGCACATAACTCGCGATGGCGATGTTTCCCAGCCCCATAATAAGCAGAAACCAAATAGCGCGTGAATACCACCGGGTTTCTTTGTAAAAGACCCAGCAATAAAAAGTAAGAAAAGCTAAATAAGCGTCAACCAGTGTCGCTTGAAACCATTTGTCGGGCCACAAAGCCTTGCCTGCTTCCAGGATGTTTTGGCTGAACGATGCCCTGAGTGTGGCCCAAAGAATGATGAGCAGGAAAATCGTAAATAAAATTTGAAGCAGTTTTTTCATTGTTCTATTTTCAAAAGCTTGTCGCGCAGTTTTTTATTAAGCGGAACATCCGAAAGCCAAATTCCGAAAAAAGCTTTTTGAAAATCTTCGCCCGGAATGGTCGCCTGAAGTTTTCCGTTTAAAATTAACGAGGTTCCCACATCCGGCTCATAGCGCAATTCATAGCGGTCTCCTTTATGAACTTTCTGATAAGCCGCGTCCAGCTGTTTAAGTCGGTCTTCCAGCTTGGCGGAATCATTGGCGGGATTTTTTTTGATCCGGTTGCGCGACGCTTCAATCATCCACTCCTTCTTAATTGTGCGGTGGTAATGCAGTATCAAGCTTTTTGGGACATTTTTTAAAACCGCATCACTGCTCGTCACTTCTACCGGTGCATAAAGCGCCGCAGTGTAAAGATCCAGTTTTATGTATTCAAGCAGTTCAACACCTTGAATCGGTAACAGAGTGCCGGAGATGTTTTTTGATGATTCAAAGCAAACTTTCTTTTTACAGAAGAGAGGGGGATTTTGCGCCGCTGCCGGGGTGGCTAATACCAGCAGCAGTGAAAGCTGAAGAAGGATGATTTTTTTCATGAGAGGTTAAAATAAAAAACGCCACTCCCAACGAATGCTGAGAGTGGCGTTTTAAAGAGCTTTATTTGCTTGTGTAGCGATTTCCGGATGTTGTTCCGTACTGAGAAACAGCCTGATCTGCCGCGCCGCTATAGCTTGCGGACGGAGAAGAAGGTGCCGGACTATAAGCCGCGGAACCGTAAGAAACGGGGGCTGAAGTCGGGCAAGGCGGGCATTTGCGCGCGCAGCCTGAAACCAAAACCAAAGCACCAATTAAAAGAATACCAAAATGAACTTTCATGCGAGCCTCCTTAATATAAGATTGCAGAGCGGGTATGTTATCAAAACTTTGCCCTTTCAGCTACATTTCTGATGAATGTTTTCTTCGGAGCCCTTTCAGGATAGAATGCGCTGAATTCAACCCTTTTTCCCTGAGGAGTATGACCCATGGATCATTTCGGAAAGTTAGTTTTAAGGCTGTCAGTCGGCGGACTGATGCTTTTTCACGGAATTCATAAGTTAACTCATGGATTCACCATGATCGGCGATATGCTCGTTAAAAATCAGTTGCCGCGTGAATTGATGTGGGGGGTCATTGTCGGAGAAGTTGTGGCCCCAGTTCTTTTAATTATCGGTTGGATGACTCGTCCGGCTGCCGCGCTTGTCGCTTTTACCATGGTGATGTCGATTTATCTCGTTTTCCGCGATAGTTTGCTGACATTAAATGAATTCGGCGCGCTGACCTATGAACTCAATTTGATTTATCTTTTTGGAGCGCTTGCGATTCTGTTTTTGGGCGCCGGAGCTTTTTCCGTTTCTAGAGGCCAAGGACGATTTAACTAAGTAGCTCAATTACGGAAAACATGAATCTTAACCTTCTTCCAGTTTTGGTTTGTCCCCTGCACCAGGCTAATTTATCTATCCAATCCTCATCTGAGTTGCGTGGTGCATGTGGATGTACTTACCCTGTGGCTAATCAAATTCCTGTACTGATTCCTGAATCAACTGTTTTTGGTGTTGACGCTAGTAATTTGTCGCGGATTAGTGCTTTGAGCTGTGCCGACGATCCTCTTTTTTTAAACACAGTTGGTTTTACTCCAGATCAGCTTAAGGCTTGTCAAAACCTGATAGCTGCAAACACAGCGTCCTCCAAAGTTGACCCCGTTGTTTCATATATGATCGAAGCTACCAATGGAATTGCTTACCGGGAAATGATTGGAAAACTAAAATATTATCCGATTCCAGAAATTCGTCTTCCAACTAGCGCAGGTGCGTCATTACTTGATATTGGCTGTAATTGGGGAAGGTGGTCAATTAGTGCTTCCCAAAAAGG
Source organism: uncultured bacterium (assembly GCA_964562525.1). Lineage (GTDB taxonomy): Bacteria > Omnitrophota > Omnitrophia > Omnitrophales > Aquincolibacteriaceae > Multiplicimicrobium. Next base: position 69,664 of record CAZLTL010000013.1, read on the forward strand.
TTATTGCGTGATTGGCTTAGACCCCCAGTTAGGAGCCGTTGCAGCTGCACAAAGAGTCGCCTCGCAGCTTGGTGTGAATCCGAGCTTTGTTGCAGGTGACGGAAGAAAGTTGCCGTTCAAGGATTCAACTTTTGACTATGTTTTTTCTTATAGTGTGTTGCAGCATTTACCTAAGAATGAAGCCTCGGATGTGCTAAAAGAAATTCATCGTGTTCTAAAACCAGGGGGGAAAAGTATGATTCAGATGCCGAACTGGTTAGGTATTCGCTGTTTGTATCATCAGCTTCGCAGAGGGTTTCAGAAGCCGTCTGCGTTTGAGGTGCGATATTGGGAGTTCTCAGAGCTTAAGAGAGTTTTTACGAAAATGATTGGGACGAGTAAGATTTCTGTAGACTGTTATTTTGGTTTAGGGCTTCAAATGAGCGATAAGGAATTTATGTCGCAGTTAGCTCGCAAGGCGGTTGTTGTATCGGAGTTTTTGCGACGCTTTAGCCAGAAAATTCCTTTATTGGTTCAATTGGCAGATAGTTTGATTATTGAATCTACAAAAAGCCAATAACTTTATGAATGATAAAGTGTTTCGTTTGTTCGTCTGTTTGGTTGTGGGAGTCTTTTTTGGTGCGAGCCGTCTTTTTGCGGCTGAAATGGTTTTGAACTATGCTTTGACGGAAAAGCATGTGCCGATTGCGCAAGCAGACAAAAAGAAAAGCAAACCCACCCAATCAGCTTCGACAAAGCGCGTTGTTTTTGGTGCCGGGTTTTTTTCGGTTAAAGAAAAATCGCTGGAGCGGATTTATGATTTTAATAATCGCCGCATTCACTATCTTAATCATCAGTCCAAAACGCATGCCGAAATTTCGCTTTTTGCCGATTTAGCTTTTCGTATCGCGGAATTGCAAACCCGCATCAAGATGGCTGAAGCTGTGCAGCGAGCCGGGGAAGCCGGTCCCGATAACCTTTACACGCTGGAAAGTCTTTTCGGTCTCGAGGGCGAAAAGCCTCAGGTGACTTTGAGCGAAGAAAAATCGAAATCCGGCGCTATGGTTCTTTTGGATCAGGGTGAAAAAGTTGCTGAAGTTGATATGGGCAAAGACACACCCCAGGTAGATGCGAATCTTTTTGGCCGATTTTTAATTTATGATCATTCGCTGCACCCGTTGATTCGCAGGCGAATTTTGTCTGAAGCGCGTGTGCCGAAAACGTTTCGCTATTATCTTGAGAATTTAATTTCCCAAGATGAATTTGCTGTTGAACTTAAGAAGTTTGAATCTCGCCCTGACCAAGGTTTTAAAATACCCGCAAACTACAAGCGTTCGTCGAACCGGCCCGGAGCGCTTCCCGAATCCGCGGCTTTGGATGAGGTGATTCACTCTGTGCGAGCAGGCAAGAGCAAACTTTTGCAGCATTCCCAAAGTTGGTTTTGGGACGCTGCGCAGGCTTCTATCGCAGAAAAAGATTATTTAAACGCGGCAATTTATTATCTGGAGTATGGACTTCAATCGGGAGATCAAGCTCAAGTGACCGAAGCCATGCAAAAGATTGCTGTTTTTCAAACGGAGGGAAGTGACTTGGATCGCTTTCTGCGCAGCTTGGGTGTTTCAGGTAAAGAGCAGGCTGAGCGCGCGATTGAAGAGCTGCAAAAGCTAGACCGCGCCCTCATTAAGCGAGATCATGTTCTTGATTTAGTGTTAGCCAATCAAAAAGCTGTTTTGGGGCTTCATGAAGCCGCCGCGAAGCTTTTGATAGCGGCGTTGAAAAAGAATCCCTATTTAGCGGGGGCTTATAAGGATCTGGGCGATTTGTTTTACGGTCAACTAGATATGTCTTCAGCGTGGCTTTGCTGGGACTTCGGCCGTGAGTTAGCGCCCAATCATTTTATGCTTGAGCCCATTTCGGATTATGAAAATGAGCTTCTCAAAAATTACCCGGATTTTTTTTAAAGGCGCGTTATGAAGAACTATTTTTATCTCGCGTTCTTTCTTACGATCGGAGCCGGTTTTTGCTTTGCGCAAGATGAATCCATGAGTGTTTTTCAAGGCAAGGCTGATTCTTTCAAGAAAGCGCATTCTGTTTTTGAAGTGAGCTGTCTTCCTTGTCATTCCGCGGCCAAGCCGCTTTCATGGCATGAGAAATTGCCGGTGATGAGCGCGCTTAAGAAAAGGGAATGCCGGAAGGCCTTGGCGGGAATCAACTTGGATGAAACGGTTTATTTGGCGGGTGCGGCTCCTGCGCCGGAAGTTTTAGCCCGGATTGAAGCGGCGATTCTGAACGGCAAAATGCCTCCGCATGATTACATTATCCGAAATTGGAAAGCGCGTTTATCCAAAAAAGAAAAGCAGGATGTGCTGACTTGGATCGAGGATGAGCGGCGGCTTTACCAGCCGGCTTCGGCTGTTATAACGGAAGGCGCATTGCCGCCGACCCCGGACTTAAAGCCACTCAAAGTTTTGGAAAATTCGTTTCAGCCCGACGATGAGAACGATGAGCCCGAATCCGCTTTAGAGGCGGAGAGCCACACCAACCCTTTTAAGCCGCGGAAATTTTAATTTACATATGAATTTTAAAGACCGGTTGATTCAAGTTTGTCATTTTTTTGTTATTCCGCGTTTGGCGCTGGTTTTAACTTTGGGTTCTGTGCTGTGTTTTGCTTTTGCGATGATCTCGCCCGGGTTTTTGCCTTTCATTGCCTTTGTGCCCGAGCTCATTTTTCAAGGTCAGATTTGGCGACTGATTTCGTTTATTTTTTATCCTTTTGCTATGCATCCTATTTTTGCGCTGTTCACTTACTATCTTTTTTTTGTTATGGGCGCGGCGCTCGAAAAGCAATGGGGTAGCGGAAAATTCAATTTATTTATGTTTGCGGGGTATTTTTTAACCGTAGCTGTTTCATTCTTAACGCCGCAAACTGTCGCGACAAATTACTATATTTATCTTGCGGTTTACCTGGCGTTCGCGGCGATGCACCCCGACTTTGAGCTTTATTTGTTTTTCGTGGTTCCGGTTAAAATGAAGTGGCTTGCCTGGGTCGTTGCGGCGCTGACCGGACTTGAGTTTTTTGTTTCGCCGTTATCATCCAAACTTGCCATTCTCGCTGCGGCTTTTAATTTTCTTATTTTTTTTGGTCCCGAATATTTCAGAAAGACAAAGGCGCAAGTTAAAACAGTTCAGCTTGAAATTCGCGCGGTTCAAGAAGAGTCCAAGCCTTTTCACCTTTGCGTTGTTTGCGGCGCGACTGAAAAAACTCATCCGCAGCTGAGTTTTCGGGTTGCAGGGGGGCATGAGTATTGTGTTCAGCATTTGCCTGCGGCGAAGTGAGATTTGATTTTTGCGTTCTCAAAGGGTACTTTTTGGGAAAGAGAAGATGAGGAGATTTTATGGAGACATCAGAGTCAAAGAAAGACCGGTTCAAGCGCTTGGCGTCCAGCCGCACAAATGCGGTGATCGAAAAACTGGATATTCTCGGGAACTGTGCCAACCGCTCTAATTATGAATACACGGATGAAGAGGTGAAGCTAATGCTGCTTGCGATCGAGCGGAAATTGAATGAGGTTAAAATTTTGTACAGCCAAACCGCTTCTAAAGACAGTAATTTCCACTTTTAAAACGAAGAATAGTTCCTGAAGATTGATTTGCCCGGGAACGCTTAATTTTGTTAGAATCGGCCGTAATTGAAGGGACGATTCATGAAAAAATACCTGCTTTTATTCTTTGCTTTGATTTTCGTTTCTCTTTCTGCATCAGCTGATGAGGCTTCCGACTCGATGGAAGCGGCTTTGGCAACTCATTCAGATTCTTTAAGTTTGGAATCGGATATCCCAGAATCTCTGCCGCCTGCGTCCGAATCTGTCGCTGTCACTGAGGCTCCGGCAGTTGCTGCACCGGCTTCCGCGGTTGTTCCTGAGCTGCCCGCGGCACCGATTGTGCCGTCAACTGAGCCTGCCTCTGAGCCGGTTAAAGCACGTGATGTTTTGCCTGAGATGCCTTCGTCTGACTCCGAATCTGATGAGCTGGGAGAAACTGTTTTGGATGAAGAGGGGAATGAAGTTTCTGCCAAGACTCTTGTGCTTGAAGAGGCCGCGAAAGCAGGAAAGTTAATGTTGGCGGATTTTGACGCGGGTGATAAGCCAAATAACTTGGGCGGAGACTACGGTAATTGGGATAAAGACCCCAGTGATGATACTCAGGGATGCCGCACCTCGCATGTTTCCGACGACTCAACCGGCAATCTTGAAGGCTTCGCTTTACGCTTGGATTATGACGTAAATTCTCCGAACCCGGCTTATAACGGGTTTTGGATGAAGCTTGAAAATGTAAGTGCTTTGCCCTATGACACTTTGTCGTTGGATGTCCGCGGCGCGTCGCATCGCTTCTCGAAGCGTTTGAAGGTGGAATTAAAAACACCGGATAGCCGGTCTTCTTCTTTTTTTATAAGCGGAATTACGGATCAATGGCAAACCATCCAAATTCCTTTAAAGCGGTTTAAGGGGATTAAGGATTGGTCGATTTTAAGTGAACTGATTTTGGTTTTTGATGATGTCAACATTGTGCCGAAAAAAGGGACTTTGCTGGTTGATCAAATCCGTTTTGAGCGGATTAAGGGCGGGATGCCTCAGAAAAATAAAGCCGAGGATAAAACCGGATATTTTCTATCTGATGACAAAAATCCTGAAGAATTAATCAATCAGCCGTCATGAAAAACGTTTGGGTTCTTATTATGATATTTAGTTTTCTTTTTGGCTCATCGGTTCCGGCGGATCCTTCTAAGTCCGTTCATGATTACAAGGCAAACCTCATTCAAGGTACAGAGAGAAATCTAGCGGATTACAAAGGCAAGGTTCTATTAATTGTTAATACGGCTTCCGGCTGTGGGTTCACTCCGCAATATGCCGCGTTGCAAAGTCTTTATGAAAAGTATCATGATCGAGGGTTTGAGATTTTAGCTTTCCCTTCCAATGACTTTGGCGGGCAAGAGCCGGCTTCCAACGAAGAAATTCAAAAATTTTGTAATTTGCGTTTCAAAGTTAAGTTTCCTCTTTTTGAAAAAGTCGCCGTAAAAGGCGATCAAGCGCATCCTTTGTTTCAATATTTGACTAAGGAAAGCCCGCACAAAGGATCAATTAAGTGGAATTTCTCCAAGTTCTTGGTTGATCAAAACGGCCAAGTTGTTGATCGTTTCGCGCCCACGACCGATCCTCTTTCCGGCAAAGTGACCGGTCCAATCGAGTCTTTGCTTTCTTCCGCTGCGGTTTAACTTCCGATTGCATTTTTAAAGAACCCTGTTAAAATCACCTCGTTTTCAGAGCAGGTTCCATGATCTAAACTTCATGGATTGAATCGGAAGCGAGAAGCCGTAAAAGCCGTCTCCGCCGTGCCGCGACTGTCGCAGTTAATGCCAACTGCTAGCCAGATACGAGCCTAGCTTGATGTATCGCTCCTCATATTGCGAGCCACAACTTGAGGAACGGGTGAGTCCTGCCCATTTGCAGTCTCCTTCGTTCTTCTTGAAGGAGATTTATGTTTCGTTTTTTTACCGTATTTTTTCTTACCTTTCTTTTTACCTCCTCCGTTTTCGCTGAGACCAAAACAGGACAGGATGTTCCGGTAGCGGTCGAAAAAATTTCTGAATCCGATGTTGTGAGCGTCTATGCGTCGCGTTTGGAGTCGTTGCTTCAGCCTCAGAGTCGAGCATCATCCAATGTGACCGTCATTTCGGAAAACGAATTAAAATCTAAAAAGCCGATGTCTTTCCAAGAAGCTTTATCCGGTGAAGAGGGTGTTGTTTTTTATGACACTGTTGGCAATGGATGGGATCGTGCTTTTTCCATGCGAGGATTCAACGAATCGAATGCGGTGACAGTATTGGTGGACGGCGTGCGTGTGAATGAAGTGGACGGCTACACGGCAAATTATCCTTTACTTTCCATGGATGACATTGAAAGAATTCAAATCGAACGCGGGCCTTCGTCACCGGTTTACGGATCCAATGCTTTGGCCGGTGTCGTGAATATTACCACCGGCCGTCCCAGCAAAAAACCTTGGAGTCTTTTTGGCGGGGTGGATGTTTCAAGTCATCAGGGAATCCATTTTTATCAAGGTGTCAGCGGAACCATGCAGGATAAAGTTTCTCCGATTGAGGGTGCTTTTGAATATTATTTTCGCGGCGGAAGAAACCTGGGTGAGGGGTTTCGCGGAAATTCAGATTTTCGTATTTCGAATTTTGATTTTAAAACCGCGTATGTTTTACCTGAGGAAGCGGGCCGTTTATTCGTCAATGTGAAGCATGTGGATGATATGGTTTCCAATCCGGGTGAACTGACTTTCAACCAATATCAAGCGTCCCCCAAGCGCACGAATAAACCGAATGATCGCCGCAGTTTTATCAACACCATCGCTCAGATCGGAGCTGACAAAAAAATCTGGGATAATAAAATCACGGCGTCACTTTTAGCGAATTGGCGTTTTAATGATTCTGATTTTATTAACACTACGACTCAGTTTGGAACAAATACGCGTTTGGCGGGCGCGAAATCGCGTCAGCGCGAATTGATCGGACAGCTTTCTTATGAAGATGCTTGGGAATGGTTGAGAAACACAAGCTTGATTGGTTTCGAAATCCATAAAGGTTCGGAAGTCGCGACTTTGATTTCCGCACCGGGCGGAGAAGTAGCGAAAGGGGCAGCGACAACGCTTGACCGACAAGGCGAAGTTTTTAATTCCGCCCTTTTTTGGAATGAAAAGCTGGGGCTTACCGATTATGTCGATTTAAACGTGGGTATGCGCCATGATCGCTACACGCTGCATACGATCAATCCAAAGTCGCGCACGAGTAATTATGCGGATCGTTGGAACTCGAATACGGTAAGTACCGGCATTACGGTTCACCCCATCAAGCCTATGGATGTCTTTTTTCAATACTCGGAGGGGTTTCGTGCGCCGGATTTGAGTGACGTGAATCCGTTTGCAGGGTCCACACCGCCTGATATTTTGCGACCGGAACAAAGCAAGCAGTATGAAGTGGGCACGCGTTATCGTTTTCGAGATCTTTTTCAATTGCGAGGCAGTTGGTTTTTAATCGATATGGAAGATGAAATTGTGAATGATACAACGGCTGTGAGTGTTGCTAATCCCTTCGGACAGAATGTCAACATTGGGAAAAGTCGTCGCTACGGATTTGAGCAAGGTGTTGAAGTTGCGCCCTTGCCTGAAGCCCGTTTTTTCGGAACTTATACTTGGACGAAGGCATATGTGCGCGAAACGAATGTCGATGCTTTTGGCGGTCAGATTTTCGATGGGCGTGATTTAGGGCAGGTTCCTCGCCAAAGAATGACTTGGGGCGCGGAAGTAAAACCTTTAGCGCGATTGGGCGAATATTTCGAAGGTTTACGCTTCCGCTTGGATGGCAGCTTTACCGGCAAACAGCATCCTCAAAGCTATGAATCGACCAGTCAAGCGATGTTGAATTCTGCGGGCGGAGCAGGGCACAAAATTAAATCTTATACGCTTTGGAATTTTTTGGCGGGGTATGCTTTCAAAAACCAAGAAATTTATTTTAAAATCAACAATCTCTTTGATAACAAGTATTATTCCCGTGCCGTCGTTTCAGAAGTTTTTACTGCCGGAACTTATCCGGTGGGCGTCGATACCTTTGTGAATCCCGGCGCGCCGCGGGAGTATTTAGTGGGGATGAGATGGGAAATAGAATGAAGATGCAGACCAAAGACCAAAGAACAAAGGTGAGTGTGTATCTTTGTTTTTTGTTCTTTGTCCTTTGGTCTCTTTCAGCGCAAGGTGCTGAAAGAATTGTATCTCTCAACGCTTGTGCGGATGAGCTTTTGCTGCAGTTTGTCAGCCCGGATCAAATTGCGGGTGTTACGAATTTAAATCATTCCGAAGTTGCCGCCCGGGTTATCACAGAAAATCCGCATATTTTGCGTTTAAAGCCGGACCCGGAAAATATCATTCGTTTGCGTCCGAGTTTGGTTTTGGCAGGACCGTTTTCTAATCCGCTTTTAATTCAGCAGCTTGAAAAAATGCGAATCAAGGTGATGCAGCTGACCATTCCAAAAAATTGGGATGAGCTTCAATTTGAAATCAACCGCCTGGCGCCATGGTTTCAAAATTCTAAAAAGCAAGATGCTGTTCAGATGCGAATTCAAGAATTGGTTCAGTTAAAATCAAATTCACCTTGGTTGGGGAAGCGCGCTGTTTTTTGGAGCGCGGCGGGACATCTTTCCGGAAAAGAAACTTTCGAAGATACTTTTTTGTCCGCGCTGGGGATGGTGAATGCGGATGGCGGCGAGGGATATCGGTTTGTTTCTTTGGAGCGGTTGATTGCATTGCGGCCTGAGGTGATTGTTGTTACTCAGAATCAATCGCAAAAGAATTCATGGAGCCATGAAACTTTATTTCATCCCGCTTTAAAAAAGGCATTGCCTGGAATTGAATATTTACACATTCCAGAAGAAGCCGTAAGTTGTGCGTCGGCATATACACTTGAAGTTGTGGAAAATCTTTTAAAATCAAATACATGAAGCCATTCCATTTTATTTTGTTCGGACTGCTTGGGGGATTGTTCGCTGTGTCACTTGGAATAGGGTATTTTGATATTCCTGTTTTTAAAATTATTTCCGGTCAAGCCGACCCCATTGAAATCTCGGTTCTGTGGCAGATTCGTCTGCCGCGCAGTTTGATAGCGGTTTTGGTTGGAGCAGTGTTGGGGCTTTCCGGCGCAGCGATGCAAGGGCTTTTACGTAATCCCTTAGCCGACGCAGGTGTTTTAGGAATATCCAGCGGTGCGGTTTTTGGGGCGATGGCGGTGCTTTATTCCGGAATAACGGCTTGGGGAGTGTGGGTGCTGCCTGTTGGCGGATTCCTTGGTGCTTTATTCGCTGCGGTCCTTATTTTGTTTTTTTGCATCCGGCATACAAGTTTGCTGGGGCTTATTCTTGCCGGAACGGCGCTCAACACACTTTTTTTTGCTTTGAGCAGTTTTTTGCTTAGCTTTTCCAAAAATCCCTACGCGGTGCTCGAAGTCATTTATTGGCAAATGGGGTCGCTTGAAAACCGTACGTTTGACCAAGTTTTGGTTGCCGCGCCCGGGATGATTTTAGGCATGGCACTTTTGCTACGTTCAGCTCCCACTTTAAGACTTTTGACTTTAGGTGAGGATGTAGCGCGCACTCACGGAGTTTCAATTTCGAAAACGATGCGTTTGATCGTTTTGGGAGCGGCTGTTGCGGTTGGAGCGGCTGTTTCCATTTGCGGGATGATCGGGTTTGTCGGTTTGTTGGTTCCGCATCTTTTGCGGCCTTGGGTGAAGCATGACCCGGGAGATTTGCTTTTTCCAAGCGCCCTGGGTGGTGCTATATTTCTTTTGTGCGCGGATATTTTCTGCCGCATGCCATTTTTTGCGGTGGAGTTTAAGATCGGTGTTTTAACCGCGCTTTTGGGCGCGCCCTTTTTTATTTATTTGGCTTTTAAGGCAAAGACGCAGCTAGCATGAATATTAAATTTTCTGATTTAGTTTGCCGGCTTGGCGGGAAAGAAATTCTTAAGGGTATTTCGGGTGAAATTGAGCCCAGAAAGTTGACCACCATTTTGGGAGCCAATGGCTGCGGCAAATCGACTTGGTTAAGAGCCTTGCTTGGTTTGGTTGATCTGCAAAGCGGATATATTTCCGGCTTGCCTGATTTCAAAGGTTATTTACCCCAAAAAAAAGAAGTTTATTGGCCTTTAACTTGTAAGTCCGTGGTTGAGCTGGGAAATGCGGCTGCCGCGCGCGAAGCGACGCAAACGATTATGGCGCGTTTAGGTATTGAACATTTAAAAGAGAAAAGAATAGATCAGGTTTCGGGAGGCGAGAGAACTTTGGTTCTTTTAGCACGCGTTTTGCGGGATCGCCCTCCGTTGATTGTTGCGGATGAGCCGATCGCAGAGCTGGATCCCAAATATCAGATTAAAGTACTGCGGGTTTTAAAAGAAGAGGCCACGCGCGGAGCTCTCGTTTTGGTTACGATGCATGACATCGGTTTAACCGAACGTTTTGCTCAAAAGGTGTTTCTTATGAAAGAAGGCGTAATAATGGCGCAAGGAGATGTGAAGCAGGTTTTAAATCAAAATAATCTTGAGAGTCTTTTCGGTGTTCGATTTGAAGAGCAAAAAGGATTTTATGTTGAAAGATAAAGCGCCGCGTTCTCACAAAATGCCCAAGCGCCAACCTGACAAAGGGCTTCTGATCGTTTATACCGGAGACGGAAAAGGAAAAACAACCGCCGCTATGGGAACAGCTTTGCGCGCTTTAGGTTATGGGATGAAAGTTGCCGTTGTTCAATTTATCAAGGGTTCTTGGCCTTCAGGAGAAGAGCGAGCGCTTAAGAAAATGAAAAATTGTTGTTTTCATAAAATGGGAGAGGGCTTTACTTGGGATACAAAAGATTTTGAGCGCGATAAGCTCAAGGCCGAGGTGGGTTGGAAGCTGGCTCAGAAGTATATTCAAGACGTTAAGACAAATCTTGTCGTGTTAGACGAAATTAATTGCTGTCTCGAATACGGTTTCTTGAACTTAAAAGACGTTTTGGCGGTGCTATCTAAAAAACCGCATATGAAGCATGTTCTTCTTACCGGTCGTGGCGCCCCCAAAAAACTGATTCAAGTCGCTGATTTAGTGACGGAAATGAAATGCGTCAAACACCCGTACGATCAGGGTATTTGGGCGCAAAAAGGCATCGACTATTAAAACAACTGAAAAGGCTGCATCTGCGTCGTTGTGAGTTTCGCAAAAGTCGTGCGGCGTAGGTTTTCACTACGCCTCCTATTTTGCTCATTCACGCCTAGCATCTACAACCTTTTGAGTTGTTTTTTCATTTCTCCAAGTGTATCTCTTTGGGCGTTTGCGCGTGCCTTGGGTCTAAACCCTTTTGAGGGGATTCTCGTGACAGAGCTAGTGCGGTATGGTTGGTAGGCTTTGAGTTATGGTTTTGGACTTTTAGTTTTAAACTTTAACCTCAATTACGTATCACTTATACGTGATACGTAATTGAGGTTTGTCCCAATAAGGGCAATGCCGGCAGCCTTGATTACAGCAAAAACCGCGGTCGAGTAAGTAATACTCTGTATGAACTTCCATGTCGGAAAAGGGATCAATATAAGTTTTTAATTTTGCATCGCAAGCTTTGCGATGAGCTGCAATGGTTTCTGCTGGTAAGTTCGGTTCTCTGGAAGTCATGTCGCGGATTATAGCGTATAAATTTAGTTTGGATAAACCCGTAAATCCTACTTAGAATAAGAACATGATTTTCCTGCGTTCTTTTTTCGAAAAATCTTTCGTTCCATCCTTCGCCTTGTTTGTGTTTGTTTGGCTGATTTATTTTCCGGTTCTAGGTTATGGTTTTATCCATTTTGATGATCATCTCTACATTACGAACAACCCCTTTGTTTCAAAAGGGCTGACCTGGGCGGGAGTTCATTGGGCTTTTTTTTCACTGGGCGCTGACAACTGGATTCCGCTGACTTGGTTGAGCCATATGCTTGATGTTCAGCTGTTTGGTTTGCATGCCGGCGCTCATCATGCCATCAATGTTTTAATTCACGCCTTCAATGCGATACTTGTTTTTGTTTTATTTGATGCTTTAACCAGCCGGCGGATGCTGAGCTGGGGAATTGCCTTAATCTTTGCTTTGCATCCGATACATGTGGAATCCGTGGCTTGGATCGCCGAACGTAAAGATGTCCTTTCGACTTTTTTTATTCTCTTGGCTTTATGGGTTTATGCTCGTAGCAACGAACAGCGAACAACGAACAAAGCTAGAATTAGTTTTCCCCCTGTCCTTTGTTCATTGTGCTTTGGTCTCTCTTTGCTCTCTAAGCCGATGTATGTCACTTTCCCTTTAATTTTGATGATTTTTGATTTTTGGCCGCTTGGACGACTTCAGTCTTGGCGTGACGTTTTGAAAAGCGCGGTTGAGAAAATACCTTTCTTTTTGATGGCCACAGCGGCTGGCTTTGTGACTCTTTATGTTCAGAAGAATGCGGGCGCTGTATTTGATTGGCAGGAAATAGAGCCTGGGCATCGAATGCTTTCTGTGTTTATGGCGGTGAGTAATTATGTTCAAAAATTTTTATATCCCGCGCATTTATCCATTTTTTACCCTGCTTTTTCCGTTAAAGAAATAGCTGCCTGGGGCAGTTCAACATTTATGGTTCTTGCGGGAATCAGCATGGTGATTTTGATCGGATTTGTTCGGCGGTACCCATGGGTATTGGCAAGCTGGCTTCTCTTTTGGGTTGCGCTGTTTCCGGTGTTGGGTTTAGTTAAAGCCGGTGCTCAAGCTTATGCCGATCGCTATACTTATTTTTCTTATATTGGGTTGAGCATTCTATTCGTTTGGGCTCTTGATCTTTGGAGTGAGAAAAATCCTAAGCTCAAAAATTTTTTTTTGGTGGGGTTTATTCTTTGGCTTGCATTCTGCTGCCTCCAATCCACTTTGCGTGTGCGTGAATGGAGTAGCACCGAGCGCTTATTCCTCGCTGCTGCGCAAGTACATCCTCACAACTATGTGGCTCATAAAGTTTTGGCGGATGATGCTTATGCCCGCGGAGATTTGCCGAAAGCTTCTGATTATCTTGAACAAGCTTTAAAGGTTTTGCCATTAGAAGCTGAATCAATCCGCGGAGAGTATGAACTTAATTTGGCGGTGGTTTATCAGCAGCGGCAAGATTGGGAAAAAGCGATGGAGTTTTATCAAAAAGCTTCAGAGCGAATGCCTCTGCGAGCTGATCTTGTTGTTGCGATCGGGGATGTCCATATGCAACTGAATCAGCCCGCGCTTGCACGGCTTCAATATGAAAAAGCTTTAAAATGGATGCCGGGAAATGAAGATATCCAAAAGAAGTTAGCGGAAGCCCGCAGGGTATAGTTGTCAGGCACCAAAGTGCCTGACAACCGTTGGTTTTAGACAACGCTGACTTTCTTAGAAGCTTCCTCTTTTGCAATCTTTGGAAGTGTAATCAAAAGCACGCCGTTTTTGTACTCAGCCTTGATATTGGCTTCATCGACCGGTCCGGGAAGGCGCAGACTGCGCGAAAAAGAACCATAGCTGCGCTCTTGCGTGTAATAACTTCCGGTTTGCTCCTGATTGACCGTTTCGCGTTGACCTTGAATTGTCAGGATTTCACCGCGTACCGTGATATC
>CAZLTL010000014.1:0-38053 GCA_964562525.1 uncultured bacterium
GGCTAATTTTGCTAGCCCCATTTCCGCACGTCCTTTCATCACATAAATAGGATTTTTAACTTCATGGCTCAAACTGGCAGACATCATCCCTAAAGTAGCTAAACGCATCTCCTGAACCATGCGCGCCGTGTCTTGCACGCTAAAAAGCTGGCGGCGGATCAATCCATACGCGACTAACACAATCCATGCGAAGGTCGCAATGAATCCAATGGGATAAAACTCAATATGACTTACTTTGGAAATGTATTCAGTAGATGAAACAAATGAAACCACAAAAGCAATTAGCATGAGTCCAATTTGTTTTTTATGCTTTTTTAATTTGCTTCGAAAATAAGCGAAAACAAAATTATAGAAAGCCATAAAGAAAAAAAAGAAGAAATAAACTAAAAATATCTTTAAAACCATTCCATACTGCGGTCCATACCCCCAGCTATGCATTCGAATACCATCAAAAGACTGTGGGATAAAAATTGCCATTAGATAGAATCCGCTCCCCATCCACAGTGAAACAGGCGCTAGCTTTTTCCGCCATCCACGATAATTAAGCCAGGAGACAGAGAACTGATAGACAAAGGTCACTATGTGAGCCACACCCAAAAAAGTAAGTACTTTGTAAATAAGCAGCGCAGCTTTGGGATCTTGGCAAGAATACATTAATGCGCTTCCAAAAAACCAAACCGAAACCGCGCAGCAAATAAGGAAAAAGAATTTCGCGCTGGCTTGATTAGGGCTTTGCTTGCGCACCAAAAATCCAATAATCATAATAAGAACAAGGCTTTGAACTAACGGAATGGCGTGCGGATTAAAATAGAACATTTTCTGCAGAAGAAGATTTGTTTCCTGTGAACATTTCAAATAAGAGCGTTTATTTAACGGCTCTTAGGCGGGAAGCTTGAGGTAGACGGCTAAAAGCTACATCACACCGTTGTTCGGATCATTCGGATCTTTTGGGGGCATCAAATCGGTATCGGGTGGATTCATCCAAAGCGGATCTTTTTTTTGAGCGGGCGGCAAATAAATATCGGTGTTCTTAAATTGCGGCAGCTCTTCAGGCGGAATAACAACGCTGTAATCAATTTGTTCCACAGAAATCTTTGCCGCTGAACCAGAGCCATCTTGCGCCTTCCGCGGCTCTGTCATTTTATGAATAACAAAACACAACAGCAACAAAAGCAGCCAAATTATAAGTTTTCTTTTATCCATAAAATTAATCGGACACAACCTCGCGCACCATACGAAGCTCCGGCGTCACCGGAATTCCGGGCGGACGATATTTCGATAAATTCGAATCCCAAACCCAAGCTCGGTCGGAGTAAACCGAGGTATTAGTCGTTCCATCCATAATCGTATTCCCGTAAAAACGAAGATAGGCTTTTGAGGAGTCGGCGGTGCTATTCGTATAATCTGAACTGCTAGGTGCATAACCGGCTTCAATGCCCGTAGAATGATTACCGGTGTTTCGTGCATAGAGTATTCCGCTTAGATTCATCGAGTCTCCTCTTAAAAAAATCTGGTCACTTGCGATGAATGCCGCTGAATGCGAAGAACTGGCGTAACGAGTGCCCCCATAATATGAAACGCCGCTACCATCCATATAAATATCATTACTCGAAACAAATGAAACACGGCCTGTAACACTGCCCGTGACATAAAGACTCCCGTTGTTATAGACAACTGCACGGTTCGGCAAAGTGGTTGTGGATGTCGGTGAACCTGTAAATGAGCCCGTTGTGATATAGGCTTTATATTGCGCTGCTGTCACCTGCTTTACCACGGTTGCTGTCCCTGAGCCGTTATCAGCAAGAATCAAGAAGCGATTTCCGGCAGTATTAAATGCCGATACATCGTTGTTTGTAGAGTACCAACTCGTATTCACAGTCGGCAAAGTTTCAAATTTATTTGCGTCGCCAGCACCGGTAGCATTGAGATCATGCACATCCGGCGCATCCGCTGAAGTGACACTGCCGTCGCCGCTACGGTCTTCATCATCATTAAAGCCGTCACTTACATTCACTCTGTTTGAATTCGTGATTCCGTTAGACGAGACGGCCCCTCCCGCTGTTTCAGAATAATTGCCCACGTAAGCATCGCCATAGATTTGCGTTGTATAAGATGAGTGCCCCGCAATACCTCCGGCAATATTAAAGTCACCGTAAATATTAATATTGCTACCGCCAAAAGTATAATTCCCTTCATAGTAATACTTGGCGCGCTTAACATAGTTTTCCGGAACACCGCGTGCATTAACACCATCGCTCACACCCAGCGTTAAATTTGATCCGCCAGTTGTATTCTCGGTAATATAAACTGAATATTTTGATAAATTAGATTCAAGAAAAACCGAACCTTCCAAAACTGTGGTCGAGCCGCCCGATGTTCCGGTGGCGGTCACAATCACCCAATCCGCATCATTGTAAGTAATACTGACGGAGTAGATTCCGGCATCAACACCGGCTGTCGATTGATAGGTCGTCGATGCAATTGCTGTCGCATCAATCGTTCCCGTATAGGCTCCCGAAGCAATTTGCTGCAAAGCCTTCTGGATTCCTGCCTCAGCAGCCGCGTAAGAGCTAATCTTTTGAACATCACGCTCAAGATGCTTGGCTTGATAAAGCGAGCTCGAATAGGATGCGATTGAATACGTTAGAGCGATGAGCCCTACAACATAAGTTGAAATCAGCGCAATGCCTTTTTGATTATTGAAGCTGTTAAGCCATTTCATAACTCAACCTCCATCCATAATGTTGCGCATGATGCTTTCCGTTGTTAATGTGTAAGTCTGAGAATAGCTTCTTGATTGACCGAACTGTCCCACCGCATCAGTCTCTTGAAATGTTGCGGAAACCGTCACCAAATTACTGCTCTTGGAAACCGAAAACGCCGTCAGATTTTTTGCAATGGGCTGCTGATATCCGCTCACTAAATTAAAACTTGCATCTAAAACCTCCCGATAAAGCGTAGTGCCCGTCACCTGATAACGAACCCAATAGTTTTGCCACAGCGCCCAACCCGTGTGAGGAGCTTCGCACGGTGTAACACCGGGCGTCGTATTACAAGGCGCGCTCGCGCCCCATTCGAAAGCATCTTCCGTCGCACCCACAACATCGCCGTCATCATCATGATCCACAGGAACTCGAAAACGAACGCTGTCATAAGGCGACCCATCCGTGATGACAAACTGACCATCGCCATCAATAGGGTCACTCTGAGAAAGTTCACGGGCGATCGAACGCAGCATTTGCTGCCCCCCCTGATTGAGGGCCGCGACTGAAACTTGAGCACGCATCGAGTTACCCGCGGCTTGAGTTGTTGTCATCAAAACAGCAAACAAGATAGGTAGAATTCCAATCGTCATAATAAGATCGATCAATGAAAATCCGTTTTGATTTCTAATATTTTTAAACATAATCATAAGCTGATTTTAAAATACTGAGACTCGTACTGAGCGATCTGCCCTTTGAACCCGTCCAAGAAACAACCACCGTTACTGTTGCAATCGCAGCTGCATCTAAACTAGCTCCGGATGGAGATGTCAAAATTTGAATACTCGCGCTAGGTAAATCTGCCGGCACATAAGCAGTCGTTGAAAGTGTATCCACTTCCGACAGAGGATTGGTCTTAACCATTTCCATAACCGAACGCGCCGCTCCGATTGCAATTAATTTTGACTGAGTATCAATCGTCAGCTGCTGAGACATCGCAATCAACTTAAGAGAGGTCAGAGAAAAAATAGCCAGCAACCCAAAACTAAAGAGCACTTCAAGCAAAGTCATGCCCCGCTGACCTCTTCCCGGAATGTGTCGAAACCAACATAAATTAAACATGATTAGCCTCGATAGAAGAATAACACCCAAAACTATCTCTATCAATCTTTATATATTAAGTTATAGCTTTAGATATCAATAAAAATCATTTGAATTCGTAACTTATTGGAATAAATGAGGTTACAATAAATAAAGAAATTAAGAAAGAGAAGCGGAAAAAAGCCCACAGGCAAGTACGAACCCTCGATTGAGAAGAAGAGTCCCTCCTCAAGAGAGGCGAGAAAACCTCAAAGGATCAGAGCCACCCCTTGAGGTTTTCCAACTTAGCGCGGACATCCGGTGAGGCAGAAACAGACAAATCGTCAATCTGACGAGCCAACTCTTCTTTCTTTTGCAATTCAGCGGCCCAAAGCTCGCTTTGCTTGTTAATTTCATCCGCAACTTCCGTAAAAAAGTCTCCGTTACGCAGCCGAATGCGGTCAGGCACTTTACCTTGATTAAGCACAATCAAAGTTTTGCGGCAGCGATAAATCGGACCCGCAACGCGATGCAGAAATTTAATACCGTAAGCGGCAATCGCAAAAAGGGTCACGAGCAAAATGATCGTCACGCGCGTTACAATCTGGTAACTGACGCTTGAAATCACCTCATAGGGATTCACCTTCCCAAATTGAAGGGCGCCATCGCCAAACGCGGCATGCTGAATCGTGTAATGGATCGTCATCGAAATAAAAAATGACGCCAGAACTAAAAGGATAATGAGCACGAAGGAAAACTCGCGCTGCATTTCTTTGTGAATAAAAAGACTGGTTGCTTTACGCTTATAAGTTCTGGGTGCCGTTGACATAGGTCCTCCTTAAATAAAAATACGTTAGATTATTGCCCCGGGGCAAGTGCCCGCACTCGACGTAACCGCAAAAGTGGTTTAAGAAAAAACAAGCCGTTCATTTTTATTTCATTCACGAAATAAATCAAAGTCGGCAAAACAAAAAGTGTCAGTACAGTTCCCATCACCATACCGCCAATACCGGTTAATGCCATCGGTGCCCACAAATCACTTGAAGTACCGATCGAAAAGGCCATCGGAGAAAATCCCAAAACAGTCGTGAGCGTCGTCATTAAAATAGGCCGAAAACGATCGGTCACGGCTTGAATCAAAGCTTCTTTCATTTGATGCCCTTCCGCAAGAAGCGACTTGTAATGATCCATCATAATAATCGCGGCATTCACGACATAGCCGCTCAACATCACGATACCAATCAACACCTGCTGGCTGAGCGGTTTCGCCACCGGAAGCCATTCCCATTTAGAAATAGGCAGCCCGGTAAATGAAAGCGGCCAACGGATAAAATTAGGCCAATCCAAAACAATCCACACGCCGATCAAAGCCATAGGAACCGTGACCATAATCAAAAGCGGCGATATAAAATCCTGAAATAAACACGCCATCGTCATATAGACAAGCAAAATGGTAACAATCACCGCCAAAAAAAGCTGCGACTTACTGGCCATCAAATCATCATACCCGCCGCCGAAACGCCAAAAATAATCATCCGGCATTTTGATACCCGCAAAGGCTTTTTCAATGTCTTTTGCGATTTCTTCAACAGGGCGCTTAATATCCCCTTTCACGAAAACATAGCGGTATTTGTTTTTGCGGTCAATGGTTTGAGGACCCACTGAGGGATAAAAATTGGCAACTTCCTGCAGCGGCACCTGCACGCCCTGGTCGGTTGCGATCGGAATAAGCTTTAAATCATCGATTTTTTGACGGTAAATAGGCTGCAAGCGCGTAATCATTTCAATACGCTCACCTTTTTTAACTTCCTGAAACTCGGTCGGACGCATACCGCGAATTTGAGCATGCAGTGAATCAGCGACTTTCTTAACTGAAATACCGTAAATAGCGGCGCGACGGTCTACCTTCACGGAATACTCGGGACGCTTACGAAGATCGGTCATCACGATATTTGAAATCCCCGGAATATCTTTCATTTTCTGAGCAGCCTGTTTCGCTAACTTCTCAAGCTCATCATTGTCGTGACCAAAAATCTCAACCACCAGCTTCTTCTGCTCGCCTGAGCTTGAGCCTTCATCTACGATCAAACTAAAGTCGTCATGAATCTCCTTAATCGCGGCATTGCCCTGCTCATCAATGATTTTCATAATCTCTTCTTTGGAATATTTACGCTGGCTTTTAGGCTTGAGCCGAACAAACATTCTCAAATCGTCTTTACTGATAGTGGATGAAAATATCTGAATGTCCGGAATCTTGCCAAGAATCTCTTCGATTTTTTTCATGGCTTCGTCATTGGTCTCTAATTTTGCGCCGGCCAAAGGAAATGAAACAATCGCAAATTCATTTTCTTCATAAGTCGACGGCCAATCGATATTCTTTTGAAAAAGCAACGTTGTCCCCACAATCGCAAAAGCCGCGAATGAAATCAAAATACCAAACCGCTTCAGCGTTGAAAGGCTAAGCACCTTACCCATAAAAACTCGATACCAATCACAAAATTTGTCGAGAATCGTTTTCCCGCCGGAAGTGTCAATTGTCATTTGCCCGCGCGCAAATTGTAAAAACATCATCGGGGCCAGCAGTAACGCGGCAAAAAACGAAGAAATCAAAGAAAAAGAAACCGTAAAAGCCAATCCCCCGTAAACCATTTGCACGCGCTTATCGATAAACAAAATAGGCAAAAACACAATCAAAGTTGTCGCAAGCGATGTCAACAAAGGCAACCAGACTTCCTCGGCGCCTTCATGCACTGCGGCATAATCCGATTTACCCTGCTCTTTCTTAGCCAGAATCGCGTCCGCGACAACCACCGCGCTATCCACCAAGTTTCCCATCGCGAGCGCTAAGCCCGTTAAAGTCATAACATTGATGCTGATATCAAAAGCCGCCATAAAAATAAACGTAACGATTAGCGAGACCGGAATGGTCAACACCACAATAAAAGCGACAATCGCGCGGTCAATCGCAATACCAACGAGAGTGGCAAGCAACATAAAAATAATCATTAAATCAAAAAAGTTAACCGTGTTCCCCCAAAGTTTCCCGGCAAAGTAATAAATCGCGGCGGCAGGAATGCCAAAAACGGCGTAGCGAACAGGCCGCATGCGTCTCAGAAAAACACAAATAATCAGAACAGTTAAAATCAGTCCCATAAACAACTCACCCGTTACCGTTCCAATTGCGCCCGATATGGTTTCCGCACGGTCATTCACCGTGATGATCCGAAACTCACCGTGATAATCTTTTTCATACTGTTTAACGGTTTGATGCAGCGCTTTGACAACGGACAGAGTATTCGCCAAGCTTTCTTTTTTAACATACACCGTGACGTTCTGCTCAAGATTAAGCCGGGCGTGATTGGATGCCTCCATATACGCATCTTTAATTGTCGCGATTTCTTTCAATGGAATAATCGTTCCCTGGCGAGTCGCTTTAATTCCGATTTCAGAAATTTCTTCGATGGTATTAAAAGCACCCATACTTCGAATGGCAAGCTGAAGCTTTCCCGTCTGAACGTTACCGGCAAGCAGGTTAATATTACTTTGTCCCAAAACGTCCATCACGCGGTCCACCGGAACGTTATAAGCGACCATTTTGTCGCGGTCGAGCTCCACCATAATCTTGCGCTCGCGCCCACCGTAAACTTCAACGCTGGCAACGCCGTTGACGCGACTCAAAATCGGCTTCATTTCGATGTCGACTTTTTCGCGGATTTCTTCGGTGGAATAACGATCGGAGGTCACGGCAAAAATGAGGACAGCAGCTTGAGCATCATCGTAATTCGCGATCACAGGCTTTTCGATTTCGCGCGGAAGGAGCGGCTTCACCCTCGCAAATTTTTCACGAATCTCCAAAGCGGCAAACTTCATATTCGTGCCGGGCTCAAATTCCATGGTCACACGCGACTCGGCTTCGCGTGAATTGGAATAAAGCGTTCGAATTCCGGTCACGGTCGCGACAGCTTCCTCAATTGGACGCGTAATCATCTTTTCAACTTCGGTGGCGGGTAATCCTCCGCGCGCGCGGACAACAACACTGATAATGCTTTGATTTTGACCTTGATACAATTCAATTTCGAGAGCGAAGAGAGAAATAATTCCGAAGATCGCCAAAGCAATGTAAAGCATCGCGATACTGATCGGTTTTTTTATCGCGAGGGTGGGTAATCCCATGGTTACTCTTGAAGCTCGCCTTCCGCGGGCGGAATCGGATCTTCTTCCACATTAAAGAAAGGAATTTCAATATAACGCACCATTAAAATATAAAGACAAGGCAGAAGAATCAGCGTCAGGGCTGTGGAAGAGAACATTCCGCCCATGACTGTCACCGCCATAGGCCGCAAAATATCTGACCCAAAAATAACGGGAATCATACTTACGATATTTCCGATCGCTGTCATCAAAACCGGGCGGGTGCGGATACGCGTCGCATTCCAAACAGCGGAAACAAGCTCTTCTCCATCCTGCCGGCGTTGGTTCATATACTCAATCAAAACGATACCATTATTCACAACAACTCCGCCCAAAAGAACAAACCCCAGAAGGGAAATGACATTCAAGGTACCGCCCGAAATTTTAAGCGCGATTAAAGCTCCGCAAAAAGAGAACGGGATTGTAAACATAATCAAAAGCGGCTGAAGGATGGACTCAAACTGGGATGCCATCACCATGTAAACCAGCACGATCGCCAAAATAAAGGCGAACATCGTACCGCCGAAACTTTCGCGAATTTCTTTCAGCTTTCCTGAAAGAGCGACAGCCGTATCATCAGGAATATCTTCGCCGGGCTTGAGCTGCGCCAGCATTTTTTGAACGGCTTCCAACACATCTTTATCGCGATGACCTTTTTCGATTTCACCCATAATTGTAATGGTGCGTTCTTGGTCAATGCGGCGGATTTCACTCGGCCCCGTACCGCGGTCAATACTGGCTAACTCTTTCAGCGGAATTTGCTGATCCAAGACTTTGGAGTAAAGCAGCAGATTTTCAATATTCTCCATGCGGTCACGGTCTTGTTCGCGTAAACGGACACGCACATCGATTTCGCGTCCCTCTTCGCGGAACTGCGTTGCAACCGCGCCTTCAATGGCGGTCTTTGCGGTTAACGAAATATCCATGGCAGAAATACCGTAAAGAGCGGCACGCTTTTTATTAATATCGAGCTTTGTTTCCGGAGATTTCTCGCCGCGGTCATCCTGTAAATGAATGACTCCGGGAATCTCGAGCAGTTTTTTATTGATCCGGTCCGTGAAAGCTTCTAACTCAACCAAGTTATACCCTTTTATTTCGATTACAATCGGCTTCACACCGCCTTGCGCAACAGCGAACTCACTTTCCTGCTGGATGAATTCAACCCGCGCACCTTTCTTCTCCAGGTCAAGCCCTTCCATTTTTCCACGAACAGACTCAACGACTTCCGCGGAACTTTTTTTGCGTTTCTCCTTGAGCGTCACTAAAATCTGAGCTTGAGAAGGCCTCAATGATTCAATTTTGATTTCGCCCTTCCCCGATTTTTCACTTCCCACCGCGACAGCAACATTTTCAACATCAGACTCTTCCGACAAGATATCTTCGATTTGACGGCTTAACTGATCCGTGACATCCAAACGCGTCCCAATCGGCATACTCACTTTGACATAGAATTGGCCGCGGTCAACATGCGGCAAAACTTCACGATCCAGTGTCGGAACAATCAGAAGCGTTAAAAGCATAAACGCCGTTGCCACCAGCAACATCTTAATCATGACTTGGTTCTGTTTTTGCGGCAGTCTCAGGTTAATGATGTGCTGATCTAATTTGCCCGTGAGCGAAATGGGTTTATATTCATGAGTTTTTACTTTCAAATATACGCAAAGCATCGTAATGAGCGTTAAAGGTAAAATCATAGATACGATCTGTGAAAAAACAATTGCCCAAGAAAGATCCTTGAACATTTGTCCGGGAATGCCGGGCACAAAAACAATCAAAGGAAAGAAAACAACAATGGTTGTCAAGTTGGAACCGATCACCGGCCAGGTAATTTCGTTTGTCCCCTCAAT
Organism: uncultured bacterium; assembly: GCA_964562525.1. GTDB lineage: Bacteria > Omnitrophota > Omnitrophia > Omnitrophales > Aquincolibacteriaceae > Multiplicimicrobium. Next base: position 9,821 of record CAZLTL010000014.1, read on the forward strand.
CGCGGCTTGTTCGGCATCCATACCTTCTTGCCGTTTTCTAAAAATATTTTCGATCACAACCACGCTGGTATCCACGATCAAACCAATCGCTAGAGACAAACCGCCCAAAGACATGATGTTAATCGTCACCTCACCCATAAAGGGCAAATACTTCGTCAGCGTCATCATAAAAAAGACGCCTAAAATACTAAGCGGAATATTCAAAACGGCGACGATCGACGCGGACCAATCTTTAAGAAAGATGAGCAAGATAAGCAAAACAAGCACGCCGGCTTGAATCGCGGAACTGGTCAATTCATCGAGGGTTTGACGGATAAAAACCGAATGATCATAAATAATTTTGAATTCGATTCCGCGTGCCGCAAGATCTTTTTCAGAAGATCCCAACTCTTTTTTAAGGCGGTCAACAACCTGGATCGTATTCGCATTAGACTGCTTTTGAATCGAAAGCTGAATGTTGGCATTACGGTTGTATCGCGAATAGCTTGTCGTTTCAGAAAGACCGTCAATCACCTCGCCGACGTCACGCACAAAGATAAGACGTTTCTCTAAATCTCCCTTATCCAGTTCCTCACGTAAACGCTCAATGGTATGGCGCGGACCGTCTTCGCCTTTTTCAACAAAAGAATCTTCTTCTCGCTTCATACTCTGAATGATGTCCGTCCCCACAACCGTGGTCGCGATATCCTGCACCGTTTTAAACTCACCGACAGTTCGAATTAAGTATTCATAAAGGCCCTTTTTAATACTACCGGCGGGATATGAAACGTTGGCTTCATCCAGCGAGCTTGTCACTTCCATCAGTGATAAATGATTGGCTTCCAAGCGCGCGTGATCAACGTTAACCAAGATTTCACGATTTACGCCTCCGGAAATACTAACTGAAGCGACACCCTCAACTTTTTCCAGGCGATCTTTCATCATTTTTTCGGATAAATGCTTCAGACGCACCGGCTCGAGCTTGGGCGCTGTGATTGAAATCAACATGATGGGAGTTGCCAAAGGATCAAACTTAAGCACGATCGGATCATCCGCTTCCTTCGGCAAACGTTCTTTGATCAAGTCAATCTTCTCGCGGATACCCAGAGCAGCAAAGTCTATGTTTTGTCCCCAATTAAAGGAGGCTGTAATCGTCGAGCGCCCTTCACGCGAAACAGACTCGATGCGCTTAATACCCGGCACTGATCCGATCGTTTCTTCGATGGGACGAGTAATCAGAGTTTCAATTTCTTCGGGAGCCGCATTGGAATAGTCCGTGACAATGGTGATTTGCGGAAACTGAATTTTTGGAAAATACTCTTGAGGAAGAACAAACAAAGAAATGACGCCGACCAAAACAAGGGCGCAAGTCCCCATAACAACGGCGACTTTTCTTTTGACGGCAAATTCAGCTAAAGCCATTGATTAAATCCTAACGTCTAAATCTTAAAATTTCAAACGCCCGCACTCGGGTTAGCCAAGACGGCATGGGATCAGCGCGGGACCCGGCATTGCGCTCGCAAGATTTTTATAGTTCAGCTTGCTGGGTATCGAGAAGTTTGATGGCCTTGCCGTCTTCGAGGTTTTCAAAACCCGACATAGCAATCACATCATTTTCCTGAAGCCCCGCGTCAATCTGAACATAATCAGGGCGGGTATAGCCGACGGTGATCGGTGTTTTCTTGGCAATATTCTGCTCGGTATCAACGAGAAAAACAAATTGATCGCCTTCTTTGCCCTGAACCGCTTCCGCGGGAATCGCCAAAGTATTCGCTTTGCTGTAAAGCAAAATACGGATACGTGCGAACATACCGGGACGCAATAAACCTTCCGGGTTTTCAATGCGGACTTTGACAGTGGCTGTGCGGCTTGAGCCCGAAATTACACCCGCCACGTTTTCAACAACACCTTCAAAGTTTTTATCAGGGTAAGCATCAATAAAGACCTTGGCTTTTTGTCCAAGCGAAACCTTATTTAAATCTTTCTCAACCACGCCAACCTCAATAAAGACATACTCCGTATTGATATGTTCACCCACCAACGTGTTCTGCGAAATGTTTTCGCCTTCCTCAACGTTCAACTTGCCTAACATTCCGGATGATGGCGCGTACAGGTTGGATTTCTCAAGCATCGCTTCATGCGCTTTCATTTCAAGCCGTTGCGCTTCAGATTCATACTGAGTCGCGTCAAGCTCGTTGCGCTTTTTATCCAATGTCGATTTGGGAATAGCGCCCATCGCTAAAAGTTTTTCCTGTTCTTCGAGTTCATCTTTTTTAATGGCAACTTCCGACTCAGCTTTTTTCCAAGCGGCCTGAGCGCGTTTCAAACGTAGCAAAATATCATCTTGCTTCAGAGAAATCAGCAACGCGCCTTCTTCATACTTTTCGCCGGTGCGATAATTGATCGCGCTTACAACGCCCGGAATCTCATAGCTCAACTTAATCTCTTGGGCGCCCTTCACCGTACCCAAAACTTGCAAGGGATCTTCATAGTTGACTCGAGTAACCTTAAAACCCTTAATCGCGACAGCCGCCTGAGAAGCCGCCTCTTGCTGTTTTTTAACATCATCCGCCAAAGAGCCCTTCTTTTTCGGAGCAAGTACATTCTTGGCCACCACAAACAAAAGAACCGCCACAACGGCCAAAATGATCCATTTCCACGGGATACGAAAACCCTTTTTCACGCCGTCCGAAGAAGGTTCCGGCGGACGGAAAGCAAGCGTCGGCTTCTTTGCCGGTTCCGGGTTTTGAGAATCACTATTTAAATTAGGATTATCCATTTTTCTCCGATTCTAAAAATTCGCGCACTCCGACAGCATAGTTAAGACTCGACTTCGCCGTATAATAGTCTTTGAGAGCCGTATGAAATTCGCCCCGCTCTTTCAAGAGATCAATCTCTGATTGCAAGTATTCGGAGATTTCAACTTCCCGCTGACCCAACCGATGCAATGCCAAATCCTTCAATCTCTGCCGCCACTGAACGCGCTTCATCGTGGACTTCATTTGAATCAACGCCTTTTGGTAGTCGTAATAGGCGCGCTTCACTTCTTCCAAAACTTTTTTCTCAGCTTGCTCCAGCTCAACAACCTTATTTAGCTTTTCAACTTCAGCCTGTTTCACATCCACAAAAATATCAAGCCCGTTTAAAAGCCCGACGCTAAAAGAATTTCGTTTATTAAGAGTCCCGGCACCGGATTGAAATTGGGTTACGGAAGGCGCGCGCTGATCATTTTCAAACGTATAGTTAATCTTATTTCCCGCCGCGTTCCAATCCACTTCCAACATCATGCGGAATTCATTCTTATGATCGGCGTTATTGGTAAACTGCTTGAAAGCTTCCGCTAAAACACCGTATTCCAAAACCAAGTCGGCCTTAGGAACAAAGCCGCCCCAGCGGGCTTTCTCACCGAAGCGCGCGGCCTGCAGCTGCGACATTTGAACACTCAGCTCCGAGCGGTGTCCATAAGACATATCCACAAGCTTTTCAAGCCCCGGAATTGCTTTGCCCTGATTAAAGGAACCCAACTGCGCTTCAATACGCGCTGTTGTTAAATCGTCTTCCGGCATCGAAGCAATGACCTTCTCAACATCATATTCCACCTTGAGCTTCAAAGGATCTTGCATACCCAATCCCAAATAATGCTGTAAATCGAGCTGGGCAATTTCAAGCTCCTGTTTCGAAGTCTCATAATCAAATTCGATTTGAGCCGCTAAAGACTGCGCGTTGAGATGCTCAATTTCGGAGGTTAAGTTTTCCTTGAATTTTTTATCCGAGATTTCAATCTGGGGCTTCACAGTTTCAATGGCTTTAATTTGATCGTTCGATATTGACCGGGCACGTTGATATTCAAAATAAACTTTTGAAACCTCAAACACAAGGTCATCCACCACTTTTTGATAATTACTGCGTGCCGACTCAAGCATTTTGCGCTCCTGAAGAAAACTATTCCACAAAACTCCACCTCTGAAAAGGGGCTGACGAATAGAAACTTTCTGGCTGCGGGAAAGATACTCGGCCGCGGATAAAGATCCGTCACGATGACCGTACTCAAAACTCATTTCAGGAAACATCTGACGAACGGAAAGCAGCAAGCGCCGCTGGGCTAATGAGATACCTTCCTGAGCGGCCTTAGCCTGAGTATGGATTGTTTTAGCACGCATAATAACGTCTTCAAGACCTTGTTCTTGCTTGAGTAAAAAATCTTCTTTGCTTTGCTGGCGGTAGGGCGCAAACATCAACTCGATGGTTTCCCGGCTTATTTCGGGAGACTTAAACATGTCCTTTTCGACAGCTCCATTCATCGCTTTTTCAATTTCTTCTTGTCTAACATCCTTTTTAGCTTTTTTACCGGGCTTCACTTCTTTTGCAGCCGGAGAATCCTGATTTTTATCCTCTAAAGTGGACACGGGGGCTTGGTTCGGGGTATCGATGACAGTCCATTTAACAGGAGCCGCATCCTGAGAAAAGAGAGAGAGGCTCGGGAAAATAATAGCAAGCAAAAAGCCCAATACAATCGGGCCTGTTTTGTATTTATGCATTCGTTTTATAAGTGTATACATTTCAAACCGTTATCGGCAAAACTGCTCTCCAGCTTAAATAGACTTATTTAGGCTCTCAGAATACGCATAGTTTATATAAATATGAAGCTGGAAACTACTACTTTATAATTTTTAATAATTTAATTTACAAATCTAGGTGTCTGACGCTAAAAAAGAGGGGGCGGTCATAATTAAAAGCACGGAGTTCCGATGCTGAGGATTATAAAATGAAAATTCGAAGGCACCGCGAAAGTAGAGGTTATCCCCTTCCTGCAGTTCGACCTCATGCTGCTCAATCCTCACCTTAAAGGCGCCCACAAGCGTCATGGCAAAAGCCCCGCCGTCAAATCGAACGTGGCTGCGGTCCAAAGTCTTCCGCCCCGCTACAATAAATTTCCCGCAAAACATCTGCTGGTTAAACGGCGTAAAAGAAACCAACTCGAGACCGGAATCAAACCGCAAGTGAAAAACGCCCTTCTGAGACCCTCGAAGGAAATACTTCTCACTGCCTAATTCCGCGTGCCTGAACAAGGAGCTCACCGTCGTGCCTAAACCGCGCGCAACCCCTTCCAGAGTCTGAATCGATGGATTTTTAATACGGCCCTTTTCGACGGCCGTTAAAGTTTTTGGGTCCAATCCGCCCGAACGTTTACAAAGCTCGGCACCGGTTAAGCGCTGCGCTTCGCGCAAAAGCCGGACAGTGCGGCCAATATTGATGGAAGCTGAAAATGCGTCGCGGAGTTTAGGCTTCTGTTTTTCGGCCACGGGGTTCCTCCAAAACTATTTTTCCTAATTGAAAACGTTTGAGTTTTTTTTCGCTTCGAAAAAACCACTGCATTTTACGGTGAGAGCCGTCGGCATCCACGTCATGCACGGCGGGCCCCACAAAAATTTCAAGCCCTGGACGGGGAAAAATACCCAGCTGATCCCAACGAATTGCAGCTTCTATCAAATACCCGCGGTGATCAGCATAACCATGCGCCCGAACCCAGCCGGATTGAACCGGGTCTTCTCCGCGCTGAAACCAAGACCAAACTGTGGCACCTTCGCCGCCATAATTAGGCCTGAATCCAATTTGAAAATCACGTTCATCCTCCCAGTAAAGTCCATCGGCATCCGGATCAATAAACAATTCAAATAAATCATCACGCCAAATATTTTTCTCTCGTTGCTTGGCCACGATACTGTCATCATCCATTTCAATCGCGACATAAAGCATTTGCTCATCCCAACCGAATCTAATTTTCGCTTTGGCATCGCGGTCTTTTAAAAACTCTCCGAATTCCGCGTTACTTTTGTCTAAAACAATGACCCCCGCACCGCCCGGCCAATCTTTCATCAACCCGTCAACTTGAATACCTCCGGGAATATAAACAGCATGAGAGTGCGGCGGCTCAGCCCAGGCAAGCTCTTTGCTTCCGGGCTGAAAGCCAATAAGCTGAAACGCTTTTTGAATCGCAGGCACTTGATTCATGGTTTTCCATAAAAGCCCGCTAACCGCGTTTTCAATCATGAGCATCATGGTACCTTGATCAATGGCGAGAACCTGCGGTGAAACCCAATTCATATCATCGTTGTAAGCATCCGTAAAACCGTAGCGCCCCCAGAGCCGCTTTCCTTGAGACTCAAAATGACGCAAACAAGCCAATGACTCTTTAGGGGTAAACGGCATACAGCCGCCGCAGCCTGTCGGCGCAAGCGTTCCATCATGGACCGCCCAACCAGGCGGAGCCCCATAAGCTTTGTATCCGCTTGGACCATCGCTGGCGGTGATGCCCCAAGCGTTAGGCCCATAAGTTTTGTAGTTTTCCGATTGCTCAATCGCAAAAGATCGGCTCACTTCACAAGCCGTTACGGAATGGTTGAAATAATTCATTACCCCATCCTGCTTGCCGCGGAAATCAATCCAGATATGAGGGTATTGATGCGTAAAAAGGGGCGGCATCGAAATCATCCGATAAGACTGGTAGCTGCCGACAGGGCGCCTTAACGCATGCCATACGTCAGCGTCAATCGGATGCGTCGGAGAACCGATCGCTAAAATATACATCAGCAAAGATTCATCAAAATGGCCCCATGTTTTATCACTAAACTCTTTTTCGGGCGTCCAAGATAATGCTAAAAACTTTCCGCCGTTTTGCATCCAGGTAAAATCAATCCTCTCATAAAGCTGTTTGGCGAGCCGGGAAACCTCCGCGTCTTGAAAATATTCCGCGGCGAAAAGCGCCCCGAGGACAAAAAGCGCGGTATCGATCGGTGAAAGCTCAGACTGAGAAACTCTTTTACCGGATTTTGTGCTGACAAAGTGATAAAAAAAACCATGTTCATGCTCCATTCCCTGCAGAGCAAAACGCAAAGCCCGCTTGGTGCGGTTAATTCCGTCGTTGCGAGTTATCCACCCATTATGCACACCGACAGCATAAGCACTGAGGGCATAGCCTGAAGCTGCGATGCTGGCCGGCGATGTGTTTGGCTGTCCCTCCGCATTGGGCGCACGGTCGCGCACAAGGCCGGTTTCGGGGTCTGCTTCTTTAATAAAAAAATCAAGCGCGCGGCGCTGAATCTTTTCTAGAAAAACTAAATCCTCTTTTGAAAACTCGAAGGTCTGCGCCGGCAAAGTGAGCGGCAGCATAAGCTGAAAGACAAAGACCAGAATAAAAAAACAAACTTGTTTTTTTAAGGGAACGCAATTAAGACGCAAAATAAACCAACTTTTTCACCATCGCCATCAAGTACGGCATAGAACTTTCGCGATATCCTTTTTCGATGATCACGGGGCTTCCCGCTTTCTTAACAAGATCCAGATCTCCCGCTGAGATGGCATCGAAAAAAACAATCGTAGGGATTTTTATATTTTCTTTTTGAAGCTTAATGTAAAGCTCACTGCCCTTCATGATTGGCATTTTCATATCCAGAATCATCACATCCGGCTTTTTTTTCTGAATCAAATCCAAGGCTTCACGTCCATTCGCGGCGCGGCTAACTTCGAAAACAGGGCTGTGCCTATCCTCAAAATAATCGCCGACCATCGCAAGAATTTCTGCATCATCATCCGCAACCATCAATCGCACTTTTTCAGATAATGGCAGTTTCTCTGAAATTTTCTTAGTAAACTCAAACAAACCGCAAGCATCAGGCAACTCAGCGTCAAAAATATTTTCCTGCCCAGGCAGCGCATTTCCCAGCGCGAAGACACGCAGATCAGGCTTGAGATTCTTGGCGGAACGAATTTTCTGCAGAGTCGATAAACTGAGAAGAGACGGATCCGCCAATAAAAGATCCACTTTTGAAAACGCCGCCGTATCTCCCTCGGCAAGGCGCTGAAAATGAACTTCTGAAAAATATTCATTCAAAAGTGAGTCCCAAAAACTGGGCTGGCGAAAAATAGTAAGCAGGTTCTTCATGTTTTCTAAATTAAAATTGAACTCTTAATACTTCTTCAATTGAAGTGACGCCTTCGTTCACCTTACTGATTCCTGCCTGATAAAGCGTCATTCTCGGCTCCGACTCAATTATTTTTTTTAATTCCGCATCCGGCAATCGATGGCGAATCGCGGAACACAAACGCTCTTCAACGGACAAAACCTCAAAAATCCCGGTGCGTCCCCAATAGCCCGTCCCTCGGCAAGCTTCGCACCCGATGGGGTTTGCGCGATAAAGCACTTTTGAGGTAATTCCAAAATCACGTTTCTCGGATCCGCTCAAATCCTGAGGTTGCTTACAATTCATGCAAAGGCGTCGAATCAGCCGCTGGTTCATAATCAGAGTCAAACTTTCCGCCAAAAGATGCGGAATCTGCCTGCCCATTTCGAGCACTCTCAAAAGAGCGGATGACGCGTCTAAAGCAAAAAAGCTGCTCATAACCAATCTTCCTGTTAAAGCGGCGCGCACACAAATTCCCAAAATCTCCTCGTCCTGTTCCGCTCCGGAATAAATCACGTCAGGATCCTGCCTCAAAAAGGCTCTTAACCCTGCCGCGCATGTGAGACCAATATCGGCACAAACTTGCACTTGGTTAATTCCATGAATCACCTGCTCGACAGGATCTTCTATCGTTAAAATATTCACTTTAGCGGACATCCGCCGCTTAAGAATTGAGTAAACCGTCGAGGTCATCCCGCTTTGTGCCGGTCCCGTGACAAAGAGCATACCGTAAGGTTTTTGAAGTTTTTCCTCCACAATCAAGCTTTGCTCCTGCGTCAGCCCTAACATTCTCAAATTAAGCGCTTCTAATTTTCCGGGAATCAGCCGAACAACCATTTTTTCACCGCTCATCAAAGGAATCGTTGAAATATCAACGCGAACTGAGCGGCCGTGATTCTGAACATAAAAAAGACCTTGCTGCGGAACGCGTACGTCCGAGGAATGGAGCTTTGCAATCTTTTTTATAAACAGAACCGCATCCAGATCCCAAACCATCCCCTCACCGAACCGCACATCATGCAAGTAACCGTCAATCCGGTGGCGCAATAGAAAGCGTCCTTGCGCGTGCGGTTCAACATGAATATCAGAAACATGATTGTCTAAGGCAGTTTTTAAAAAGGTAAGGGCCCGATATTCGGGAGAACCTAAAGGCTGCGCGGCGATCACTTGGTCAAGGTCTTTGGATATCAAATCTTCAATAAAAGAAGGATTTAGGCCCGACATGATGCCCTCGCGTATTTTGCGCTAATAAACCACCGCAACACTAAAACTCAACCGCATCACGGGCTGCTCCCAAAGCACGCTCAAGCTCAACTTGCTTTTCGAGAGACCGGATTTGCTTTCCCAAATTCCATCTTACATTTTCAGCCTCAAACGTTAAGCGGTTAATTTCAAACTGCTGAACCTTGCCCAATTCGGAAAGCCTTTCCAGGCGCGCGAGAAGATGCTGGTTGGAAAACTCAAGTGACTGTAAACGAACACTTGATTGTTCCAGAGCCTGACCGGCGTCATGATGCTGTTGAACGATGATCCAAGCGGAGAGCAGCACCCAGACTCCAAGAACCAGAATAATAAAATGCGGAGAAAAAAACTTCTTTTTAAATTTTTTTTGCTCGGGGGGAATTTGATCCGTAACAATTCCGTGGCGCTTAAGCCAGTCTAGGCTTTCGTCGGGAACACGCGATCCGATGCGGACTTTGGGTACCGCATCCGACTTCAATTCTTTTTCGCCTGCATCAAATTGCATGAGAGCATTCTCCTTAAAAAGAGAAAAACTTTCAACTCGTAAAATGATTATTTAAAGCGGAGACTGCCAAAAAACACGCCCCACAAAAAAAGGACCCAGGGAAGCGATGTATTTAGATGTTTGCACGGTGCGGCGCATACGCTGAATCAAATGCGAAAGCGGAAAAAGATCTTTTCCGACAACTCCGATCACAAATTCTTGATCATTTTTATCTAATCCATGACAGGCAAGGCGCACATCATGACCTAAGTCAGTCCTTCCATAGGACATGCCGATAATGGCGTGCTCCGCCATGATCTTACCCTGCTCAGCCGGGGTCAAAGTTTCAAACTCGCCATGTCGGCGCAAAGGATACCAAATCGCCCAATGATGTTCGGGATTGAGAATATTTTTCTTGGGCTTATGCAAAAGCCAGTCTTCTAAATTCTGTTCACGTCCCGTCGAGTAGGTTCGCCCGAGCATAGTCATATCTTGCCGATGCACCACCCCGTCAAAAACAGGGTGATTCAAAACATCGCGGTAAGCGCCTGAGAAATGATTAGGGTCCTCCGCCATCATCACAATCCCAAACCCTTTAGGATCGTTAACATCCTTGTAGATCGCAGAAGGAATCCGATTCCGCTCAAACAAGTCTTGGATGGGCTTCAAATCTTTCAAACCGGTAAAAACTTGAAGCTGAATAAAAAGGCGCTTCGTGGAAATTTGAGGCTGACCATTTAAGGGCGCACCCTTTTCTTTGATATCAATCTCTTCAGCCTGAAATGAGGGAGCGTGTGAAGATTCCGTCATCCTAAATAAGTTTCATGCTTCTGTTCAAATGCTGAAATAGCAGCAACCTCTTGCAAAGTTGTTCCAATATCATCAAGCCCCTTCACAAGGCGCTCTTTAACAGCCGCATCAATATTGAAAGAAAAAGACTTGTCCGTCGCTCCGTGCAAAACGACTTTTTGATTCACTAAATCCATGGTCAACTCCACAACGGCATTTTTAGCGGCATCAAAAATCTGCTGAACCTCTTCGGACTTCAATTCAACGGTCAAAAGACCGTTCTTCGAGCAATTATTGCGAAAAATATCCGCAAATGCCGGAACAACCGATCCTCCGCTAACCATCGAAGGGGCAATCACGGCTTTAAATCCATATTGAGCAACAGCCCAAACGGCGTGCTCGCGGCTTGAACCACAGCCAAAGTTATTCCGCGCAACCAAAATAGAAGCCCCATTTAATTTTGGATTGTTTAAAACAAAGTTCGCGTCGATTTTTCCATCGGGAAGAAAACGCCAGTCATGGAAAAGACTTTCACCAAATCCCGTGCGTTTAATTGATTTCAAAAATTGCTTTGCAATAATTTGATCCGTATCGACATTCGCGCGATCCAGCGGAGCGGCAATGCCGCGAAAAGTTTTAAAAGGTTCCATATTATTTCCAGCTCCTAATATCAACAAAATGTCCGGCAACTGCGGCGGCCGCAGCCATTGCCGGGCTAACTAAATGGGTTCTGCCGCCCTTGCCTTGTCGGCCCTCAAAATTACGGTTGGATGTAGACGCGCAACGCTCTCCCGGCTGAAGATAATCAGGGTTCATAGCCAAACACATACTGCAACCTGACTCACGCCATTGGCAGCCTGCATCTTTAAAAATTTTATCCAAACCTTCCGATTCAGCTTGGTGCTTCACGCGCTGAGAGCCGGGCACAACCAAAACTTTAACGCCCGACGCAACTTTTCGGCCCTTTAAAAACTCCGCTGCCGCGCGCAAATCTTCAATACGTCCATTTGTGCAGCTTCCAATGAAAACTGTGTTGATTTTAATCTCGGTCATCGGCGTACCAGCAGTCAGCCCCATATAATTTAAAGCGTGCTGAATATCAACATCCGAATAACCGGGCAAACTTCCAGGCGCCGGAACTTTCGCTGTGACTTCCGTCACCATACCGGGACTGGTTCCCCATGTTATCTGCGGTGCGATTTCGGAAGCATCAATCACGAGCTCTCGATCATACTTGGCATCGGCGTCTGTAACTAATTTCTTCCACTCTTCAACTGCTTTGGCGAAAGCTGCACCCTTGGGTGCAAATTGGCGGTCTTTAGCTTGAATATAATCAAACGTTTTTTGATCGGGCGCCATTAATCCCGCGCGCGCACCAGCTTCAATACTCATATTGCACATCGTCATGCGACCTTCCATCGAAAGTTCGCGCACCGCTTCACCGCAATACTCAAGTACATAACCAGTGGCTCCGGCGGTTCCCACGATGCCGATGAATTTCAGAATCATATCTTTCGCGGTAACGCCCTTACCCAACTTACCTTTAAACTCCACGCGAAAATTCTTGGGCTTATTTTGCAAAAGAGTTTGAGTTGCTAAAACATGTTCCACTTCTGAAGTTCCGATTCCCATCGCAAAAGTTCCGAATGCGCCATGCGTCGAGGTGTGTGAGTCACCGCAAACCATAGTCAAGCCGGGAAGCGTAATCCCCAAATCGGGTCCAATAATATGCACCACGCCCTGGTCATCCCCTGTGATATCAAAAAGACGCACGCCGAACTCTTTGCAATTATCGCGCAAAGTCTGGACCTGCTCTTTAGCAATCGGATCTTTGATGTTATAGCGGTCGTCAGTTGGAATATTGTGGTCCATCGTCGCAAAAGTGAGCTTAGGCTGGCGGACTTTACGACCGGAAAGACGAAGCCCCTCAAATGCTTGTGCGCTGGTCACCTCATGCACCAAATGGCGATCGATGTAAATGATCGAATCCCCGCTCGGTAAGGTTTTTACTAAGTGCCTGTCCCAAATCTTGTCAAAAAGTGTCTTGCCCATTGAATCCTCGAATAATGCGTTATGAAGAAGGGGTATTATACTGAACTGCCATTCCTGAACCAAGCCTTACCTTTTAAAATAATTCAAGCTGCCCTGTGAGTGCCTGCTCAGGTTCAGAGAACCCGCTGACACCAAGACCTACAAGGCGGATCAACTTTTTTCCCGCTTCAGTTTTGGTTTTAAGCAGATCAAAGGCGGTTTGTGCGATTTTCTCCGCGGATTGAATGGGAGCTGTCAATGTCTTGGAACGGGTAATTTGGTCAAAATCAAAATACTTCACTTTGAGGGTAATTGTTTTAGCTTCTTTTTCGCTTTGCACCAAATCGTGAAAAATCTCGCGGGAGAACTCTTCAAGCGTGGCTTGCAGTAATCTTAAATCTTTCGTATCTTTTTCAAAGGTGGTTTCAACACTGATTTGCTTGCGCTCATGAAAAGGCTCGACTTCCCGTTCATCCTCGCCTTTCGCGCGCGCCAAAAGCCATGAGCCTGAGTTACCAAAAAGAGCAGTTAATTTTCTTAAGCCTGTTTTTTGAATATCACCGCAAGTCTGAAGACCTAATTCTAAAAGTTGTTTTTCGGTTTTTGGGCCCACGCCCGGAATTTTCCTCACCGGCAAAGTCTTCATCAAGCCTTCAATTTTTTCAGGCCCCACAACTGTCAAACCATTTGGCTTTTCCAAATCCGAAGCCACTTTAGCAAGAAACATATTCACACTTACGCCTGCTGAAGCGGTTAACTTTGTTGCAGCAAGAATGTGCTGCTTAATGAGCTTGGCAATCATCACGGGATCATCCAAGTTAAACTTATTTACCTTCACATCTAAATAGGCCTCATCCAATGAAACCGACTCCACTAAGTCAGTGTAATGATGAAAAATAGAGTGAATCATTCGCGATGCATCTGAATATTTTTTGAAATTAGGACGGACAAACACACCCTCGGGACAAAGCCGAAATGCTTGCGCGGAAGACATGGCAGAACGGACACCAAATTTGCGGGCCTCGTAGGAACAAGTGCTGACCACGCCGCGGCTTTTAGGTTCGCCGCCGACAATCACCGGCTTCCCGCGCAAGGCAGTGTTATCGCGCTGTTCAACCGCCGCGAAAAACGCATCCATATCGATATGCAGAATTTTTCGCGGCCAATGCTTATAAGCTGAAGATTGAAGCTTTTGGATCATAAACTAAAAAGAAACAGAAAACGCGTCAGCGTTTTTCCGATTACAGCCTCTCCACCCCTATCGCGGATTGCAGAGAAGAAAAATCTTGAGATGCGAGTTTTGCGCCGCAGGACGCAACTGTCTGAGCAGATCAAGAATTTGCTTCTCTGCCCGCCTCAGACTTATTTTCTGAAGAAATACTTAAGACTTAAGTCTTAAGAAAATCGGCAAGCAATACACTCTTCGAAGAACCGTCGCGACGCGATTTAATCTCAATCTTGCCTTCTTTCAGCCCGCGCTCACCGACAATAATTTGATACGGCGTTCCGATTAAATCCGCGTCTTTAAACTTCACCCCCGCGCGTTCATCACGGTCGTCATAAAGCACTTCTTTGCCTTGCTTTACAAGATGCGCATAAATATCTTCCGCCACCTTCACAACTTCCGGCACCGATTGATTCAAAGTCAAAACCGCATAATCAAAAGGCGCAATCGACTCAGGCCATTTAATGCCGTTCTCATCATGATTCTGTTCGATCGCCGCCGCCAAAATACGGTTCACGCCAATACCGTAACAGCCCATGATCACGGTTTTGCTTTCACCCTTTTCATCTGACACACGGCAATTTAAAGCTTCCGTATAACGCGTTCCTAATTTAAAGATATGGCCGATTTCCATACTGGTCGCGATTTCAAGCGGTCCAGTTCCATCCGCAGCCTGATCACCGATCTTCACATTTCTTAAATCACCAAAAGCCGTCACTTTGAAATCGCGGTTGAGGCAGACATTTTTAAAATGCTTATCTTTTTCATTAGCGCCCGTCGTAAAATCAGCCAACCCCTGAATATCCCAATCCGCGTAAACCGGAATCTCCAATCCCACCGGACCGGCAAAACCTACGGGAGCTTTGGTTGCGGCTTGAACTTCTTGCGGTGTCGCTTGGCGTAATTCTTTCACGCCTAAAAGCCCGCGAAATTTGGGTTCATTCAACTCACTGTCGCCCGTCACAAGCCCAGCAACCGGTTTACCATCCGCCATATAAATCAGCGTTTTTACCATCTCAGCAGGCTTCAATTTATAACGATGTGAAAGCTCTTCGATTGTCCGTAAATTGGGCGTATCAAAAGCTTCATAAGCTGATGATTTTGGGGAGGGCGTCGCTAAATTCGGATTCGCGCGTTTCGCAACTTCAACGCTCGCCAAATAACTGCCTTTTGAAAAAGCAATGTGATCTTCGCCGTAAGGACAAATCACCATAAACTCCTGGCTCATGCTTCCGCCCATCATGCCCGAATCCGCGGTAACGATGCGGAAATCCAAACCGCAACGCGAAAAAATACGGGAATAAGTATCCGCCATGTTTTGATATTCCTTGTCCAAACCAACGCTATCCAAATGAAAGCTATAAGCGTCCTTCATAATGAATTCTTTGGTGCGGATCACGCCAAAACGCGGACGGGCTTCATCGCGAAATTTGGTTTGAATCTGGTAGAGATTAATCGGAAGATTACGAAAGGATTGAATGTTTCCGGCAACCAAACTTGTAATCACTTCTTCGTGCGTCGGCCCCAAAACAAACTCAAAGTCAGCACGGTTTTTAAATGAAATCTTATCCGCGCCTAATTTGTCATAACGGCCGGTTTGTTTCCATAAATCCGCCGGCGTCAACGCGGGCAGCAAAACCTCATTCGCTCCAGCACGATTCATTTCGTCGCGCACGATATTGACGATTTTATTCAAAACGCGAAAACCCAGCGGTAAATACATATACACGCCGCTTGAAGATTGGCGCACAAGTCCGGCACGCAAGCCAAGCTTGTGGCTGGCGGCTTCCGCATCTTTCGGAACATCACGCAAACTGGGAATAAGAGTCTTTGACCACTTCATAAGCTTCCTCACTTTACATAAATCAAAAATCAAAGATAAGAAATCAGAACCATAGATCAAAGGCCCTTAACCGCTCGATCATCTTTTAATTCTTAGTTATGGCTTTGATTTCTGATTTCTAAACTCTGAGCTGACTAGCGCTGAAACAAACCTTTTATCTTTTCAAAAACTGAAAGATTAACGAGATCATTGTAAAACACTATAACCATCAGCCCCATTAAAAGAATGAAGCCTGCGGTTGCCGCACGCTCCTGGATTTTCAGGCTCACCGGTTTTTTGGTAATGGCTTCCACAAGCAAGAAAACCAAATGTCCACCGTCCAAAGCCGGGAAAGGCAGTAAATTAAAAACCCCCAAACCAATACTCAGAATAGCCGCCAAAAAAATCAACTGCGTCCAGCCCTGCTTCGCGGCTTCACCGCTCATTTTCACGATTCCGACGGGACCCGCCAAATTCTTAGGAGACATTTGCCCCGTCATAAGATAGAAAATCGCTTTATGCGTTAAGACAATATAGTTCCATTCAAAAATTGCGGCTTTCTGAATCGCTTCACCTAAACCATATTGCTCGCGGACAAAAAATGCGCCGTCAGGTAAAAATCCAATCACGCGATCCGTTGTTTTTTTACCAAAAATATCTTTTCTTTCCACGGTTTGCGGCTGAACCACAATTTCAAGCGGCAAAATGGCGCCATTCGCTTCTTCGCGTTCAATGCTCAGCTTAAGATCAGATGAGGACGCAACAATCGCTTCTTTGATTTCAGAAAAAACTTTCACCTGTTTTCCGTCCACGGACAAAATGCGGTCGCCTTTGAAAAGTCCCGCGGCGGAAGCGGGTGAATCTTTTTGAATTTCACCGATCACATTGGCAGGGACGGAATGCGGGGCGGCAAAGAAAACAATCAAAAGCACCAAAGCCAGCAAGTAATTCATAATGACGCCCGCACAGACAATAAAAATACGCGACAAAACAGGCGCCGCTAAATAATCTCCGGGCTGGGGTTGTCCACCTTCAATCTCAGAGATTTGCTCGCCGGCCGGCTTCACGAACCCACCCAAAGGCAAAAGGCTCAAAGTGTAAGTGGTCTCTCTGCCTTTCCATTTCAAAAGCTCAGGCCCAAATCCAATCGAGAACTTATCCACTTTGACGCCCGTCAAACGGCAGGCAAGAAAATGTCCAAGCTCGTGAATGGCGATCAACACCCCAAATAAAACCAATCCCGGAATCCAACTTAACATGTGATTGCCTCCTGGCGAGCCCAAAGATCGGACTCTAAAATTTGTTCAAGCGACGGCTTTTTAATCAAACGATGGCTTGCCATCGTTTTCTCAATCCCCTTAGGAATATCCAAAAATCCGATTTCACGGTTTAAAAACTTTTCGACTAAAACCTCATTCGCCGCGTTGAGTACCGCCGGCATTGTACCGCCAAGACGGCTGGCTTCATACCCCAAAGCTAAGCAGGGAAATCTCGAAAAAGACGGCTTCTCAAAAGTCAGTGTTTTAATCTCGGCCAAATTGAGCGTCGGCAAGTGATTTACAAGGCGATCCGGCCAAGTCATTGCGTATTGAATGGGAAGACGCATGTCGGTAATTCCCAAATGCGCAAGATACGAACCGTCCACAAACTCAATCATACCGTGCACAATGGCTTCAGGATGAACCAAAACTTCCACGCGATCACAGCTGACATTAAACAAGTTGGCGGCCTCGATCACTTCCAAGCCTTTATTCATCAGCGTCGCCGAATCAATCGTAATCTTAGGTCCCATTTTCCATTTCGGATGATTCAAAGCTTCTTCGGGCGTCACGCGCGCGAGACTCCCCTTTTTTTTACGGAAGGGACCGCCGGAAGAAGTCAGCGTCAGTTTAGCGATGGTTTGCGCAGGCTTGCCTTCAAGACATTGCCAGACAGCGGAATGCTCGCTGTCAACGGGCAAAACCACAGCTTTATATTTTTTTGCTTCGGATAAAAGGAGTTTTCCTGCCATCACAAGCGGTTCTTTGTTTGCCACGGCGACGGATTTGCCCGCACGAATCGCGGCGAAAATAGGCGCGAGCCCGACGGCACCCACCATGCCGCACAGAACCTGATCAACCGATTTCAGCGTACTGACATAATGCAGCCCCGCATCTCCTGTCACAACACGAATGCCGATTTTTTTGAGGCGCTTTTCCAAAACAAGCGCACGGTCAGATTCATATACAGCTACCGCTTGAGGACGAAATTCACGCGCCTGCTTTTCAAGAAGATCGATATTGGAGCGGGCAGCCAAGGCTTCAACACGGAAAAGTTTGGGATAGAGCCGAATAATTTTAAGCGTGCTTTCCCCGATCGAACCTGTCGAACCTAAAATTGAAATCGATTTCATTTAAATCAAAACAAGGCGGGTCAAATAGAAGTAAACAAAAGGAATCGTAAACAACAAGCTGTCCAGAACATCCAAAACACCGCCAAGACCGGGGATTTGCCCGGAGTCTTTGACGCCCGCATCGCGCTTCAGCAAACTTTCCGCCAAATCCGAAAGTTGCGCTAAAACGCCGATAAAAAAACCAAGAATGAGAATGTGATGCAATCCGACATCCGGCAAATAAAATGAAGATAATCCCGCCAAAACGATGGAGGTGCCCAATTGCCCCCATGCCCCTTCGATTGATTTCTTAGGGCTCACATGTTCCAACAATTTGATTTTGCCGATGGCTTTCCCAACAAAGTAAGCGCCCGCATCGCCGCCTTTAACGACAAGAATCGTAAAGAAAACCCACAGCGGACCATCAGGCATACGGTGGATTTGCAGAATCTGGGAGAAAAACCAAGCGATATAAATTAAACCAAAAACAAAAAGCGCGGCGCAAGCCAAGCCTTGGTCAACCGATTTGCGCGTAAAGAAAAGCACAAAAAAAGCAACCAAACCCAATAGCACGACTTCCAAGCTCAGCCCAAAATAAACCGAACAAACCACCAACGCGCCCATCACGATGAGCAATTTGGAATCAACCCAAAAACCCTTCGCTTCAACCAAACGGCTGTATTCATGCAAAGCAAAGGAAACAAGCACTACCGCCACCGAGAAGAAAACCCATTCCGGCGCAAAGAAAATAGAATAAATGGCGAGCCCCACAAAAAGCGCGGCAAAAGGCAAACGGGTTTTTAAATTACTCATTTTTTTGCCTCCAGTTGCGATTCCGTAAGCCCAAAGCGACGGTCGCGTTGAGCATAGGCCGCAAGTGCGTCTAAAAAATCTTTTCCATGAAAATCAGGCCAAAGCGTTTCCGTAACGTAAAGCTCGGAATAGGAAAGCTGCCAAAGCAAAAAATTGCTGATCCGCATTTCTCCGCTGGTGCGGATCAATAAATCCGGGTCGGGCAAACCCGAGGTATAAAGCTCATTCGCAAAAACATCTTCCGTGATTTCAGAAGGCTGCAAAAGCCCTTTCACCGCTTTCTCAGCAATAAGCTTGCAGGCACGCGTGATTTCAAAGCGGGAGGAATAACTGAAGGCGATATTCAGAGTCAGCCCCGTGTTGTTTTTTGTTTTTTCAATCCAATCTTGAAGTTTTTTCTGAATCACGCTGGGCAAATCACCCGCTTCACCGATCACGCGGAAAATGACATTATTTTCCATCATAACTTTCATCTTCACATCCAAAAACTGCGCGAGAAGCGACATCAAAAAACCAACTTCTTCCGCGGGACGCTTCCAGTTCTCTTTGGAAAAAGCATAGAGCGTAAGGTAGCGAACGCCGGCGCGGTCTGCGGCGCGGGTAATTTCTTCAACGCGGTTTACGCCCTCTTCATGGCCTTTGTACCGCGGATAGCCTTGTTTGCGGGCCCAACGGCCATTGCCGTCCATGATAATCGCAACATGCTGAGGTATTTTGGAATCGGAGCTCGGAACGCGGGGTTCGAGGCGCGTCATGCTTTATAAGATAATGGTTTGATCGCGTTTACTACCGACCGAAACAATCGTAATCGGAACTTCAATCAGCTCTTCAATGCGTTTAATATAACGCTTCGCGTTAGCCGGTAAATCTTTCCACTTCCGCGCCTTCGTAATATCTTCCTTCCAGCCGTCAATCGCTTCGTAAACCGGCTGAGCATTCATAAACTCAATCGCGCCATGCGGATAATCCGGTGTTTTCTTTCCGTCAATTCGGTAAGCCGTAGCAATATTCAGCTTTTCAAGACCGGAAAGAATATCCATCTTCATGACCGCCATTTCGGTCAACCCATTGACGCGAGCGGCATGGCGAACGACAACACTATCAAACCAACCGCAACGGCGCGGACGCCCCGTCGTCGCACCGAACTCTTCGCCGCGCTCCTGAATTTGCTTCAAAAGCACAGGCGGAAACTGAGTAGGAAACGGACCTTCCCCGACACGCGTTGTATAGGCTTTGACGACGCCGATCACTGAATCAATATGCGTCGGGCCAACGCCGGAACCGGTCATAGCTCCTCCAACCGTGGCATTAGAAGACGTTACAAACGGATAAGTTCCATGATCCACGTCAAGCAAAGTGCCTTGAGCTCCCTCAAAAAGCATTTCTTTCTTTTTCTTAATCGCGTCATTCAAATACTTGGGGCAGTCAATCGCAAAAGAAAGGATCTCCGAACGGATTTTCCAAAACTCTTTGAAAATTTTTTCGTAGGACAGCGGCTTGGCGCCGTAAATTTTCTTAAGGTATTCATTTTTGTCGTTCAAAATGAACTCTAACCGTGAACGGAAATAATCTTCGGAACGCAAATCTGCGAGACGAATTCCGGTACGCGCCATTTTGTCGGTATAGCAAGGACCGATTCCTTTTTTGGTCGTACCGATCGCCCGGCCGGGATGAGCATGCTCTTCTTTCAACGCGTCAAGGAGCCCATGATAAGGCATAATGAGATGGGCTTGATCTGCTACAAAAAGCCTCCCGCGAACTTTAATTCCTGCCCGTTCAAGCATATGCACTTCTTCAAGAAACGCGTGGGGGTTCAAAACAACACCGCCTCCGATCACGCAAACTTTACCGCGATGAAAAATACCGGAAGGAATTAAATGAAGAACAAACTTTTTCTTGCCGAACTTAACGGTATGACCGGCATTGTGCCCGCCCTGATAACGGACAATCACATCACTTTGACGGGCAAGAAAATCAATGACCTTTCCTTTACCCTCGTCGCCCCACTGAGCGCCAATCAAAACACGGTTGCTCATAATTTGGTGACTTTCACATCAATCACAGGATCAAAAGCTTCAATTTGCTTAACAACTTTTTCAGGAATTTCGCCGTCCGTATTGATGATGGTCATCGCCAATGTTTTCTTACCCTGACGAATGCGCCCAAGCGACATTTCAGCGATATTCACTTTTGAAGTTCCAAGCAAAGTACCCACTTTACCGACAACGCCGGGACGATCTTCATTCTTGATAAAAAGAATCGTTCCGTTCGGCTCCACGTCCACTTGAAACTCATTGATGCGCACGACACGCGCCATGCCTTCAAACAAAGTTCCCATGATGCTGTTTTTTTCTTTGCCGCTTTCGACTTCTACTTCAATGTAACTGGTGAAGTCTGTTTTCTCATCACTTCGTGACTCCGTAACACTGATCCCGCGCTCCTTTGCAACCGTCGGCGCGTTCACAAAATTGACCGTGTCCCCACAAATCGGTGAAAGCATCCCCTTCAAAAGAGAAATCGTCATTGCGGTCGGTTTATATTTTCCAGGATCGCCGCCAAAGCGAATGGTCACATTTTTAAAACTACCCGAAAAAAGCTGGGTAAAAAGCAACCCGATTTTTTCCGCCAAATTAATCCAAGGCTTCAGATTCTTCAGAGTCTCGGAATCAAGATTCGGCTGATTCACCGCATTGCGAATCTCACGTCCGGTCAAAGCATCAATGACCTGCTTCACAACATCCACCGCTACATTTTCCTGAGCTTCAGTGGTCGCCGCGCCCAAGTGCGGGGTCGCGATAAAATTCGGCAATTTCAACAACGGATTATTCACCGGAGGTTCTTCTTCAAACACATCGAATGCCGCTGCGGCAACTTGTCCTGTTTTAAGCGCGTTAAACAATGCCTTTTCTTCGATGATTCCGCCGCGCGCGCAATTCACAAGACGAACTGTCTTTTTGCAAAGCTTGATTGTCTCGGAATTAATTAAATGCTTGGTTTCTTTGGTAAGCGGCGTGTGCACCGTTATGAAATCCGCGTTTTTCAAAATAGTCTGCACATCGACAAACTCAGCGGGAATTTCTTTAAAAGCGCCCGCGGAAATAAACGGATCATATGCCAAAATTTTCATGTTAAACGCTAAAGCGCGCTTGGCAACTTCACGTCCGATGCGACCAAACCCAATCACACCCAAGGTTTTATCTTTCAGCTCAGTCCCCATGAATTGCTGACGCTTCCACTCGCCCGCTTTCACCGAAGCGTCCGCCTGAGGAATATTGCGCGCCACAGCCATCAACATCGAAAAAGTATGCTCAGCCGTGGAAATGGTGTTGCCTTCAGGGGTATTCATAACAACAATGCCCATTTGGGTCGCGGTTTCAACATCCACATTGTCCACGCCAACACCGGCACGCCCGACAACCTTAAGTTTTTTTGCAGCCTGAAGAAGTTCCTTGGTCAGCTTCGTTCCGCTACGAATCAATATGGCGTCATATTGCCCAATAATTTTTTTAAGTTCTTCAGGCTTGAGGCCGGCTTTTTCATCAATCGTAAAGCTCTTCTCACGGCGAAGAATATCCATTCCGCCTTTACCGAGAGGATCTGAAACAAGAATTTTCATAATTTCACCTTAAACTTATAAGTTCTAATCAAGCCACTAATCTTGGGTCTCAAATTGAGTTAAAAAGATTCAGATGCAAGGCGAATACAAGCGACCGCGGAGGCGTACTAAAAAGTACGCCGCACAAGGAAGCGCTGGATTCAACGCAGCAGATGAACTTTTTGACTCAATTTATTTCTTCTTATTGATGTCCGCTCCGGAAACAACAACATGATCAACCAACCCATAATCACGCGCTTCCACCGCCGACATAAAATAATCGCGATCACAATCTTTTTCGATTTGCTCAACCGGTTTTCCGCAGTTATCAGCGAGAATTTGATTCAAATGCGCTTTGATTTTTAAAATTTCTTTAGCTTGAATATGAATATCGGAAGCCGTTCCACCCGCTCCGCCCGAAGGCTGGTGAATCATCACGCGAGAATTCGGCAAAGAATAACGCTTTCCTTTGGTTCCACCCGCTAAAAGAAAGGCTCCCATACTTGCGGCTTGTCCGACGCAATAAGTCGCGACGTCGCACTTCACAAACTTCATCGTGTCATAAATCGCAAGACCCGCGGTAACGGACCCGCCCGGCGAGTTGATATAAATATTGATGTCTTTGTCCGGATCTTCCATTTGAAGAAAAAGGATCTGAGCGATGATAATATTTGCCACCATATCGTCAATCGGTGTACCGATAAAAACAATACGATCCTTCATCAGTCGGGAATAAATATCATAAGAGCGTTCGCCGCGATTTGTCTGCTCAACAACCATCGGAACCAAATAACTCATAGTTTCCTCCTGATGAAATCCATACGTTAAAAATCTAAACGAACCTTAAATCCTACCTAGTTAGGACTTGATATCAGCCTGAGCCTTAATCCAATCCACTGTCTTTTCCTGACGAAGCACTTCTTTCAAATGATCCAAAGCTTCTTCATTTCCGCGGTAATATTGCGCGACTGTTTCCGCAGGCTGACGGTAAAGCTCAGCGTATTCAGCAAACTTTTTATCTAAATCTGCGTCTTCGATCTGAATATTTTGGGTCTTGGCGATTTCATCAAGTAAAAAAGCCAACTGAATTTGTTTTTTAGCTTCAGGTTCAAGTTCCTTACGCGCTTTTTCTTTGGCTTTTTCGTCTTGTTCAGGGGCTTTTTGTCCCATCTGCTCAATGCGCTTATTCGTTTGCTCCATCATTTCTTCGATACGACGAGATACAAGCCCATTAGGAACATCGAGTTTATTGTTCTTCACAAGCTGATCCAACAAAGCTTTTTCTAATTCCTGATCCGACTCGCGTTCTTTCTGAACGAGCAAATCTTTTTCAATTTTATCCTTAAGCGCTTTCAAATTATCAAAATCACCCGCTTGCTTGGCAAATTCATCATCCAAAGCCGGCAGCTTGCGTTCTTTCACTTCCTTAATTTTCATTTTGAAGGTCGCTTTTTTCGAAGCGATATCTTTGCGCGCGGTTTCTTTGGGGAAAGTCACTTCCACATTTTTTTCTTCGCCGGCTTTCACGCCGATCAATTGAGTCGAAAAACCTTTGAGAAATTCATCTTTTTTAATCTCAACCCAGTCGCCTTCTTTTTTCTCAATTTCTTTACCATCCGCTTCGCAAATATAATCAGAGACAACAAAGTCGCCTTCTTTGGCGCCCCGGTCTTCGACAGTCTTATATTGAGCTTGAGATTCTTGAATGCGCTTCAAGGTTGCTTCGACTTCCTTGGCGGGAACTTCAACCTTGGTTTTCTTGGCGGAAAGTCCGGTCACTTTGGAAAGCTTAATTTCAGGGCGGGTCTCAACCTTCGCCTTAAAAGTCAGCTTCTCTTTATTGAACTGAATGTCTTCCACAACCGGGCTCAGCAAGGGGCGAATGTCATTTTCTTTCAAAGCGCTGAAAAGCGAATCATTAACCAAACGCTCTAAAACCGAACCATCCGCATCCTTAGAAAAATGCATTTCTAAGATATTGCGCGGAGCTTTACCCGGACGAAACCCGGGAATCTTAGCCTTGGGCGAGATGGCTTCATAAAAAGTTTCATACTCAGCCGCAATACGCTCTTTTGAAACTTCTACAGTCAAAAGCTTTTCACAAACTTTTCCGTTCTGGACTTTAACTTTATAACCTTCCAATACCTGGCTCACGATAACTCTCCTTTGAAGCAAAACGCATCATGAAAACAAACAAACCCGGAACAAATGTTCCGGGTTCTCTTAATCTTCAAACAGAAACTAAAATACTGGAGCGGGTGGAGGGAATCGAACCCTCGTAGCTGCCTTGGCAAGGCAGTGCATTACCACTATGCTACACCCGCAAGTGCAAATATGAAAACAGCTAGGATTAAGAGCTGCGTATTCTAAGGAACGACTCGCGGTTTGTCAAACCACTTGATTGAGCATTATCTCCCAGCTTGTCATTTCATTTATTCTCCAGTACAATCCGCCTTCACTTTGAGGGATACGAGCTTATCCTCTCTTCTGTTTTCTCGTGGGCCGATAGCTCAGTTGGTAGAGCAGTTGACTCTTAATCAATAGGTCGTAGGTTCGATCCCTACTCGGCCCATATTCTTTCCCCAATGGGTGTCTACTGCGTTGCACACTTCGCTTCTTCGTGCGGCGTACATTTTTAGTACGCCTCCTCAGTCGCTCGCGTGCGCCTTGCATTCAACCCATTGGGGAAAGAATATTAGGTAAGCAGTAGGGATCGAAGGGAGCTTCGCAAAATTTAAAGTTGAGTGAAATCCAAATTTGACTCAATGTCAGATTTAGATGAAGCAAAGAAGAGGCGAAGCGGGTGGCTACCCGAAATGAGCTCACGCGACAAGCGTAGAGCGAATGAAGGGAACCGATCCCTCAACGGCTTTGATTAAGCAAATTTATTGCGGCTGGAGGGACTTGAACCCCCACGCCTTACGGCGCCAGATCCTAAGTCTGGTGCGTCTGCCAATTTCGCCACAGCCGCGCATCAATCAAATGGAGCGCAAAATCATAACATAAAATCGTATAATCTCGATGCCCATGATTGAATCAAAAAATATTTTAAGCAAATCTTTTGCCATCTTAATAGCCTGCTTGCTTGTCTCTTCCTGCGCTTCGCAACCCGGCAAACCAAGCGTGAAAGTTTCGGCCACCTCCAATGAGCTCGCCGCGGGAGAAATGCTGCACGAACAAATCATCCGTGACTTTCAACCTCTTGAAAATGCCGAGCTGAACGCTTATATCCAAGGCATCGTCACAACGCTTTCAAAAAACGCAAACCGCAAACTTAACTATGAGGCGGTTGTTTTGAAAGATGAACGCATCTATGCCATTTCCGCCCCGGGAGGAAAAATCTATATCACCACATCTTTTCTGTCTTTCCTCAAAAATGAATCCGAGCTCGCGGCAGTTCTGGGACACGAAATCGGGCAACTTCAATATCTTGATCCCCAGTTTGATCCGGTCAAAAAAACGGTTATGGGAGTTACCAAGGCCGGTCAAATGATCGGTCCTTTTTTTGGACAAATCGGCGCCCTGGCAACTTTGGGGCTTGCAGCCTTGCACGCCGCTTATGCGCGAGATCCCAACCTGGAGACCCGCATGCAAGCCAGCGACCGTTGGGCAATGCGCCATCTTTTGGAAGAGAAGTATGATCCTCAAGCTTTACTGAATGTCTTGGAGCATTTTGCAAAATACGACAGGCAAGCCTTGTCGCTTTTTTATGACTACTATCAAAGCCGGCCCATTACGGTTGAGCGATTACGCGCGGCACATGCAGAATTTAAAAAGCTGAATCTTGAGGGTTTGGATTTAAAAACCAATGTCGAGGAATACCGTAAAAAAACAGACCCCTTAAAAAGTGCGCCCGACAGGAATTGAACCTGTAACCCTCAGTTCCGAAGACTGATGCTCTATCCAATTGAGCTACGAGCGCACAAAAATCAGAATAGAAACCTTTGTTTATCCGAAGACTGATGCTCCCGCATCTTTCCTTCGGCTTTGCCGAAAGAATTGAGCTGCGAGCGCAAGCTCATTTATGATTCAAAAAAACAAGCGCGAGAGCGCCCAAGTCTCCGGCGCTGCCGCGCAATAAAGATTTTTTCACCTTACAGCTTTTAAACGCCATCGGCCAAGCCGCTTGCCGGCAACGGTCGATCGCCTTTTTCAAAAACACAGACGGCGCGGACTTCAAAACACCCCCGCCCAAAACGATGAGCGCGGGATTCACAGTATTCATCAGCATTGCCAGCCCCTTCCCCAAATCATCGCCCGCGATTTCAAAGGCCAGTAAGGCCTGCTTGTTTTTTTGCGCAGCAAGTTGAGCTGTTTGCTTGGCGGAATAATTCCCTCCTGCCAACTCACTAAAAATTTTTCCGATCGCCGTTCCGGAACTTTGTGCTTCCAAGCATCCGCGCCGTCCACATCCGCAAAGACGTCCCTCGGGAACAATACAAACATGTCCAACTTCGCCTGCCGAAAATCCGGCGCCTTCAACAAGACGGTTGTTACAAAAAACGCCACCGCCGATTCCGGTGCTGACAGTAACATAAACAAAGTCTGAAGAGTTTTTAGCGGTCCCAAATATTTTCTCGGCACAAGCCGCTGCATTTGCATCATTCGCTAAAAAAAGCGGCATCCTCAGTGAGGTCTTGAGTAACTTGCAAATCGGAAAGTTTTTCCAGCCCGGCATATTGGGCGAATAAGGAATGAGTCCTGAAGAGGGATTAATCGCGCCGGGAGCGGCAATACCCACTCCAAGCACTTTGAGCTTTTTACTCTTAGCAGAAATTAAGAAACGCTGAATGATTTCCGTCATAAGCGGAACTGCTTTGCGGACATCTTTTCGAATAGGCGTCGGAAACTCCTCACGCAAAAGAATTTTTCCGCGCTCGGTTCCGAGCGTAACGGCAATCTTCGTTCCACCAATGTCAATTCCAATAGCAGCTTTCATAGACCCAAGACTATAAACAAAGATGGGAAAATCTGAAAGGAAAAATTAGAACAATTGAAGGCTGCACTCGCGGTTGCGCGCTTTGCGCTCAGAGCAAAGATATAAACTTTCTCCGCATGCAAAAATGACACAGTGTGGGCAGGGACGGAATCGGCGCCTTGCGCTCTTGTCCGCTAGTCGCGGCATTCGCTTCAGGTCGGCCACTCGCCACGCCCGGTCTTCTTTCGCATAAAGCAGAACATTTAATTCTGTTTTTGCTCAATCAGCTTTACGAGTTGCGCGGCTCACTTCGCTTCCCTCTCCAAAAACAAAACCCCTAGGCAAAATGCCTAGGGGTTTTGTTTGGTGGGCAGGGACGGAATCGAACCGCCGACACGAGGATTTTCAGTCCTCTGCTCTACCGACTGAGCTACCTGCCCGACCAAAAAGAGGGCTCATTATAGAAAACAAACACGGATTGTCAAAAGGTTTCACTTACTGTCTTGGGCATCAACGGGCTCGTCAAAGCTTTCTATTGAAGTCTGATTGCGGCCGTTTTGTTTCGAACGATAAAGCGCATCATCCGCTCGCTTCACAACAAGTTCGGGCTTTTCATCGAAATCATGCACACAGGCAACCCCAAGACTCATGGTTACCTTCAGCTGTTGCCCTTGCCACTCCACGGGAATGGTTTCAATCGCCTTGCGAATTCTTTCCGCCACATTAAAAGTCGCGGTTTTCAAATCCGTATTGGGCAAAAGAATAATAAACTCTTCTCCGCCGTAACGCGCCAACAAATCTCCGGTTCTCCGGCCCTCGTTAAAGCGGATTCCTTTACGAATCAGCGACGCCGTCTTCCTTAAAACTTCATCCCCGGCCTGATGTCCATGGGTATCATTAAATTTTTTGAAATGATCAATATCCATCAGGATCACAGAAAGTGGCAGATGAAATCTTTTCGCGGTTTGGAAAGCTTTGCTAAACATCAAATCGAAATATCTTC
>CAZLTL010000014.1:38153-74738 GCA_964562525.1 uncultured bacterium
TGAAATCTTTTCGCGGTTTGGAAAGCTTTGCTAAACATCAAATCGAAATATCTTCTCACCGCGGCCCCTGTTAACCCGTCTGTCGTGGAAAGCTGGTAAAAAATATTTCTTTCCCGGTCACTGACCGCTTTGGATATGACCGCAGAAAAAACGAACAATGCAAAAACAAGCACGAGAGGTTGAAAAACAAAAATCCAAACTTCCTTAAAAGCAAACATAAAAAAAGAAAAGCCCATCCACCCCAAACAAATACCCAAAAGAGCTAAAGTTGAATAAAAAGTCCGAAAAGGAGTAAAGAAAACAATCGCAATAATCCCCACAACAAAGAGGTAAATCATTTTAATTTCATCCCGCTCCGGTCGAATGAAATCATTCAAAAGCACACCATTCATAACTCCCGCAACAACCCCCATCGCCGGCAAAGAGTTTTCAAGTGGACTCGCATAAGTATTTTTTCCGCCCAAACCGGAATACCCCACCAAACAAATTTTGTCTTTGAATTCTTGAGGCTGAACAAAAGGTCTTTCCTTTTTAGCAAGGCGTTCATGACTGTTTAAAACATCCAAAAATGACCAATGTTTAAACACCTTGTCCCATCTTCCGGCCCAGGGAACAATCAAGTTTCCATCCGCGTTGGGACGCGTCCATAGATCGGCGACACCTTCAATCTTACGTCCCAAAGTGTCATGGACAAGCTTAAGCCCGATATGCGGATAAAGACGCCCGTCTGCCTCCACAAAAGGCTGAAAACGCCGAACAATGCCGTCCTCATCGGGAACCACATGAATGTGCCCCACTCCCTTCGCGCGAGACTCAAACTCAATCGGCGACCGAATCAAAATTTCGCGCCCGCTGGCCTTTCCCGCCAAAATCGGCAAATAAACATTTTTGTTCGCAGCGATTGCCTCTTGTAACTCCAAGTAGCCGTCCGAGTCTGACTGGCCCTCAAGGACAAAATCAAAAAGAACGGCCCGGGCGCCCCACTCTTTTAAAATTTGAATAATTTTTGCAAAGTATTTGAGCGGAATCGGACGTTCTTTAATCGCAACAAGCGCGTCTTCTCTGACTTCGACTGAAACCACATGATCAACTGCTTTGACCGGACTCCACCTGAAAAACAAATCTAAAAAAACATTTTCAGCGCGATTTAAAAAACCAAAATGAAAAATGGCTAAAAAAAATAAAACAATCAAAGCGGAAAAAAAAGATTGAGCCGCGAGGTCCCGGTTAATCCCCAGGACAAACATCAACAACTGCTGAGACAGCGACCTTTTTTGAACTAATTTTGAAGGCGCTTTAATTGCCATGACTTAATTTTCGCCGGCTAAACAAAATCGGTGGGTTTTGATTTGAAAAAGACGCAATGCCAGTAAGGCATTCAGGGTATCTAAAATAAGCATTTGGTAAGGACTGATAGGAATATGCTCGCCGAAACAGCCGCAACTTTCAGGCAGCGTCCCTATCCATTTTGCAAAAACAATTAAAACAACAAATGAAACAGAACACACCCCTAAAAAGGCAGCGGACCAACGCGGAAAATATCCCACGATTAAAAAAACTCCGGCAAGAAACTCAAGCCAGGGAAGAAAAAGAGAGATGGGGGTAACTAAAACATAGGGAATCACACCATAAGCCGTAATCATTCCACGGAAATTTTCAATCGGGTCAGTTAACTTAAAAAATCCGGCTAAAATAAAAATACCGCCGACAAAAACCCTTGCCAGCATCCAAGGCAGATAAGATTTTGAAGTCATTATTGAGGGGCCGCAGGTCCGGTCGCTTGAGGAGAAACTTCCGCCGGCTTAGCAGGTTCGGGGGGCAATCCGAGCAAAGAGCGAATCCAAGCTTCGCCCGCGATCTGCAGCTCCATCGGCCCTGCGAACATTTTGCCATTAACAAAAAAAGTAGGTGTCGACCGCACAAAGAGCTCTTCACCTTCTTTTTTCTCGGCCATAATTCCGGCGGCAATGTCAGAGCTTGTCATGCAGCCCGCAAAGGAGTTCATATCAAGACCTAATTTCTGAGCGTATTCCGCAAAAGAAACCATAGGATCAGGCAAAGCGGACCAAACTGCCTGTTCCCCATATAGTTTTTTGTAATAATCCCAAAAACGGCCCTGGACAAAAGCGCATTCCGCCGCCTGATGCGCCACCGGTGCCCAAGCGTGCATGCGAAGAGGAAAATGCTTAAAAACATATTGGATTTTTCCGGGATACTTCGCCATCAAAGCGTCAATAATTGGTCCCGCGTGCGCGCAGGCAGGACACTGAAAATCACTGAAACCGACGATACGCACCGCGGCAGAATCAGGCCCTTTGGCTTTTACCACTTGGCTGACTTGCGGCTGGGCATGCGCTTTTTGATTTTGTTTCGTGTATCGAAATCCGACAACCGCAAAAATAGCGATCAGTATAATCGCCGCGCCGATCCCTGTCGTTTTCAGTGAAGTATTTTTATTCATCACGACACCTTTCGTCCGGATTGATCAATAAGATTTCTAATTTTAGCATTGATTGGCAATGAGATCATCTGCTCAATTGAAAAAGGAAGCCGCACCGACCAATTACCGGAATGGACTTTACCGGGCTCGTTAATACGGTGGTCGGGCATGTCAAATTCAGAGTGCCCCGTCAGCGCAAGCCAATCCTGCAAAGCATGAATACTGAAAATGGAGCGCGTAGCCAAAGTCCGGCTCAAAACCTTTTCATAAAACAAATCAAAAGCCCCCTCCGCCTCAGCCTGAGATGATTGCGCCCAGCGAATCAAATCCGCTTTCTCTTTTTCGTTCGCTTCTAACCTCCACCAAAGGGCGAAAGAAGGCATATCATGAGTCGAAAGGCTCGACATGGACATCAAGCGGTACGCTTCGGGTCCCTGAAAACTTTGATCCCCCTTCCAATCACGCATCCAACGTTGGATATCCGAACCCGGGATTTGATATTCGTTCAATAATTCATAGGCACAATCGGGCACGACGCCAAGATCTTCGGCGCAGGGCAGCATCTCAGAACATTCAAGCATTGCGCGAATAATTTTATCGGCCTGAGGCTTCCAAAGCGTTTCGTCAGCGGGATCAAAAATACCATTTCGTCCTGCTGTGCTACGAGGTTCATCTGAGGAAATGGTCCACAGGCGGCACAGCCCGACGAAGTGATCAATGCGGTATAAGTGAGAATAACGGCTCAAAAATCGAATTCTATCTTTAATTAAATGAAACCCTGCCGCTTCAATTTCTTCCCAGCGGTAAGGCGGCATTCCCCACCGCTGCCCTTCCGCGATATAGAGATCCGGCGGAGCTCCGGCTTCACGGTCTAACTTAAAAAAACGGGGATTCATCCAAACATCCGCGCTGTCGCGTGAAACTAAAAACGGCATATCCGCCATCACTAAAATATTCTTTGACCGAATTTTAAAAACTGTTTCCTGTAATTGTGCCACAGCCTGCCATGCCAGCCATTTGTGAAACAAAACTGTCGACTGCAAACCCGCCAACTCGCGCTCAACGCGTTTAGGGTCATAGACCCTAAGATGCACCGGCCATTGCCACCAAGGACGATTCTGATAAATCTGCTTAAATACTTTGAAGGCCGCATACCCGTCCAACCAATTCTTTTCACATTCCATAAAACTCAAAAACTCTGGATCCTTTTTATCGGTACGGGGGTGATGAAAAATCTTCCACATCAAATCAAGCTTGGCGGATTTGACGCTGTAATCAACAAAGCGCCGCGGAGCTGAAAATCTTTTTTCTAAGTCCGCTAAGTCTTTTTTAAAGGAATCAAGCTGAACGGATTGAAGTTTGCGCACCGCCAAATACATGGGATCAATCGCGTAAGCGCTTTGGCTGTCATAGGGCCGAAAGTCCCAACCTGTATCGTTGAGCGGCAGAATTTGAATAATTGAAATCCCTGCCTTGTGGCACCATTCCGCCAAAAGCTCAAGATCCGGAATTTCACCGATCCCCAGACTGGACTGAGAGTAAATTGAAAAAAGAGGCGCGAGCACCCCGGCTCTTTTTTGAGAGGTAACGCTTTTCCATTGCCGTGCGGTGGGCGATTGCATCAAAGAAGTGAGCGGCATCATGTCCCTTGCTTAAATTCATCCAGCAAACGGCGCATATCTCCGTCCGCCTGCTTAAGAACCTGTGTTCCGATAAAAACCAATACGGAAAGCTGCCAGCAATCTTCAGGGCCGATCACAAGACCGGTATGCACGTTTTCCTGAGCTTCCAGCATTTTACGAAAATGCGCGGTTGCTTTCGCGAGATCGCCTTCATAAACATCCAGATGAGCGCCTTTATTTTCAAATTTATGCGACGGAAAACGAATCCCGCGAATCATTAAAAAATTCATCAAGTAGTTTTGCGCGCCTTGCCATTCTTCATCAAAATTAAAACCTTCAAACTGCGGCAAGTGTGAGGGAAGCACAAGTCGCGGTTCATCGACTGTCACCTCGCCTTTACGCACAACAGTATCGCCCGGATTCACAGCGGATTCCGCCAAAAAAACGTAAGGAAGCTGCGTCGATCCTCGCAATTGCAAAGGCTGAACACGCGGACGGATCACTTGTGTCTTTTTAAGCGTTTTTTCCCAAAGCGTATGAATATCCATGAGGAGGAAGTATAGATCAAAACTCAAAAATCAGGAATCAAAACCACAACTTAAACCCTTTCAAATATTCAAAAACCTTTGAGCTTTGATTTATGGCTCTGATCTTTGAACTCTGAGTTTTGAGTTTACTTAGTACCGTGAGACGGACTGATCCACATGAATCGCCCAAGCGTCAATACCGCCCGAAACGTTCTTGAGGTTTTTAAAACCCTTCGAGTGCAGAATTTCCAGTGCCCGCCGGCTGCGCGGTCCCCGGTGGCAATACGCTACAATTTCTTCATCTTTAAAAGATTCGAACTCTTTGAGTTTGGCTTCCAAGTCGCCGAGCGGCATCAGCTTTCCACCCGGAATTTTTGCGATTTGAGTTTCGAACGGTTCGCGCACATCCAACAAAAGAAAATCTTCTTTGGCATCGATTTTCTTCTTCAAATCTTGAACTGTAATCTCTTTAACACCGGACTGCTCCGCCTGATGATTTTTAAGACCACAGAATTGTTCATAATCAATCAAATGAGTAATCGTCGGGTTTTTGCTGCAAACTGGACAATTAGGATCCTTGCGCACTTTAAGCTCGCGGAAAGTCATGTTGAGCGCGTCATACACCATCAAACGGCCAACGAGTGATTTTCCAATTCCACAAATAAGCTTCACTGCTTCCGTTGCCTGAATCACACCGACTGTTCCCGGCAAAATTCCAAGTACTCCGCCTTCAGCACAGCTCGGCACCATTCCCGGTGGCGGTGGTTCCGGGTATAAACAGCGGTAGCAAGGTCCATCTTCGCCTGCCGCATTTTTTCCTGAAAAAACCGTAACCAATCCGTCAAACCGGTAAATCGAGCCGTACACATTCGGCTTCTTCAAGATGACGCAAGCATCATTGGTTAAATAGCGGGTTGGGAAATTATCCGTGCCATCAATAATGATGTCATAGTTCTTGATGATCTCAAGCGCGTTCGCGCTGGTAATGCGTTCATTGTGCTTAATGATTTTGAGATCGGAGTTCATTTGCCGAAGACGCTTCGCCGCCGCGTCCACTTTCGGAGTATCAATATCACTTTCCGCAAAAATAACTTGGCGCTGCAAATTGGAAAGATCCACGGTATCAAAATCGACTAAACCGATTGTCCCAACACCAGCCGCAGAGAGATAAAGCGCAAGCGGAGATCCCAGACCGCCTGTACCAATAATCAGAACCTTGGAAGCAAGCAGCTTCTTCTGTCCTTCTTCGCCTACGTTGGGAAGAATGAAATGGCGACTATACCTGATTAATTGTTCCGGCGTTAAATCCATACTATTTCCTTTGATCCGCTAGCCTCAAAACGACGAAACCCGAAGACACTGCTTCGGGTTTTTATTTATTCGCTTAGGGCAAAAAACCCGCAGGACTTTTTAGCTTTTGTTACGCTTGCGCGAGGCGGAGCAAGATGCCCCTCAAATCACCGCCGAATGAGCAGAGTTTAGCTTATTACCTTGAACAAATCAACCCCCGCCTTATCGGGGCAATAACTCCCTCGCAAACAGCGCATCTTCATCAAATAGCCTCTCTAGCCGCGGAATCCAGCTCTGGGGCAAAATCACACCCTCGAGCGCGGCCGTATTACACCTTGCCTGAACAGCATTTTTTGCGCCGGGAACGACACAACTTACGGCTACCTGGGAAAGAACAAACTGTAGTGCAGCATGCACAGGGTGAGAGAACCCCATAACCGCCTTGATCTTATGCATTTTTTCGGCATCCGCCCATAGTTTATCCAAAGAGTATCTACGGCGATGATCTTGCTTATCAAAAACAGCCTTCTCATCATACTTCCCGCTTAACAAACCACTAGCCAAAGGCTCGCGCGCAATCACAGCCACACCCTTTTGAAGCGCAAGCGGAAAGACCTCATGCCTCATACGCTGATCCAAAATGTTGTAAATCACTTGAATGGAGTCCACGGGCAAATTTTCCAAAACCCAAAGGGCTTCGGAGACCGTATGCAGAGAAACTCCCGCGTAACGAATTTTTCCATTTTTTTTAAGCTCGAGCAAAACATCAAAAGTTTTTCCTGCTTTCAAAACTTCGAGTGAGGGGTTATGCAGCTGATAAAGGTCAATGTAATTCATTCCTAGCCGTTGCAAACTCTGTTCGCAGGCAAAACGGAGATAGTCCGGATCAAAATTCTTTTTGTGCCCGCCATGATAAAAATCCCAGCCCGCTTTGGTAGCGAGAAAAAAATCACTGCGTTTTTTTGTTTTTAAAAAAGAGCCGACACGACGTTCGCTCACACCTTCGCCGTAAGTATCCGCGGTATCAAACAAGCGAACACCGCCATCCCACGCCCCCTCAAGGGCCTGCAAAGCATCTTTCTCGCTTACGGGACCATAACCAACCCCGCCAACCGCCCAGCAGCCCATCCCCATTTCAGGAATTGTAACTCCTGTTTTTCCAAATATTCTTTTATTCATAGCAAATAAAAAACCCCGGAAGCCGAAGCTTCCGGGGTAATCACGATTTGAGCTTTATTGAAAATCGTAACTATTAAACGCCGACAGCAACCGGAGCTGAAGCAGCGAGAGTTTTACCCGTTGCCTTGAGCTCATCGCAAGCTTGCTGAATACGCTTTGCCATACCTTCTTCAGCCTTTTTGAGATAGCTACGTGGATCATAAACTTTTTTATTGCCCACATCGCCTTCGATTCTAAGCACGCCGTCATAGTTTTTGAAGAAATGATCAACCATCGGACGCGTAAACGCATATTGCGTATCGGTATCGACGTTCATCTTGATCACACCATAGTTCAATGTTTCATGAATTTCTTCAATCGTCGAACCCGAACCGCCATGAAACACGAGGTCAAAATTCGCGTCAACGCCAAAGGCTTTATCCAAAGCAGCCTGACCATCACGCAAAATCGTCGGCTTGAGTTTTACATTACCCGGCTTATAAACACCGTGAACATTTCCGAAAGTTGCCGCAAACATGAAACGCGCACCCTTAATAACGGAAAGACGGCGATAAACTTCAACCATGTCTTCAGGAGTTGTATAAAGTTTTTCAGCCGGAGCACCTTCATGACTGACGCCATCTTCTTCACCACCAACAACGCCTGCTTCAACTTCGAGAATGATTTCATTCTTGGCGCAACGTTCAAGAAGTTTCACAGCGATATCCATATTTTCTTTGAGCGGAAGCTCGGAACCGTCAAACATATGGCTGTTAAAAAGATTGGTCTGACCGGCTTTGCGGCGGCGTTCCGTTTCATCCACAAGCGGAACAAGGAACTTATCAAGCTTTGAAGCTTGGCAATGGTCTGTATGAAGAGCGATCCAAACATTGTAACGTTTAGCAAGCCGGTGAACATGCTCCGCAATTGAAATCGCGCCATCGACCATATTCTTAACATTCAATCCGGAAGCAAACTCAGCCCCGCCGGTAGAAACTTGGATAATGCCGTCCGCTTTCGCATCCGCAAACCCTTTGAGCGCAGCATTAGCAGTTTCAGTCGAAGTCACGTTAATCGCGGCATAAGCATATTTCTTTTGCTTCGCGGTATCGAGCATTTGGCAATATTGTTTATAGTTTACTACTGGCATTTTACTCTCCTAGTTTTAAATTAGCTTCTCGGATGCGCACTACGGCGCAGAAACTTATTTGTTACGAAAATTGCGGTTGGGCGAAGCCCAGAGCAAAAAATTTAAGATTAAACTCCAAAAAGTTCGCTGATCTTGGCCTGGATTTTTTCCTGAGGATTAAATCCAACAATACTGCCGACCTTCTCTCCGTTCTTGAAGAAAAGTAAAGTAGGAATACCTTGAATTCCAAATTTGCCAGGCGTCAAAGGATTCTCGTCAACATTCATTTTGCCCACAACAACTTTACCATCGTTGGCCTGCGCGATTTTCTCTACAACGGGTCCGAGCATGCGGCAAGGACCGCACCATTCCGCCCAAAAATCAACAAGAACAGGCAAGCTGGATTTCAAAACATCTGTTTCAAAATTAGCATCGGTAATTACTTTTTCATGACCCATAAAATTCACCTCGTAAAATGATTAATAAGAACGTTCTTTAGGGAGGCGCATTATACTCGGGTAAGGGGTAAACGGACAAGACCAGAAATAGGCAAAAACTCTTTATTCCTCTTCAACTTTCACTTCAAAAACAGCTTCTGATCCGCGAACACTGCTCGTTGAGGTGGGAGAACGAATCTGAAAGGTACCATCCCCTGCAACTCCCTGAGCTTGAACCAAAATCTGACCTGAAGCCAAATCCAACAAAGTCCGTTTAGCGCTGTCTTTTAAGGAATAACCCAAAGTTCCGATACGCATCCAAGTGTTGGAATAGACATCCACTTTACCGGCCGAATCGCTTTCATCCATCAAAAGAACGGCTTTCGAATCTTTACCCGTGCGAATTTCTCCGCTTTGCAGAATGCGCATTCCTTTTTCTGCAATCTTCCATCCATCAGCGGCGGTGACCTTCACTTGAACTTCTCCGCTCAAATCTTCAACTTGAGCGAATCGTTCAGGCAAAGCCGTCTCATCCTGCGCAAAACCAAAAGCCAATGGAAATAAAGCAAAAGAAGAAAACAACAAAACCAAAACACGGCGAGGACATAAGAGAAGATGGATTCGCATGACGAAATCCTATTCCACCCCTGGAGAAAAGTCAAACACCGCGGCGCTTCCCCCATGTACACTGGTTTTGAATGGCGCATTCCCCGCAACGCGGACGGCGCGCCACGCACACCGTCCGGCCATGATGAATAATTAAATGGGTGTATTGAATCCAATCTTTCCGAGGAATCAACTCCATGAGCTGAAACTCCACTTTCACAGCGTCGTCTGAGGATGAAAAACCTAATAATTGGTTAATTCGAATCATATGCGTATCCACCGTCAACGCCGGAACGCCATAGTAATTTCCTAAAATGACGTTCGCGGTTTTCCTTCCCACTCCGGGAATAAGAACAAGCTCGTCCATCGTCCGCGGAACCTGTCCGGAATACTTTTGCAAAACAATCTGGGCGGCGGCACGAATATTCTTCGCCTTATTTTTAAAAAACCCCGTGGAGTGAATCAACTCCTCTAAATCGATTAAATCTGCGCCGGCATAATCTTCAACCCGCGAGTATCGATTAAAAAGCGCCGGTGTCACCTTGTTCACCCGAGCGTCGGTGCATTGCGCGGAAAGGATGGTTGCAACCAAAAGCTCCCACACATTGGAATGATCCAACGCACAATGCGCATCGGGGTAAAGCTTTCTTAAAATCCGGATAATATTTTTGACTCTTTTTTGTTTTTGTGGCTTTGTTTCCAAGCGGCACACTTCCTTAAGCAGTATTAAATCTAAACGAATTTGAGTATTATAGCCATTATCCGGTCATACTTAATTCTTAATCCTTACCTTCATATCGGAGTTTTAACTTATGGAAACAATGAAAGCAGTCATCTTTAGAAAAACAGGCGGAGTTGAAAACCTGGAGTACACAGATATTCCAAAGCCAAGACCAGGCAAAGGTGAAGTGCTTGTGCGGGTCAAGGCCTGCGCACTCAACCATCTCGACCTTTGGATTTTAACCGGTGCCGTTGCGCCTAAAATCTCCATGCCACATATTTTGGGCTGCGACATTGCCGGAGAAATTGATGAAGTGGGTGCGGGCGTTAAGGGGCTTCGCACTGGAAAACGCGTCATCATCGCCCCCGGAATTCGCGGCGGTCAATCACCTCATTACAAAACGGGCATTTGGGACAGCTTATCCCCGGGATATCAAATCGTCGGCTTTCAAAATAATGGCGGATATGCTGAATACGCTGTGGTGCCCGCTGAGAATGCAATTCCCGTTTCAGCTCAATTATCCTTTGAAGAGTGGGCTGCTGTTCCGTTGGTTTTTTTAACCGCGTGGCATATGCTGGTAACGCACGCTGCCCTCAAGAAAAACGAAACTGTTTTGATTCAAGCCGCAGGCAGCGGTATCGGCAGTGCAGCGATTCAAATCGCCAAGCATCTCGGAGCGAAAGTCATCACCACAGTGGGACAAAACTCTAAAGCCGCCGCCGCAAAAAAACTGGGCGCTGATCATGTGATTAATTACCGAGAAAAAGACTTCACCGAAGAAGTAAAAAAACTCACAAGCGGTCAAGGCGTTGAAGTAGTTTTTGAACATATTGGTCCCGAAACCATGCAAAAAAGTATTCTTTGTCTCAAGAAAAAAGGACGGCTCGTGCATTGCGGCGTCACTTCAGGAGCGACCGCTCAGATCGATTTAAGGTATCTGTACGCAAACCAAATCACCCTTCAAGGCTCTTATATGGGTGGACACAAAGAACTGCTCCAAGTTGTGCGCCTTGTCGAGAAATGCAAGTTGCGGCCGGTACTGGATCAAGTCTTCCCTTTGTCAAAGGCGGCTGAAGCACTGCAAAGAATGATAGACCGAAAAAACTTCGGAAAAATCATTCTCAAGCCCTAATCTCCATGCCGCAAAGAAAAAACTATATTGCGGGCATTCAAACCATGCTCTGCAGCGCGGCAGCTTTTTCGGTGATGGGTGTCTGTGTCAAAGCCGCAGCCGCGGATCTGCATCCTCTTCAAATTGTTTTTTTTCGAAGTTTCTTCGGATTATTGATTATTCTGGCGCTCATCCGGCATCACCGCATTTCACTATTTGGCACTGAGAAAAAGCTGATGATTCTGCGCGGAATCAGCGGATTTTTAGCTCTCTTGTTACACTTCTACACCATCAAGCATCTTGAGCTGGGAATTGCAATCACGCTCAATTATATGGCGCCTATCTTTGTCGCCCTTTTTTCATCTAAGTTTCTTGGAGAAAAACCTTCAGCCTGGTTTTACCCCCTTCTTGCAACTTCCTTTTCCGGAGTTGTTTTGATGAATATAAAAACAAACCTGCACTGGGACCCGCTCATCGGCATGGCCGTTTTATCAGCTGTTTTTGCTGCTATCGCGTACTTAACCATCCGCGGAATTAATGACAGAGAGTCGCCTTATACGGTTATTTTTTACTTCACCGCAATTTCAACAATAGGATCACTTCTCTTTATTCCGGTTTGGATTTGGCCTCAACCGCTAACTTGGGTCTATCTGGTTATTATTGGAATCGGATCTTACTATGGGCAGTTTTGGCTTACCACCGCGATGCGCAAAGCGCCAGCATGGCTTGTAAGCCCTTTTATTTACTTGAATCCGATACTCTCGTCGCTTTACGGCTGGTTTTTGTTTAGAGAAGGTGGGCGAATCGGTTTTTGGATAGGCTTAGGTCTCATTGTATGCAGCGGAGTTCTAATATCATGGCTAGGTACAAAACATCCCCGCCCATCAAAAACAGAAGTATAGAGCGACTTATTTTTCGTTTGATTTAGCGTGCAACACAAGAGCGATCACAAGATAAACGGCAGCAAGCACCGACCCGACAAGACCTGAAGCAAAAGGCGCAAAGCCCGGTATAAATTGCAAAATAGAAAAAACCACTTCAATCGCAAGTGCGTAACAAGACAAAATAAAAATGCTTTTATAAGATAATTTTTGAGTCATAAAAGCTTGCGCAGCAAGACCAACAAGCGAAAAAAATGCTGCAACAAGAAGTTTCTGAACAAAAAGCATTAAACCAAAAATAACCAAGACAAGAAACGCTAAAGGCCCGTAAAAACGATCTATCAACTTTTCAATCGCCTGACCGTCAATTTTCGCCTCAAATGGTTCTTTGGCGCGGCTGCCAATCTCACCGGACTGGATTGGATCACCAAGGTTAGCACGCCAATAAATCATCTTTGACGTCATAAAAAAGCGAAATGACTGCATTTGATCAGGTTGAATTGTGGTAAGCCCATCATCAAAAGCAGCAATAGGCCCCAACGTAGGGTGCTGGATGGATTTAAACCCCGGCTCATTCAGCTTCATTCCATTTTGAGTCAATGTTAATGCTGGAACATGCTGAGGCAGCCAATCTAAAAAGTCGTTTACTTTCTGAATTTGAAAAAAAGCGATCATCAAGCTTAAAAGAGTTAAGTAACCCAAAAAAGCAAACGCTCTTCCAATTCCCGACCGCAAACCTTCGCCATAAACCCTAAAATCAAAAAAAGCCAAAAGTGGGGCAAGCAAAAATCGCAGCCAAGTCATATTAGGCTCCTGAATATTCTATTTTTAAAATTTTCATTTTAATAACGCCAGCCGGAACTCGGATTTCCGCTTCTTCATACAAAGCACGCCCGAGAAGGCCTTTACCGATCGGTGAGGTAACCGCGATCTTTCCGGATTCAAAATCAGCCTCATCTTCAGCTACTAATCGGTAAGTAAACTTTTCTTTTATTTTCAAATTTTCGACTTCCACGGTCGCTCCCAAAAAAACCTTATCTTTGGGAACTTGGGATAAATCAAGAATCTGAGCCCGGGAAAGTTTATCTTCGAGCTGAGAGATACGGGTCTCAAGGTGCGCTTTTGCTTCTTTGGCAGCATCATACTCCGCGTTTTCTTTTAAATCGCCATGCGCGCGCGCCACCGACAAAGCCTCGGTGACTTCCCGACGCTTCGTGCTTTTTAAATACTGCAGCTCTTCAAAGAGCTTATCGTAACCTTCACGCGATAAAACAATTTTACCAGACATAGCATCCTCCGAATCCTAAGATTGCAACACAAAAAAGATCGTTAAACAAATGAAAAATAAATCAACACCCTATCCACCGCGCATACAGGCTGCGGGCAATTGCCGGATCTTCCGTCCCCTTCACAATCACGCGGCCATTTTTAAATAGTGTCAGCTCATACGGATCTAAATCAACGCGCGCAAAATCCGCTCCAATTTTAATTTCTGCTAATCCTTTCCAGCGCTCATGGAGGGATTCCCAGTTTAAATTTACCTGCCCTTGTTCCGTCTGAATCTGAACCGCATTCCGCCCGCAAAGTTTCAAGGTTTGCGTACCTGCTTGAGGCGTCAAGGCCGCAAAAGTTCCGCTCCGACACCCATCGCATCGCTCTGACGTAATCTGTGCCGCAAAAATTGACTTTGCCTCACCACTCCAAACATCACTTTGCAGCAATACAGCCGGGACTGCTGACGGTCCCTCCGTAAGTAACCTAACCAGCTGAGCAAATTGCATCGCGGCTGTCCAATGCGATGCCGCAGCCAGAATCCCGCTCCGATCGCAAGTTTGCGCTAAATTTGTCAGAGGGGCTTGGGGAAACAGGCACCTTAAACAGGGTCTCCCATCCGGCAGAACAGAATAAACCATACCGCGCGTCTCAATCGCTCCGCCGTAAAAGAAAGGAACTTTGTTTTGAACCGCAAAGTCATTAATTAAATACCGCGTCTCAAAATTATCGGCCCCATCCAAAACAACATCGATGCCACGCAACAATTCAGAAACATTTTCCGCTCGCAAATCATCCACAACCGCTTCAATCTGAATCTGAGAATTGATTTTGTGCAAATGCTGTTTGGAAGCAGTCGCTTTAGCTTTCCCTTCACGCGCATCTTCTTCCGTGAATAAAACTTGCCTTTGAAGATTCGACAACTCGACAATATCGCGGTCGATCAACCTTAAAAGCCCAACTCCTCCGCGCGCGCAAAGCTGCGCAGAGACGGAACCCAAGGCACCCAAGCCCACGATTGCGACACGCGCAGCTAACATTTTTGCTTGGCCAGCAGGACCAATTTGAGGAAGAACGGATTGCCTGGAATAGCGATCGGTCATTTGGAAGCAGCTGCCGTCTGATAAGAACTATCCACAAGACAGGGTTCGTAACCGGCATCTACAATCAATCTCTCCATCTCGGATCGGGAAAGATCCAGAGGGGTTTCACTGCCGGCATCATGCATAATTTTCTCATTTAAATTAAGCCCACCCAAATCATCGCATCCGAAAGAAAGCGCCACCTGAGCAAACTTCAAATTCGTCGTTGTCCAATGCGCCTTAATATGCGGCACATTATCAAAAAGTAGCCGTGAAACAGCTAGGGCCTTCAAATCTAAAATCCCGCCCGGCTCGCCGAGCTTGGCTAACCGGTTATTCTCGGCTTGATAAGAAAGTAAAATAAAAGACTGAAAGCCGTTGGTTTTATCCTGCAAATCACGTAAACGCAAAACATGATCCACGCGGTCTTCATCCGATTCAATATGTCCATAAAGCATCGTACAGTTGGTTCTCAACCCCAACGCGTGCGCTTTTTGATGAATCGCAATCCATTCTGCAGCCGTAATTTTTTCACGGCATATTTTCTGGCGAGTCTTCTCCGCAAAAATTTCAGCGCCTCCGCCCGGCATTCCATCAAGACCCGCGGCAATAAGTCTTTTCAAAACTTCTTCGTGGCTTATTTTGCAGCGAACAGCCAAATCATCAATTTCAGGAGCGGTTAAAGCTTTAATGTAAAGATGCGATCCAACTTTTCGAATTTGTCGAAAAAGCTCTTCATAGTAATCCATAAAAAGATCGGGATGATGCCCGCCCACAATATGCACTTCATTGATATTCCATTTTTCAACCGCACGCTGAACCTTTGCAACCATCTCCTCCACAGAAAAAGCATAACCGCCTTCTTGTCCGGGCTTACGCGAGAACGAACAAAACATACAGCTAATGCTGCAGACATTGGTGTGATTGAGGTGAAGATTGGCGGAGTAGTAAACACGGCGGCCGTTGATTCTTTGGCGCACAGTTTGCGCTAAAGCGCCCACTGCATGCAAATCAGAAGAACGGTAAAGCCGAACTCCATCATCAAACGAAAGTCTTTCGCCAGCAGTCACTTTTTCGGCGATATCATGAAGGTCAGAATTTTTAAGAATGGAGTCGATCATCATCTTGCCCCCCTGAGTGGGCAGCTCGTTATTTCAACGCGTCCGGTTTTTTGCGCTTAATCTCTTCAAAGAGTTCGTCGACAAGCTTCGATTGGTCTACTACGCGATGCTGATTGCCATCCACGTAGAGCATTCCTTTATCTTTTCCGCCGGTAATGCCAAAATCACTTTCATGCGCTTCGCCGGGGCCGTTTACAACACAGCCTAGAACGGAAAGGGTCAGCGGATCTTTCAGGGTTTTCATCGCGCGGTCTTCCACTTCGCCCGCTAATTTAAACACATCGACTTCCGCACGGCCGCAGCTTGGGCAAGAGATAACACGCACACCCTTGCGCAAACCGAGCGCCTCCAAAATCATTTTTCCGACCTTTATTTCTTCACGCGAGTCCGCAGTCAGAGAAACACGAATGGTATCGCCAATCCCCTCTTGCAAAAGCGTGCCGATACCGATCGCGTTATAAATACTGCCCCGCAAAAGCGTCCCTGCTTCCGTCACACCCAAATGCAGCGGATAGTTAAAGGTCTGACTGGCTAAACGGTAAGCACCGACCATAGTCGGGACATCGGAAGCTTTGATTGAAATAATAATGTCGTTGAAATCAAGCCGCTCTAAAATTGAGACATGCCGCTTGGCACTTTCAACCAAAGCTTCAGGTGTGACGCCCAAACGGTCGCGGATATCTTTCTCAAGTGATCCGCCATTAACCCCGATACGGATCGGAATTTTATTGCGCTTCGCTTTTTCAACGACTTCCACAACGCGGTCTTCGGCACCGATATTACCGGGATTGAGACGAAGCTTATCAACTCCTTCATCAATCGCGATTAAGGCAAACCGATGATTAAAATGAATATCCGCAACCAACGGAATCTTAATACGTTTTTTGATTTTGCCAAGAGAGCGCGCATCTTCTTCTTTCGGGCAAGCAACACGGACAAGCTCACATCCTGCCTCGGTCAGTTGTTCAATTTGCGCCACCGTCGCGTCCACATCACGGGTATGCGTTGTGCACATCGACTGGATTCGAACGGGAGCGTCTCCGC
Organism: uncultured bacterium; assembly: GCA_964562525.1. Classification (GTDB taxonomy): domain Bacteria; phylum Omnitrophota; class Omnitrophia; order Omnitrophales; family Aquincolibacteriaceae; genus Multiplicimicrobium. The sequence goes on from CAZLTL010000014.1 coordinate 54,595, forward strand.
CAATCGTGACGGAACCTACCTTCACCTGGCGCGTCGGCTTTCTTTTGATAAGCGCGGCAAAATCGGTCATGATATAGCCACCATACGTTCAATTGGAAGACGAGCTCGATCCGCCAACTCTTTCGGCACCTTCACTTCGTGACGCAAATGTTCAAGCGAATCGACAATTTTCTCAAGCGTATTCATTTTCATATAACCACAAACCGACTGCGGACTAGCAGGAATAAAAAGCTTCTCCGGATGATCCTGCTGCATACGGTGCAGAATGCCGGTTTCGGTCGCAATAATAAATTTCTTGGCTTTGGATTCACCGACATACCGAACCATACCCTCGGTTGAAAGAATTTTATCGGCAAGATGCATGGATTTGGTCAGACAGCCACATTCAGGGTGCATCAAAAACTCCGCTTCGGGATGCTGTTTGCGCAGCGCGTTAATTTCCGACGATTGAATCAGGGTATGCGAAGGACAGTAACCTTTCCAAATCGTCATATTGGTACGGCCGGTTTGCATTTGCACATAACTGCCCAAATAAAAATCAGGCAGGAAAAGAATTTCTTTGTCAACTGGAATGGATTTCACCACATTCACCGCATTGGAAGAAGTACAGCAGTAATCACTTTCCGCTTTAACATCCGCTGAAGTATTGACATACGAAACCACAATACCGGCAGGGTGAGTTTTTTTCCATTCACGGACGTTTTCAGGCTTGATCATATCCGCCATGGAACAACCCGCGGCCAAATCAGGCACAATCACTTTTTTAGTCGGACACATAATACTGGCGGTTTCAGCCATAAAATGCACCCCCGCGAAAAGAATCACATCCGCGTTTGTTTTCATGGCTGTTCGCGACAAACCCAGAGAATCACCGGTGTAATCCGCGATATCCTGGATTTCACCAACCTGGTAATTGTGCGCCAAAATAATCGCGTTTCTCTTTTTCTTGAGATCCGCGATTTCATCCTGAATTGAATCGTGCAGTTTCATTTTTAGCTCTGGTATTCGCCCAACCGGTTATTATTGCGCGTTAAGAATCTTCTCACGGCGCTCATTTTTTTTGGCTTCACGCTCAACTTGGCTTTGTTGACCAAGCTCAGTCACCTCTTTTGAAATCGCCATCGAACAAAACTTCGGTCCGCACATCGAGCAAAACTCGGCGTCTTTAAAATAATCATCCGCGAGCGTCTCATCGTGAAGCTGCTGCGCATATTCCGGATCCATCGAAAGACGGAACTGCTCTTTCCAGTTGAAAGTAAAACGCGCTTTAGAAAGGGCATCATCCCGTTCGCGCGCGTTCGGACGCTTGCGCGCCACGTCAGCGGCATGCGCGGCGATTTTATACGCAATCACGCCCTGCTTAACGTCATCCAAATCCGGCAATCCCAAATGTTCACGTGGTGTCACATAACAAAGCATTGCCGCACCGGCTTGCCCTGCAATTGCGGCACCAATGGCTGAAGTAATATGATCATAGCCTGGAGCAATATCAGTCACCAAAGGCCCAAGAACATAGAAAGGAGCCTCGTGGCAAACTTTGATTTGCTTTTCAATATTCATAGGAATTTGATCCATCGGAACATGTCCGGGACCTTCCACCATCACCTGCACATCGTGTTCCCAAGCTTTTAAGGTCAGCTGCCCAAGCGTTTCAAGCTCAGCAAACTGTCCGGCATCACTTGCATCTGCAAGACATCCGGGACGCAAACCGTCACCCAAGCTGATCGTAACATCATACTTTTTGCAGATTTCAAGCAAACGGTCATACTCTGTGTAGAGAAAATTCTGTTTATGATGACGCAAACACCATTGCGCTAAAATAGCGCCGCCGCGGCTGACAATCCCGGTCAAACGCTTGGACAAAAGCGGTAAATGCTCGATCAACACGCCGGAGTGAATCGTCATATAATCCACACCTTGCTGCGCCTGCTTTTCAATCACATCAAACATAATATCCGCGGTCAATTCCTCAGGAATTCCGCCCACCGCTTCTAACGCCTGGTAAATAGGAACGGTTCCGACAGGCACAGGGCTGTTCTGAAGAATCGCAATACGGGTTTCATCCAATTGCGCGCCGGTTGAAAGATCCATGACCGTATCCGATCCGTACTTAAGCGCTAAACGCAGCTTGTGGATTTCTTTTTCAATATTGGAAGTCACGGCTGAATTACCGATATTGGCGTTAATTTTGCATTTCGAATTAATGCCGATTGCCATCGGTTCCAAATTCGCGTGGTTAATATTCGCGGGAATCACCATTCGTCCGCGCGCAACTTCCGAGCGAATAAATTCCGCAGACACATTCTCGCGCTGCGCGACATATTCCATTTCGGGAGTAATTAAACCCTGCCGTGCATAATGCATTTGGGTGCGGTTACGATCTCCGGTGCGTTTTGCAAGCCATGCGGTTCTTAGTGCCATAAGTCAGCCTTTCTCTCATTGAAGAGAAGAATCTCGATTCAAAATCAAATATCAAAACGGATAATCAAAGCTCAAACAACGAGCTATGCGTGAAGCTTCGGTAAAAAAAAAGCCCCTGTCCGATTTCTCGAAAAGGAGACTTCTTTTAAAGATTCAGAAGCGGTTTTATGGGTTGTATATTACCCGACAGACTCACGAATGTCCACCTTAGGGACAAGCCTGAAAAGGAACTAAAAAATGCTCTAAAAAGATAGCTTGAGGCGGAAAATGGGCTCTCGAGAAAGCCTCAAAAAGCTAATTCCTTTTATCGTCACGACGCTCGCGAATATGGTGGCGAACATCTATTCCTTGCTTAAGATAAATCACATCTTCCGCAAGATTCGTCGCAAGATCGGCAATACGCTCAAAGTTATGGGAAGCCAAAATTAAACAAACCCCAACCTGCGCCTGGGCGGGATTGGCTTTAATCGCTTTTAATACTTCAAGCGCGATTTTGTCATCAATTTGATCCACATTATCATCGGATTCCAAAATAGTTTTTGCTTTAACCAAATCCGCGTCCATAAACGCGTTAATCGCGTCACGCACCATCATCATCGTATGCTGATACATTTTCCTAAAATCATCATAAGGAATAAGCGCGGGCTCGCCATTTACATAAAGCGCTTTTTTAGCAATATTGACCGCTTGGTCACCCATACGCTCAAGGTCATTGGTAATTTTAAGAATCATCGTAATCAAACGAAGATCACTGGCAGTAGGCTGGTAAAGAGCAATAAACTCATGCCCTAATTCGTCAATTTCAATTTCATACACATTGATTTCCTGATCGCGCAAAACAACCGTTTCCGCTTTCTTAGAATCACGTTCAAAAAGAGATGCGGCGGAGTTGGCAATCGCCTCCTCAACCAAAAGCCCCATTTTAAGCAGCTTCCCTTTTAGCTTAAGTAATTCATCATCAAAATGTCTCTTCATGATTGCGAAATCTGCCTTTCTTGCTTTTGCCTTATTTTTGGCAAAGCGAATTTTATGATTTAATTTAAGCGCAAACTTAAAGTAAAAATGCAAATGCATTCTATTCCAAATAGCTTGCACCATCAATCACGGATATGCAACTTACCCAGATTTTACACAGCAGCCCTTAAAACTTCTCAGCTTGCATTTTAGAGCCCGTTTCCTATAATGACCCTGCTTTCAACCATCAATGAGGAGAGCTCATGCGCGCTGCGATTTTTGAAACGACAATCGAAAAAATTATCCCTTTGGGCGATGACCTTCGTCATTTCACTTTGCGTTTTAAGCCAACAGACCATTGGGAGCATGAAGCTGGTCAATTCGTCAATATCATCGCCGATGATATTCCACCTCTCGCGGGAGGCAAAATCCTAAAGCGCGCTTATTCAATCGCCTCTTGGCCGTCTCAACCCGGCACGCTGCAGCTGTTTTGGAAAAAAGTTGAAAACGGCCCGATGACCAGCGGCTATCTCATTCATAAAAAGGAAGGCGATAAACTCAAAATCCAAGGGCCCCTCGGACATTTCACCGTAAAGCAGCCTTTACCTAAAACCATTTACTTTGTTTCAACCGGAACCGGCTTCGCCCCTTTCCGCGCTATGATCTACGATCTCCTTGAAAAGAAAGCTGATGTTAACTTAGTCAATCTTTACGGTAACCGTTATGAAGACCAAGTCTTCTACAAAGATGACTTAGAAAAACTTGCCGCGGCAAACCCGCGCCTTAAAAATATCATGACCGTATCGCGCCCCAAAGAATGGAAAGGCGAAAGCCGTTATGTGCAGATGATCTTAAAAGACTTAATCAAGCCCGGCGACAGCGCCCATGTTTATATTTGCGGTTTAACCGATATGATTCTTGCGGTGGAAAAAGTAGCCCAAGAGGCGGGACTTAAAACCAAAGAATCGATCTTCTTCGAGAAATACGATTGAGCCTGTTGAAAAAGAATCATCTGCGTCGTTGAACACTTCGTTCCTTCGTGCGGCTTATTAGCATATAAGCCTCCTCAGTCACTCGCATCCGCCTAGCATCTGACCCTTTTTGAACAGCCCCCATAAGCGCCTTGTTTATAGTCGCAGACTACATCTCAGCATTTCAAACAACCTGTTGCTAGGCTATCTGAAGGTTTTGGAACATTGATTCTTATTCGCCTCGTATCTGATCCTTTTTGAACAGCTCAAAACTTTATATATTTCTAAATAGATAAAATCGGTCATTTCGCGATTCACGCGGAATCGAGGAAAGACCGTATAACAGCAAGCCGTTACTGCAAAGCAGTATCAGGGCTTCTCCGCTTCACAGCCTCCACCCCACTTTGGACGAGAAAGCTCAAATTAAAAGATCTTAGGATTCGAGTTCCAAGCGAAGCACTGGCTGTCTGAGAAGACTAGGATTTTTTAATTTGAGGACCAACACAAGGGAGATTTACGGAATTCCAGTTTCCGCACAATGACACTAAAAACTTACAGCTAAAATAAAAAACGCCCGAGAAGCTTATAGCCTCTCGGGCGTTTTAATTCAGAACAAATCAGTAACGATAATGAGCCGGCTTGTAAGGACCTTCTACAGGCACATCCAAATACTTCGCCTGCGCAGGAGTCAACTTCGTCAGCTTCACACCGATCTTTTCGAGGTGCAACCGCGCAACTTCTTCATCCAACTTTTTCGGCAAAACATAAACACCCGGTTTATAGGTATCTTTGTTTTTCCAAAGATCAATTTGCGCCAAAGTTTGATTTGAAAAACTGTTGCTCATGACAAAGGAAGGATGCCCTGTCGCGCAACCCAGGTTCACCAAGCGACCTTCAGCGAGAAGAAAAACAGAGTTTCCGGTCGGGAACTCATATTTATCAACCTGAGGCTTGATGTTGGTGTGTTTAATTCCGGGGAAATTAACGAGCTTATCCACCTGAATTTCATTATCAAAATGACCGATATTGGCAATCACAGCCTGATCTTTCATTTTCTTCATGTGCTCAATAGTAATAATGTCCACATTACCGGTTGTCGTAATGTAAATATCACCACGACCCAATGTTTCCTCGATAGTCGTAACTTCATAACCTTCCATCGCGGCTTGCAAAGCATTGATCGGATCAATTTCAGTCACAATGACACGTGCGCCCTGACCGCGCAAAGACTGCGCGCTGCCCTTGCCCACATCGCCGTAACCGCAAACCACCGCAACCTTACCTGAAATCATCACGTCAAGCGCACGGTTAAGACCATCCACGAGTGAATGGCGGCAGCCGTACAAATTATCAAACTTAGATTTGGTTACAGAATCATTCACATTGAATGCCGGAACAAGCAGTTTCTTCTGCTCATGCAATTTATACAAACGATGCACGCCGGTTGTGGTTTCTTCACTCACGCCGCGCCAATCCTTTACCATTTCATGCCAGCGAATCGGATTTTCAGAATAAATTTTCTTAAGCAAATCCTTGATCACTTTTTCTTCATGAGAGCCGGACGGAGAATCAACCCACTTATCACCTTCCTCGAGCTGATAACCGTTATGAAGCAAAAGCGTGACGTCGCCGCCGTCATCCACGACAAGCTGAGGGCCTTTTCCACCCGGAAAAGAAATCGCCTGCTCCGTGCACCACCAATACTCTTCCAGCGTTTCACCCTTCCACGCAAAAACAGGCACGCCGGATTTCGCGATTGCCGCGGCCGCATGATCCTGCGTTGAAAAAATATTGCAGCTCGCCCAGCGAACATTGGCACCGAGCGCGGTAAGAGTTTCAATCAAAACCGCAGTTTGAATCGTCATATGTAGTGAGCCCGTGATACGAACCCCGTTCAGCGGCTTTGACGGAGCATATTTCTCGCGTATAGCCATCAACCCCGGCATTTCTTTTTCGGCGATTTGAATCTCTTTGCGTCCCCAATCGGCCAAAGAAAGATCCGCTACTCGATAGTCTAATTTTTTTTCTGTCACAGTATTCATGCTCCTAGCCTGCTTTCTTAAACGGATGCTAATTTTTTAGATTCAAAGCTCTTCTTCAGCTCAGCGGCTTTGTCTGTCTTTTCCCAGCTGAACTCCGGCCGACCAAAGTGCCCATAAGATGCGGTCACTTGATAAATCGGACGCAAAAGATCCAACGCTTTGATGATTCCGCGCGGAGTGAAATCAAAAACTTTTCTCACAACATTTTCGATTTCCTGTTCGGAATAAGCCGTCGTACCGAAAGTGTCAACTTTCAACGAAGTTGGTTCAGCAACGCCGATGGCATAAGAAACCTGAATTTCGCAGCGCTTCGCAAGTCCTGCCGCGACAATATTCTTCGCGACATAACGGCAAAAATAAGCTGCGGAACGGTCAACCTTGGATGGATCTTTTCCTGAGAATGCTCCGCCGCCATGACGACCCATGCCGCCGTAAGTATCAACGATAATCTTACGGCCGGTCAGCCCCGTATCTCCGTGGGGACCGCCAATTTCAAAACGCCCCGTCGGATTGATAAAAATCTTTGTACTCGCGTCCAAAAATTTTGCGGGAATAACTTTTTTGATGACTTGTTCGGTGACATCTTTTTTGATTTGTTCAAGTGTCACGTCACCGTCATGCTGCGTGCTCACAACAACGGCGTCCACACGCTTCGGAACACCATTTTCGTACTCAATCGTCACCTGACTTTTGCTGTCCGGGCGCAAATATTTAATTGTTCCGGCTTTACGCAGTTCAGCAAGTTTTTGCACAAGCTGGTGTGAAAGCTGAATGGCTAAAGGCATCAACTCCGGTGTTTCATCCGAAGCATAGCCAAACATCATACCCTGGTCGCCGGCTCCGCCCGTATCCACACCCATCGCAATGTCGGGCGACTGAGCATGCAGTTTGACTTGCACTTCGCATGTCTTTCCGTTAAAAAAAACATCGTCCGAGTTATAGCCGATCTTTTGAATGACTTCGCGCGCGATTTTCTCGACATCAACGCGGCCTTGGCTGGTTACTTCGCCGGCAACCGTCACATGATGCGTCGTCGCAAGGGTTTCACAAGCTACGCGAGACTTAGGGTCTTGTTTTAAAAAGGCATCCAAAACAGCATCGGAAATTTGGTCACACACCTTGTCGGGATGACCTTCGCTGACAGATTCGGAAGTAAAAAAATAATTTCTTGATTTCATGGATTTCCTCTTTCTAGAGCCTTAAAAAGCTGTTGAGGGTAGCAATTATTATGGGACTGAACGCCCAAATCAAGCTGTTTTTTCAGCCGCTTTAATGCGTTCAATCACCTTGATGGAGAGAGGATCTTCCTTATTAAGCAAAGCGAGCTCATAGCTTGTCCAATCCCCTAACATAATCAAAGAAAATATCTTGGCTAAAAGCCCCTTCCCGCGCGTTTGTATCAAAAGCGACTCAGCACCGCTCTTCTTCATCCAATTCATTGCAACTTTTCTCTTGCTGACAAGCCATTCCGGCTCATCGGAATCGACAAAAAAAACACCGACAGACTGCTTGATCATTGCGGTTGGCGCATGCCACCCCTCAACTTCATGATGGAAGATTTCGGGGATGCTCCCGTAACCGGTAAGCATTTTTGAATTTTCAGCAAATTGAGTTTTCCACCTTAATGCCACCGGCTCTAAAAAACTCCCGCCATAGAAGCGGATATTTTTCCCTGAAAGTTTTTTAGCCAACTTTAAAGCTTCAACTCGAGGAAACTCTTCAACTGAATCAAACGCCTCCTCCCAATCTTTCAATTCAATGCGTATCCAGCCCGCACTGACAAAGTATGCAAGCAGCGAGAAAGTCAAATATCCGATCGCGCAGCGCGGCGGAAATCCGGCAGGAAGACTGAGTTGAACAAATCTATTCTTTTGGCAGGCTTGCGCAATCCATCCGCCTGAAGTTTGCGCTATCAAGGGAACTCCGCGGCGAACCGCTTCGCGGAAAATAGATTTCATTTCGAGCGTGTTGCCGGAATAACTCGAAAGAACAACAAGCGTTGAAGAATCAACCCATGCAGGCAGATGATAATCGCGCAGAACAGTCCAAGACTTATCCGAAGTTTGATCAAAAAAAACTTTAATCAAGTCGCCGCTGATTCCGGATCCGCCCATTCCGCAATAAATAATCTTTTTTATCTGCTTATGGAATTTTTTTGGGAAGGGCGTGCTGCTTCCGATTAAAAAAGCATCTTTTACTTGGCGGGGCAAACTTTCAAGATGATCCAACATAACTTATTCTTCAACCAACTCTTTGCAGTAAATTTGAACCTGCTCATCCAAATAACTTTTAATTTCTTCAGCCGTGCTGAATCCTAAAGCTTTTTTGGCAATCTTTTGCGCGTCTGAAAACTTAATTGAGCGGATCGCTTTTTTAATTTTAGGCAAACTCACAGGACTTGCGCTGAGCTCATCAATCCCCAGCCCCACCATCAAAAGCGCGATCGCAGGATCACTTGCCATTTCACCGCAACTCCCCACCCATTTTTTTTGAGTATGCGCGTTCTCAATAACCATATGAATCAGCTTTAAAATTGCGGGATGGGTCGGTTGATAAAGATACGCGATTTTTTCATTCACACGGTCAACCGCAAGCGAGTATTGGATCAAATCATTTGTTCCGATAGAAAAGAAATCCACTTCTTTAGCCAGAACATCGCTCGTCAGCGCCGCGGAAGGAATTTCAATCATCGCTCCCACCTGCAGTTTATCGCTGAAAGGAATTCCTTCTTTTTTTAGTTCTTGGCGTGATTCCTCAAGCAACTCATTCGCTTTTATGAGCTCGCCCACCGTTGAGATAAGAGGATACATCACCATTAAATTGCCGTGCGCGCTGGCGCGAAGAATGGCACGCAGCTGAGTTTTGAAAATATCCGTGCGCGCCAAGCAAAAACGAATCGCGCGCCAACCCAAATAGGGGTTCATCTCATGCGCAACATCCAGCGAGGAAACAAACTTATCTCCTCCCAAATCTAAAGTACGGATAACCACGCCATGCGGATTCATTTTCTCAGCCACTTGCTTATAGGCTTGAAACTGCTCCTCCTCACCCGGCAAATCAGTGCGGTTCATGTAAAAATACTCAGTGCGGTAAAGCCCGATTCCTTCGGCCCCATGAGAAATAACGGAATCCATTTCGTAATGAAACTCAATATTTGCGGCTAAAATAATCTTTCTTCCGTCGATTGTTTCAGCCGGAAGATCACGCAATTTATCCAGTTCGGTACGAAACTTAATGAAGCGCTCTTGCTGGCGCGTCATATTTTCGACGGTCTTCTCATCCGGCGAAATAATCACAATGCCATGCGAACCATCGACAATCACCAAATCGCCGTTATTCACCTGATGAAGCAACCCTGCCGCGCCGACAATCGCCGGAATTTCAAGCGAGCGCCCTAAAATCGCGGTGTGAGAAGTCGGTCCGCCGCTTTCGGTAACAAAAGCTAAAACCTTGCTGCGGTCAAGCGATGCCGTGTCAGAAGGTGACAAATCATGAGAAATTAAAATAACCGGCTCATCCAAACGGTCGAGGTGGTGTTTTTCATGCCCGCATAGATTGGCCAAAAGCCTGCGCCCCACATCACGGATATCCGCGACGCGCTCTTTTAAGTATTCATCATTAATTTGGGAAAAAACTTCAAAGTAACGCTGGATTACTTTTGAAAAAGCATACTCGGCCTGCACGCGCTCTGACTTCACCATGCCAATGACATCTTCAATCAGCGTACGGTCCTCAAGAATCAAAAGGTGAGCGTTGAAAATATCGGAGCTTTCATTTCCGATCTGCGAAGAGACCTTCTTGCGAATACCTAAAATTTCAGCGCGGGTTTTGGTTAAAGCATCTTCGAATCGGGCAATTTCATGCACGACAAGATCAGGCGGAACCATTTGCCGGGCAATTTGAAAAACATCTCCGCTATGTAGAATGCGGACACGTCCGATCGCAAACCCGGAAGAAACTCCGATCCCCTTCACTTGGTTCATCATTTAGCTTCCCCGCAACAATAGTTCATTCGGCTTCCCCGAAATTACTTTCAAAAAGTTTTTGAATCGCATCCAGTGCTTCACCGGCATCCGCACCGCGAGCTTGAACCGTCACCATGGAACCGGCCTCCGCGGCCAAAGTCATAATCCCCATAATCGACTTTCCATTCACGGTATTATCATCTTTTATCACATCAATTTCGCATTCATATTGATTCGCCGTTTGAACAAAAAGCGCTGCCGGACGGGCATGCAAGCCTTGCTTATTCCGGATCTCAAATTGACGCTCAAGAATTTTCTTTTTTTCGGTCATAAATCACTTTGGCGCGCCCGCGCTTAAACGCGCCGAGGCATGATCAATTAAAATTTGGCATAATTTTTCGGAGTCGTGACGAACTTGACCGTCAGTCGTAATGACAGAACCCTTTAAAATCTCATAGCCCTTAGCCTCGATTTTCTCTAAATCTAAATCGACAAGCTCTGCCCCTTGCTCGGCGTACTTTTTCAATAAATCCGGAGGGACCGGTCGGGTGTTCACAAAGCATCCGTCCACAATCCGGGGATCCGTGTGACGCGTCAACACATCTAAATGATCACTCGCCGAATAATGAATTGTTTCACCGGGCTGGGTCATTACATTCATAACATAAATTTTGTAAGCATCTGATTTTAAAATGGCTTTTTGAATCTCAGGTATCAGCAAATTAGGAAGAATACTGGTATATAAACTTCCCGGCCCCATAAGGATAATGTCCGCGTTTAAAATCGCGTCCACGGCTTCGGCGCAAGCACGGCAATCCGCAGGCTTCAGTTTTAATCCGACAATATTCTTCTTAAAGTCTGTAATATTCGTTTCACCTTCCGCCCAAGTTCCGTCAGAAAACTCAGCTACGAGAGAAACTTTTTCGAGTGTTGAAGGTAACACTCGCCCGCGAATATTCAGTACTTTGCTCGACTCAGCGATCGCTTTTTCAAAATCACCGGTTACTTTAGAAAGCGCGGTGATAAAAAGGTTTCCAAAACTGTGCCCCTTCAACCCTTCGCCCACTTCAAAACGGTACTGAAACAAATCCCGAATCAACGGCCCTGCATCAGCCAGAGACACCAAACAGTTACGGATATCACCCGGAGGCAGAATATCCATTTCATCGCGCAGCCGGCCTGAGCTGCCGCCGGTATCCGTCACAGTCACAATCGCGGTAATATTACTCGTATATTTTTTAATTCCGGAAAGCATCGCGCTTAATCCGGTGCCTCCGCCGATCGCAACAACACGCGGTCCTTTTAAAAGGGTGTGCGACTGTTGGCTTTGAAAAACGATATCAACGAGCTCGCTATCGCGGCGGTCTAACGGCATTAAAGCGCGCACAAAAATACGCACCATATTTTTAATACCCATGTAAATCAGGAAAATACCAAAAATGAGCGAAGACATCGTTACAGATGCCAACAAAACGCTTTCGCGGGAAAGGCTTTTAACGGTAAGCAAAGCAAAAACAACAACAAGGCCCAGGCCCGAAAGACAAAGAAAAATCCAGCGTTTAATCCCTAATCCCGGGGATAGCCACTTAAAAAACCGCATATAAAATTTCTTAACTCTTGCGGTTTTCTTCCTTGCGGATCAAATCATAAACTTGTTCGGCACTTTCGCAACGGCGCAGCAAATCACAGAAATAAGTATCGCGCAGCATGCGTGAAATTTGCGCCAACGCTTTTAAATGCGGTCCGGCCGCGTCTTTAGGAGCAACAAGCAGAAAAAAGATATACACCGGTTCGCCGTCCAAAGCTTCAAAGTTAACACCTTGCTTGCTGATCGCAAGAACCGAAATCAACTCTTTTACTTTATCCGTTTTGCCATGCGGGATTGCGATCCCCTGTCCGATTCCGGTCGATCCCAAACTTTCTCTTTCAAGTAAAGCTTTCAAAATGAGCTTCTTATCGCCAATGTCTTTGACTTCCGCTAAAACATCCACTAATTCCTTCAGAATGTCCTGCTTCTCAGAAGCACGGAGGTCTAAATGAATCCCTTTTACGTCCAAAAACTCTGTAATTTTCATAATTGCAGCTTCCTTTCTTAAATGACGGCTTCGGAAGCTTCCGTTTCGCCGATATCCGCTTTCACAAGCTTCAATCCTTTGCGAATGGATGACTTTCGGTGAACACTTTTATGATGGTCTTTGGTCTTTTCGCGGAATTTCTTCAGCTGTTTTTCAGCTTTCAAAAAAGCGGCGTCAATTGCGACAAAAATATTCTCGCCCGATTTTCCGTGCCCGACCGCTTTGAGATTCTTCGCAAGCACGCTGATTTCCGCGTAAAAAATAATTTTTTCTTTCTTTAAAATCACATGCGCTTCGACAATTTTGGAAGAATACTTTTCAAATCGTGAAAGCTTTTCTTCAAGATTTTTTTTGACTTCCGCGCCCACTTTAATATTTTGCCCGGTATAGGTAATTTTCATAATGACACCTTTGATTTTAATTTAATCTGATTCTTCTTTATGAAAGCGTAAATTTTTCCCCCAGATAAAGCTCTTTTGCCCGCGCATCTGAGGCGAGGAACTCCGAACTTCCTGAGATTTCGATTTTACCTTCATAAAGCAAATAAGAACGATCCGTAATCGCCAGCGTTTCACGCACGCTATGATCCGTTAAAAGAATGCTCAGCCCCTGGGCTTTCAGCCTCTCAAGGATTTTCTGAACTTCAAAAACCGCGATAGGATCAACACCGCTGAATGGTTCATCCAACAGCAGGAGTGAAGGATTAGTCACAAGCGCACGAGTAATTTCAAGGCGGCGTCGCTCTCCTCCCGAAAGAGTATAAGCTTTGCTTTTCGCAAGCGACGCAATATCCAGTTCATTCAACAAACGGCGCAAGCGCAAATCACGCTCACGCTGAGGGATATCCAGCGTCTCAAGAATTGCCATCACATTTTCTTCCACCGTCAACTTTCTAAAAATCGAAGGCTCTTGGGATAAATATCCAATTCCAAGGCGGGCACGCTCATGCATCGGCAGCTTGGTAATATCTTCACCGCGAAAAAGAATTTTTCCTGAATCGGGACGAATAACGCCTACCACCATATAAAAGCTGGTGGTTTTACCCGCGCCGTTCGGCCCAAGCAACCCCACAATTTCGCCGCGGCCGATTCGAATAGAAACACGGTTCACCACCGTGCGTCCTTTATAAGTTTTAACTAAATTTTCAGTCTGAAGTAAGTCCATCATAATTAAAAACTCGATTGGTTAAATGATTCACTGGAGCCGCCGGCATAAAGCGCCTCAGTGTCTCCGCCCAAAATAACTCGCCCTTCATCCGCAAGATAAATCACGCTGTCACTATAAGTTTTATTGCCGTCCGGATTCTCAATCATCACATTACCCCGCGCGATAATCTTTGAAACTTTTTTGCTCTCTTTGCTGTAATAAACATCCATCAAATCGGAATAAAGCGTTCCGCGCCGATCTTTCGCGATCACGTTTTCTTTAAAATAAGCGATGTTCTGATTGTAATCAATTTCAAGCGGGCCATCGCAGGTAATGACTGTCGGATCCTCTTTGGAATCCTTGTCCGGCTGAACTACAACAGTCACGTTCTTCTTAAATTTAACGCGCTTTAAATTGGTATCGCCGCGCGCACCGATGCCATCCACATTGATATTATTTTTGCGGACAACCGTCTGGACTTCATTCTCTAAAACATGCTTATCGGGATAAATATCAAGCTCTTCCGTTGTCATGCGCGTTCCGTCCTGAGTCGTTGCGACAACATTTTGCTCAATATGAACCTTATTGGTCTTTTTTTCGTATTTGCCACGGTCCGCGGTAATCGTCACGGGCGTTTCTTCCGCGTAAGCTTTGGCAACGACGTTCAAAAGATCAACGGTCTCAGCCAAAATATTGGCGGAATCGCCTTCAATTTCAATTTCTTTGCCACCGGTCGGGTTATATTTTGTGAATGAGAAAAAGTAAACCTTTTGAGTTTCCTCTTTCTTCGCTTCTTTCTTCTGGATCTTAAAAATGCCTTTCTGCGACAAAACTTGGAATTGAATCCAAACAATGTAAGCCGCCAAACAAAGCACCGCGATTAAAATCATCCGCTTCAACATACGAACTAGAACCTCACCTATTTAACTTACAATTGCGCATCTTGCGGTTGGGATATTTTTATGGCCAGTTTGCGGCAAAGCCGCACAGGCTGAACAAAACGGCCCAGAGCAAAACAAATCAGACTCCCGCGCTCAAAATATCCTGAACGTCCAAAAGTCCTACGACCCGGCCGTCATCATCCACAACCGGCAATTCATCAATTTTAGACGTCTTCAAAGTGTGATAAGCCTCTTCTACCAGTTTTTCTTGGTGAATGAACTTGGGGTGAATCGTGCCTAGTTTTTCAACCGGCACTTTCAAAATATCTTTCCCGCCATTTTGGGCGGCTGAAGACCTTAAATGACGGCGCAAATCACCGTCCGTGAAAATTCCATGCAAGCGTCCTTTGGAATCGACTATTGTACAACTTCCCGCTCGGGCCGAGGTAATTTTAAGCAAAGCACCTTCGACCGTTGTTCCCTTTACCGCGATCGGATTTTTCTTACCCGTGCGCATAATGTCTTTAACGCGCATCAACCGACGCCCGAGATTCCCTCCGGGGTGAAATACCGCAAAATCTTCAGACTTAAATTTTTTCAACTTCGAGAGACACAACGCCAAAGCATCGCCAAGCGCGAGCGAAGCGGTTGTCGATGCAGAAGGAGCTAAATTCAGTGGACAGGCTTCTTTAGTCACTCCCAAATCAAGAATGACCGTCGCATTCTTTGCCAAAGTTGATTCTTTGCGGCTGGTCATCGCAATCAGCGGCACTCCAAATTTTTTGAGCACCGGCAGCAAATTGACCACCTCCATCGATTCCCCGCTTTGCGAAATCGCAATCACCACATCTTGAACCGTAACCATTCCTAAATCACCGTGCACCGCTTCAGCCGGATGAACAAAAAAACTAGGCGTCCCCGTCGAAGCCATGGTGGCAGCAATTTTTCGCGCGATAAATCCGGGCTTGCCCATACCCGTCAGAATGACACGCCCCTTACAAGCGGCAATGATTTGAACCGCTTTCAAAAACGACGGTCCGATATGCTTCCGTAAGTTACGGATCGCGGCGGCTTCAATATCCAAAATTTCGAGCGCGAATTTTTTAATCTGATCGGGCTTCATGAAAGTTTAAGCTCAACCTTTCGAATGACCTGCTTCAGTTCGCAAAGAATCTGCAGCTGGTCGCGGAGTTTGGACAAAGCCATCGCATTCGGACCGTCAGAGAGCGCCTCCGCCGGGTTTTCATGGATTTCCATAAAAATCGCATCGGCTCCCGCAACAATTCCGCAGCGAGATAACGTCGGAATAAATTCTGCCATCCCGCCCGAAGCGGAACCTTTGCCGCCAGGGAGCTGCACGGAGTGAGTCACATCATAAACAACCGGATAGCCAAAGGATCGCATCACAGGAATTGAACGAAAATCACTCACCAAATTGTTATAACCGAAAGAAGTTCCGCGGTCTGTCAGTAAAATCTTTTGAGTCCCGGCTTCTTCCAACTTTTTAACAATATTTTCAGCATCCCACGGTGAAAGAAATTGGCCTTTCTTCACATTCACAATTTTTCCGGAAGCAGCCGCTTCAGCCAAAAGATCGGTTTGACGGCACAAGAATGCGGGGATTTGCAAAATATCCAAAACTTCCGTGGCTGGTTTTACCTGAATCGATTCGTGAATATCACTCAAAACAGGAAGCCCAAATTGTTTTTTTACTTTGGCTAAAATCTTAAGTCCTTCGGTGATTCCGGGGCCGCGAAACGACTTGATGGAAGAACGGTTAGCTTTGTCATAGCTCGCCTTAAAAACATACGGAATTTTTAAATCCGAAGCGATACGGCTGATTTTTTCGGCATGATTCAGAGCCGACAATTCACTTTCAATCACGCAAGGGCCGCCGATTAAAACAAACTGGTTTTCATCGCCAAAAACGATATTACCTAATTGAACTTTGTTACGCAGAGCCAAAAGAAACCTCCGTTAATTTCCGGTTTGCGCACATTGGAGCGCATGGCGGATAAATTCTCGAAACAGTGGGTGCGCCCGGTCGGGCTTAGATTGAAACTCGGGATGAAATTGCCCCGCAACAAACCAAGGATGATCCTTAAGTTCAACCATCTCCACAAGATGACCACTCGGCGATAACCCGGAAAAAACAAGCCCCTTCTTTTCAAAATCTTTACGGTAACGGTTATTAAATTCGTAACGGTGACGATGCCGTTCCGAAATTAAATCTTTACCGTAAGCCGCGTGTGAACGCGTTCCTTTTTTGACTTTGCAAGGAAAAGCTCCCAAACGCATCGTACCGCCCATCGCCTTCACTTTCTGCTGCTCTTCAAGCAACGCAATCACGGGATGCTTTGTTTTCGGGTTCATTTCCGTGGAATTCGCGTCTTTCCAACCTAAAACATTGCGCGCGAATTCAATGCAAGCGCATTGCATTCCCAAACAGATCCCAAAAAAAGGAATTTTATTTTCGCGCGCGTACTGAATTACCTCGAGCTTGCCTTCGATACCGCGCGATCCAAATCCGCCAGGCACTAAAATGCCGGCCATCCCTTCCAGAACTGCGGCAACATTTTTCTTAGTGATATTCTCCGAGCTGATTCGGCAAACCATAACCGCCGTATCATTCGCGATAGCACCATGCTGAATCGACTCATAAATCGACTTATATGCATCCTGCAAATTAATGTACTTTCCAACTACAGCCACTTTGAGTGTGTGCTTCGGGTTGAGCGCACGGTTCACAACATTGTTTTTCCAATCCTGAAGATTGCTTTCTTTATACGGCAGTTTTAACTTTCTGCAGACAACGCGGTCAATCTTTTCCGCCTTCAACCGCAGCGGAACTTCATAAATGGTGTCCACATCCAAAGCTTCAATCACGGCATCCTCATCCACGTCACAAAAAAGTGCGATCTTGGACTTTAAGTCCTGATCCAATGGTTTTTCGGTTCGGCAAATCAAAATATCAGGCTGAATTCCGATTTCACGCAAAGTTCCGACACTATGCTGAGTCGGCTTGGTCTTGAGTTCTCCCGCAGCTTTAATAAAAGGAACCAATGTTAAATGAACAAACAAAACATTGTCGTTGCCAACTTCGTGACGAAACTGACGTGCGGCTTCCAAAAACGGTAAGGATTCAATGTCACCCGCAGTTCCGCCGATTTCCGTAATCACCACATCGAAGTTTCCGCTGCGAGCCACTTCATGCACGCGTTTTTTAATGGCATCCGTAATATGCGGAACAACTTGAACCGTCGCGCCCAAATAATCTCCGCGACGTTCTTTCGAAATAACCTCATAATAAATTTGTCCCGTGGTCACATTGCTCAGGCGGGAAATCTTGCTGCGCGTAAATCTTTCGTAATGCCCTAAATCCAAATCTGTTTCAGCGCCATCTTCCGTAACAAAGACTTCCCCGTGCTGAAAAGGACTCATCGTGCCGGGGTCAACATTGATGTAAGGATCCAGTTTTTGCATCGCTACCTTTAAACCCTTAGCTTCCAAAATTTTCGCCAAGGACGCGCCCGCAATACCTTTCCCCAAAGAAGAAACAACTCCGCCCGTGATAAAAATATGCTTTGTTTTTTGCGTTTTCTTTTTCATCTGATTTATTTTCTTATTTATTTAACAATCCAAATGCCTCGGCGATTTGGATTAACTCAATAACCGCTCGGCTTGCTTTAAATCTTCCGCTGTATCCACACTGATAAAATCTTGCTTCGTTTCAATCACCTGAATCGGATAGCCTCGTTCCAAAACGCGTAACTGTTCCAATTTTTCAATTTCTTCGAGCCGCCCGGATGGCCAGCCCACAAACTTTTTTAAAAAATCTTTTCGATACCCATAGACGCCGATATGCTTCCAAAACTCAGGCGTCGCATCCGAATCCCGCAAAAAAGGAAGCGGTGAACGTGAAAAATAAAGCGCTCTGCCCGACTCATCTCTCACCAATTTGACAACATTCGGGTTACGGTATTCCTTCGCGTCCGTCGATTTAATCGCGAGCGTCGCCATCGGCACGGCCGGATTCTTTTTCAAAAAATCAGCTAAGCTTTCAATCGCGGGCGAGTCCAGCAAAGGCTGATCTCCCTGAATATTCACCACAATCTCAGCATCCGTTTTTTGAACCGCTTCTTCGATGCGCGAAGTTCCGTTCGGATGATCCACTCTCGTCAGAACCGCTTTACCGCCAAACTTCGCAACTGCATCTAAAATTTTCTGGTCATCGCATGCGATCAATACGGAATCAAGCCCGCGAATTTTGTTTGCCTGCTCCCAAACATGCTGAATCATGGGCTTACCCGCAATCGGCAGCAAAACTTTATTCGGTAGCCGCGTTGAACCCAAGCGCGCCGGAATAACGCCTACCGCTTTCAAAATCAAATCCCTTTGATCCGCAAACGAAGCTCTTCAACTGTCGTCGTAGCCGTGCCCAATTTTTCAACCACAATCCCCGCGGCCAAATTGGAAATCATCGCTGCTTGCGGCATCGGAGCTTTCGCCGCCATCGCTAAAGCCAAGGTCGCAATCACAGTATCGCCCGCGCCGGAAACATCATAAACTTCCTGCGCGGTGGTCGGAATGGAAACGACGGATTTTTTTCCTTTTTCAAAAAGCGCCATTCCGTCTTCTCCCAAAGTGATCATAATAAATTGAAGGTCGAGCTTTTTAAGCAAGCCCCAGCCAACTGTTTCAAGCGTTGGCGTCTCATGCGAAATTCCAAAAAGGCTTTCATACCCCGCGTAAGCTTCTTTACGGTTGGGCGTCATTCCGGTCGCACCTTGATAAAAAGAAAAATGCTTTTCCTTGGGGTCCACCAAAACAGGCTTGCCTTTGCGCTTTGCGATACGAATAATTTCAGTCACAAACTTCGGTTGAATCACGCCTTTGCCATAATCTTCAATGATCACAACATTGACATCCGCAACTTTTTTCTCCACAAACTGGGTGATTTTTTTCAAATCAGCCGAGGATACATTTTCACTGCTTTCACGGTCAAAACGAACCACTTGCTGAGAGTGCGCGATGATGCGTGTCTTAATCGAAGTCGGCCGTTTGGGATCCACAACAACTCCACCGGTCTCAATCCCGTCGCGGCGCATCGCTTTGACAAGTAAACGACCCTCAATATCACGTCCAACAACTCCGCATGGATAAACTTTGGCGCCGAGTGTACGGATATTATTTGCAACGTTCAGCGATCCACCAGGCATATAGGACTCGCGTTTCACATTCACAACAGGCACGGGAGCCTCGGGTGAAATGCGGGTCACATTCCCCCAAACGAATTTATCCAAGATAAAATCGCCGATACCCAGGATACGGGCGCGGGAAAAACCATCAATAATTTGCAAAAGCTGCCGCTTGTCAGAAGCAGAAAGCTGGAGCTGCTTGGACTTCATAAATACACTCCGATAAAAGTGTGTATGTTATCACCGCTTCCTGAAATAGACAACGAAAGGAATTAGGTTTATTGCGTATTTCCCCAATAGCAGAGCGGGTTTACAGAACTAAAGGCGGAATAGTAATGGCGGTTGAGCTTTGCTCAGAGCCTTAAATTAAAAAAGCCCGGTGCGGAAATCCGCACCGGGCTTTGAAAGCTTAAAAAACGAAGCTTACGCGATTGCTGTACCGCCGCCGCAAGTTGCGTTTGTTGCTGTCAACGCTGCCGTTGAAACAACCA
>CAZLTL010000015.1:0-56244 GCA_964562525.1 uncultured bacterium
ACATGATTTGGGTTTTCAACTCGGACCTCATATTTGGAAGCGTGATAATGGAAGGAAAGTTCAAAGCCATTCCAGTCAGGGGAAATGCAGGGATCCATAAAGAGTTTATTTCCCCTTAAGCGGAATCCAAGAATCGATTCGATTCCAGCCCGGTACATCCACCCGGCGGAGCCTGTGTACCAAGACCAGCCGCCGCGGCCGACATGGTTTTTTGCCGCATAAACATCGCCTGCCATGACATAAGGTTCGATTTTGTAACGCTGAATATCCGCGCGTGTGCTGCTATGGAGAATCGGATTCAAAATTGAAAAAAGTTCGGCGGCGGTTTTTCCATCGCCTAAAGCGGCAAAGGCGAATATCGCCCACACTCCTGCGTGGGTGTATTGGCCTCCGTTTTCACGCACACCCGGGATATACCCCTGAATGTAACCTGCATTCGGTTTCATTTTGTCAAAAGGCGGCGTAAGAAGCAGGGCGAGTTGATCTTTCGTGTTAATCAGATGGGTTTTGAGCGATGCCATGGATTTTGCAGCGCGTGCGGGATCCGCGGCGCCTGAGATGACGCCCCAAGACTGAGCGATGGAATCAATGCGGCATTCGGTGTTGGATGCGGAGCCGAGCGGGGTACCGTCATCAAAATAGGCGCGGCGATACCATTCACCATCCCAACCATGGCGTTCCACAGCTGTTTTTAAATCACCGACATGCAGCCGCCATTTCTCGGCACGGGCAAAATCGCCGCGAGATTCCGCAATTTTTGCGAATTCCCAAAGTGTCGTGTGCAGAAACCAAGCCAGCCAGATGCTTTCGCCTTTGCCTTCATGCCCGACACGATTCATGCCATCATTCCAATCGCCGGTGCCGATTAAAGGGAGTCCATGCGCGCCAACCCGCAGGCATTGATCAAGTGCGCGGGCGCAATGCTCATAAAGCTTCGCATTTTCGACCGAGGTCTTGGGATGATAATAGAGGTCTTCTTTTTCCGCCGCAATGGGCTGGGATTCAAGAAAGGGGATCATTTCTTCCAATATTTTTTGCTCGTCCGTGACGCTGAGATAGTGCATAACGCTGTAGGGAAGCCATGCCAGATCATCCGAGATTTTAGTTCTTACTCCGCGGCCTGATGGGGGATGCCACCAATGCTGCACATCGCCTTCGGGAAATTGTCGTGCCGCCGCGCGAAGAATTTGTTCGCGGGCAATATCGCGGCCGGAAACGGTCAACGCGAGAGCATCTTGCAATTGATCCCGGAATCCAAAAGCTCCGCCAGCCTGATAAAAGCCGCAGCGGGCCCACATGCGGCAAACAAGCGTTTGGTAGAGCAGCCAGCGGTTTAGAAGTAAATCCATTGAGGCGTCCGGTGTGCGGACTTGGACGGCCGTTAAAATATCATTCCATTTCTTTTTGACCTCACTTAGTTTTTCATCAAGATTCGCGGAGCGGTAATGTTGAATCAGCGCGACGGCCTTTTCGCGGCTTTGACTTTGCCCCAGCAAAAAAACAAATTCTTTGGATTGGCCCGGTTTTAATTTCACGGTTTGTTTCATCGCTGCGCATGGATCCAGTCCCGCGCCGCATTTTTTCGACAGGATGGAATTTTTTACAAGCGCGGCCGGAAGATCAACCGTTCCGTTGCGGCCTAAAAATTCAGCGCGATCCGCTGTCCAAGCTATTTGCTTTCCGGCAAAATCGGCGAAAGCCATGCTTTGCGCAAACTCCGTATTCCAGGGGTTGCGAGCCAAGATCGAATTGGTTTGTTCATCTAGCTCCGTAATAATGAACGGTACTCCGCGGTGACGATTGCTGCCGAGCGCCCATTCGATATAAGCGGTCACGGAAAGAGTTCTCGATCTTTCGGATCGGTTTGTAATACGTAAGCGGGAAACTTTGACCGGATCTTCCGTCGGAACAAATTGAAGCAGCTCCGCCGCAATACCGTAGTTTTGCCGTTCAAAAACACTGTAGCCTTGTCCGTGACGTACGACGTAGGAGCCGTCTCCGCGAATGGGCAGGGCGGTCGGATTCCATAGGTCGCCCGTTTCTTCATCGCGGATATAAAAAATCTCCCCTGAAGAGTCACAAACGGGGTCATTGGACCAAGGGGTGATTTGATTCTCGCGGCTGTTTTCCGCCCAAGAATAGCCTGAGCCTGATTCCGAAACTTGAAATCCGAAATGAGGATTGGCGATGACATTGATCCAGGGTGCCGGTGTCCATTGACCGGTTCCAAGATGAATGATGTACTCGCTCCCGTCGGCTGAGAATCCGCCTAAGCCGTTAAAAAAATGAAGCTCTGAAATTTCTTTTAAAAAAAGATTGGGAATCGTCGTCCGCTTGGTTTTGCGGTGCTGAGGGGCTTCAAATAGATCGGGTTTTTCAAGTCTTTCAATTTGCTGTGCCAGCGAGCCGTAGCGGCTTTGCAGTGTAATGCGCGCCGCGGTACGGAATAAAATAATTTCATCGGCACTAAGTGTATCCGCGCGTAAGACAAAAATACCGCCCTGAGGATTTAGGTTTTCATGTTTATGGACGCTTTGAGCCGCGCGGACAAGATTTTCCAGCGAACTTTGAAAATCTTGTACATAGGAAGCTGCTCTTTCATTCAAAATCTTTTGTCGAATGCCATTAAGTTTCAGAGTGAAGATCCGCTTAAGATTCATATTGCGGCGAAAGAGCAAGACGGGAAGTGGCTTTTCTCAATTCAGGATAACGGCATCGGAATTGAAGCCAAATACAAAAATAAAATTTTCGCGCTCTTTCAGCGCCTCCATACGCATACCGATCTCAAGGGCGATGGTATCGGACTTGCGGTGTGTAAAAAAATTGTTGAGCGCCACGGCGGAACCATCTGGGTCGAATCACAACCCAATGAAGGCGCGACTTTCTTTTTTACTCTATCCGCTACCCCCCCCCCCTCTTACGCTTAAATAAATCGAATGATCCAAAATAAGACGAGCCGTTCAAATGGCATGCTTGTTTTTTTCTTAGTTCTGCATCTT
Organism: uncultured bacterium; assembly: GCA_964562525.1. Lineage (GTDB taxonomy): Bacteria > Omnitrophota > Omnitrophia > Omnitrophales > Aquincolibacteriaceae > Multiplicimicrobium. Next base: position 3,000 of record CAZLTL010000015.1, read on the forward strand.
TCGCCGCATCCCTTTTTGATTGCTTGGATGTTGAGCTTTGCTTCGCTATAATCTCCCGCCATGACAACACAGCCCACTACCAAAACCGTGTCTATTACCACCTTCGGATGTCAAATGAATGCCTATGACACCGAAGTGGCGTCCGGACTCCTTCAGCAGAAGGGGTATAAGATTTTCACTTTTGATGATTCTGCTGAAGTTTCCGATTGGCGCGAACCCGCTCAGCTGCCTGATGTTGTTTTAATGAATACCTGCTCTGTGCGCGAACATGCCGAAGACCGTGTTTTTGGACGATTGGGGATGTTGGGCAAAGCAAAAAATAAAAGACCGGAACTCATTATTGGACTCATGGGGTGCATGGTCGAAGAACATAAGGCCAAGCTTTTTAAGCGTTTTCCGCAGTTAGACTTGATGGTTGGAACCCGCAACATTAAAGATTTGCCGAATTTAATTGAGAAGGTTGAAAAAGACCGCCGTCAAGTTTCGCAAATTCAGCAAGACGGTATTTCAATCGAGTATACCGACCAAATTAAGCGCGAAGGATTGTTTCACGCTTGGCTGCCGATTATGACCGGTTGCGACAAAAAATGTACTTTCTGCATTGTTCCGATCACGCGCGGGGCCGAAGTCTCGATGAAAGCCCGCGATGTTTACCGCGAAGCGTCGCGTTTGGTCGGCGAAGGCGTGAAGTGGATTACTCTTTTGGGGCAAAATGTGAATAGTTATGATGGATCCGATGAGGGGCGCGCGTTTCAGCCTCTGCAAGATATACCTGCTTTTGAAGGGCAGGGCGGCGTACGAGTTTCTTTTCCGGAGCTTTTAGATCAGCTCTGCGGGATTGAAGGCCTTGAGCGCATTTCGTTTACGACTTCGCACCCGCATGATGCAACCGAAGAATTGTTTCAAGTGATCAAGAAAAATCCAAAAATTTCACGACGGTTTCATTTGCCGTTACAGTCGGGTTCGGATGCGGTTTTGAAACGTATGAAGCGTTTGCACACCTTTGACGAATATTATGCCCAGCTGCAAAGATTGCGCGAACTTGTGCCCGATGTTGCGATCACAACCGATATCATCACCGGCTTTTGCGGTGAGACCGAAGCGGATTATGAAGCAACCAGAAAAGCGATCGAGAAAGTACGCTATGACGGTGCGTTCATTTATAAATATTCGGTGCGCCCCGGCACTCCCGCGGCAAAACTCCAAGATGATGTTCCGGAAGCAGTTAAATTACAGCGCACACGCGATTTAATTGAAATTCAGAAGAGAATAACCAATGAAGTGAATCAAACATGGGTGGGGAAAACGGTGACTGCCTTTGTTGAAGAAGATAATTCGGTGTGGCACAAAGGACAACTGCGAGCGCGCTCCGATCAGGATAAAAAAATTGCTTTCGACGGTGACGCTAAGCTAGTAGGGCAGTTTGTGCGGGTTAAGTTGAATGCGCTTCGCAATGAAACGCTTTTCGGTGATTTAGTCTAAGCGTAATGCTTCATCAGGTCGGATAGCTTCACGATCTGAAACCCTTCCTTTTCGAGTTTAGGAATTTCTTCAGCGATCACTTCCAATGTGTGCTTTTTGTAATGACCGATTGCGATGGCAAATCCGGATTTAAGCGCGACTTGGGCTGTTTCTTGAATTTGCTTGCGAATCGGTTCACGCTGTTCAACGTTGTCTAAAAAAACGTCGCGACGCAAAACAGGAATGTGCAAATCATGCGCGATGGGAACAACCAAGCTGCGCGTGCTGGTGTAACTGTCCAGAAAAAATAATCCTCGGCGTTTAAATTCCGGAAGAATAATTTTCATAAGACGCGGGTCAGATGTGCCGAGTGATCCCATGTGATTATTGGCTCCGATTAGATGCGGAACCGATGCGATGTTGTCATCGACATGCGCCAAGATTTCCTGCGGGCTCATTTGGTTGGTGATCAGACCCGGCCCCGGATAAATGCCTAGTTCGGATTCAAGCGGCAGATGCAAAATGACATCGGCGCCCGTGTGCTTACTTTTCTCAGCGTAAAAACGGGTATAGCGTAGATGCGGCAGAATCGCATAAGTGATTTTATGGCCGAGTATGTCCATCACTCGGTCATATGTAATTTCATGACCGATATCATCAATGACAAATGCGATGGAGGGTTTCGACCAATCAATAGAATGGGGCGCTGCCGGCCTCGGCTTTGGCGGAGTTTTCCGCTCTAAACGCGGCGCTTGCCCGGGATAGGTCATAGAATCTTTTTCGAGAATTAAAGATTGTGGTGCTTGCGGAATGTTAGTTCTTGTTTGATTGGCGGAAACAGGCGAGATGCGTGCTTCTCGTCCGGTTGATATTGGCTGTGCTGCGGCTGTTTGTTTACGAGCCGGGCTTTCTGAATGAGCTTTAGCCGGAACCATTGCTTTGGAATCAGAACGGGCGGATTGATAGAGCGACCAGCTTAAAAGTGCGATGAGAGCCACTGCAAAGAGGGCAGCCCATTTTCCGGATGATTTGTGCGCGGAGGAATGTCCGAAGGATCTTTTAAGCGAAGGCTTGTTTTTAGGCATCAGTCTGCGTGTCGGATCTTTTTAAATAAATTTGGTTGAGTGCGAGTTTGAGCGCAATTGCTTGCCCTTGGTCGTCATGATACCATAGCTGCAGATAGGACACGAAAATGAATTTAACCGAAAAAATGAGCAAACAAGCCGGAGCTGTTTTTGATGATTTGAAGTCGGCGATGCCGATTCAGGAAATCGAAGAAAAATTCCGCTCTGCGAAAATGCTTGGCGAGGATCTTTCCGGCAAGCAGTTTCAGACTATTTATTACGCCTATTTGACGGCTCAGATTTCTCAGCGCTGGGTTTATTGCTGCCGGGACCTGGGCATTGACTCCAAAGAAATTCAAAATTTGTTTTTTAAAACCGCTTTAGACCGTTACGCGGATGCCAAAGATTTGGACAGTGCGACTTATTTTAGTGAAGCGCTGTACGCGGCCAATTCTGAGCCTGATCAATATACTCTCATATCCATTTTGACCGCACTTATGAAAAAGGTCAGTGCAGGTAAGGGGCTTTCCGTTACGGCGGAAGGTACGGCCGAGCTTTTCCGTTTTGTCGCCGGGGTTTGGGATGGCTATTGCAACCATTTTGAAAATGATTTTGATGATTTTTTAGCACAGCTTCGTTTAGACGGAGCTTTATCGCAGGAGAAAAGAGGATAGAATGGCAGATACGAAGCAGACTTCGAAAGATAATTTTGTTTGGATTGATCTTGAGATGACCGGGCTTGACCCCGATAAAGAGGTGATCATTGAGATCGCGACGATTGTCACCGATTCTCAGTTGAATATTATTGCCGAAGGTCCCGATTTGGTTTTGCACCAGCCCGAGATTTATTTAACGCGTATGGATGATTGGAATCGCAATCAACACTCTAAGTCAGGTCTAATCGATGATGTGCGCAAGTCGATGATCGCGTTAGAAGCGGCGGAATCGCAAACTTTGGACTTTATCCGCCAGTTTTGTGAAACCAAGCAGAATCCGCTTTGCGGCAACGCCGTTCACCATGACCGCCGTTTTTTGATTAAGTATATGCCTAAGATTCATGAATTTTTGCATTACCGGCACATTGACGTCAGCACGGTCAAGACGCTTGTTCAGAAGTGGTATCCGAAGCAAAAAGAAGTGAAGAAGAGCACGTCACACCGTGCTTTGTCGGATATTCGCGAGTCGATCGAAGAGCTTCGTTTTTACCGGGCCAATTATTTTAAAACCGCGGAAGAAATTACCTCAGCCGCATCTATATCTTTTCCGGTTTAGATCAGGATTTAATGAAACAGAAAACGCGAGCCAGAACTACGCCGCACAGTATTATTGCGCTGGTTTATGATTTTGACGGAACGTTGTCGCCTAATAATATGCAGGAAGACACGATTCTGGATGCTTACGGTCTGGATCATGAAAAGTTTTGGGCGCGCTCAAATCAGCTCGTTGTGAAGCGCGGGTATGAGCGCACTTTGGCGTATTTAAAACTTTTTGCCTGCGACGAACCTTTTAAAAGCAAGCCCTTGACCCCTGAGTTTTTGCGCTCTCTTGCCGGACGTATCCAGTACTATCCCGGTGTCAATCATGGTTACTTTGACGGTATTCAAAAATTCATTCAAACCATTCCCGAGGTTTCGGAGTGGGGAATTCAGGTTGAACATTATATTATTTCGAGCGGCATGAAAGATATTTTGGACGGAACCTCCATTCGCAAATATTTCAAAGAAGTTTACGCGTGTGAATATGATTATGTTGATGGGCGGCCGATTTTCCCGAAATTGGTGATTAACGATACCAATAAAACCCAGTTTTTATTCCGCATCAATAAAGGTAAATTGAAACTGACGGAAAGCATTAACCAACATACCCCTGAGCATGAGCGGCGCATTCCTTTCCGAAATATGATTTATGTCGGCGATGGGCTCACGGATGTGCCGTCCATGACGCTGGTGCATAAAGCCGGCGGTTACGCGATCGCGGTTTACGACCCCAAGAAAAAAGTTCCGGATTCGGTTCAGGACATGGTTTCTGAAAAAAGGGCCGAGCATTTTGCGCCGGCAGATTTCCGCAGCAGCTCGCTTTTGGTTAAAATTTTACAGCGGACTTTAAAGAAAATTATTCACGAAATTTCATATGACGCCTCATCAAGAATGTCGCTTGATTGGGTCGCGCGGGAGTGCCCACAAAATGGCTAATAATAAAACTCATTCCAAAAATTTAAACCTAACGCATTCGCATTTACGCCGCGATTACGAGTCAGACCTTTTTTCCGAGAAAAAGGTGGCGCGGCATCCCATGCGGCAGTTTAGTTTGTGGTTTAATGAGGCGGTTGAGAAGAAACTGAAGGACAGCAATGCTTTTGTTTTGGCGACGTCGGAAAAAAACAAACCTGCCGCGCGTGTTTTATTGATGAAGGCTTCGTCGGATGAAGGGCTTACTTTTTTCACCAATTATGCGAGCTCAAAAGGGAAACAATTAGCCGCGAATCCGAAAGCGGAAGCGGTCTTTTTTTGGGGAGAGCTGAACCGTCAGGTTCGCCTGCGCGGTAAAGTGGTGAAGCTTTCGCGTAAGGAATCTTTGGATTATTTTCGGTCGCGGCCGCGTGAAGCGCAGCTGGCGGCTTGTGCTTCGAATCAGAGTTCGCTGATCAAGAGCCGGGAACAGCTGGAGCAGAAGTATGCGCGGCTTGATAGTGAATATTCCAATCAATTGCCGCCCATGCCCAAAGAGTGGGGCGGATATTTGTTGAAAGTGAACCGGGTTGAGTTTTGGCAAGGGCGCCCGAGCCGTTTTCATGACCGCCTGCTTTACACCCGCACAGGTAACACCTGGAAAGTAACACGTCTGCAGCCTTAGATCGTTTTGACATGAGTTAAGCGCTTTAGTCTTATCGGGTTCAGTCGATGATTAGTCATCAAGGAAACCGGAAAAAATTATGACAAACCGCCTTCATTCAGCTCAGGAAATTGCCAAGGTTTACCACGCTCTCGCGGACCGCGAGTCTCTGCAAGGTTACTTTTTACAAAGTGCCGCGTCGTTGCTCAGCGCCGATAAGTCCGCGCTTTATTATTCCGGAAAAGACGAAAAGCTTTGGCTTGAGACTCAAGAGGGTTTTTCGGATGAAATGCTCCCCAAGCTGAACCTGATCGCTGAGGGCGTTCAAGTTTCAGGAAAACCTTATATTCACAAGGATTTACTCGCGCTTCCTTTGGTTACGGGCACAGCTTGCTTAGGCGTTGCTTGCTTTCAGTCCGTGCGGGGAAAAGCGTTTAATGATGAAGACCGTGATTTAGGGGTGACGATGACGATGGAATTCGCGACGGCTGTCAAAAGTATGCGTCTGATCGAAGAAAATGTCCGTATGGCGCGGCTCGCGGCCATCGGTCAGACATCCAGCATGGTTGTGCATGAATTAAAAAATATTCTTCAGCTTGCGCGTCTTTCGGAAGAAATGCTTGAAATGGGCGTGAAGCAAAATAATCCGAAATTTATTCAAATGGGAAATCAAAAAATCCGCCACGCATTGAAGGAGATGGATGGATTTATTTGGGAAATGTTGAGCTTGGCTCGTGATCAAAAACTTGAGGCACAGCAGTTTGCTTATCCCGCGCTTTTTGCTGAATTAGTCGAAGATTTGCAAACCAAAGCCAAGGCTTCTTCCGCAATTTTGAAATGGTTTGTTCCGGAAGGCTTTCCTGAAGTTCACGCGGATCGAAAAGCTATTTCGCGCGCGCTTCTGAATTTAGTAAAGAATGCGTTTGAAGCCCGCCGCGGAGATGCCATTACAGTTACTTTGAGTGTGGAAGTTTTAGATGCGGAAAACTATCAAATTAAAATTGAAGATAACGGTCAAGGTATGACGGAAGAAACCCGCGCGCGTCTTTTTCAGGCTTTTTATACCACGAAGGGAGAGCGCGGGACCGGATTGGGTTTGATGGTCGTTGAAAAAACAATTTCACTTCATCGCGGACAAATTAGCGTTGAAAGTAAGGTTGGCGAGGGGACTCGTTTTCTTTTGCGCTTACCAATTCACCCGCAAGGCGAATAAGTTTATTCGGACGCGTCGTCCGCAGTAATAGGCGCTGTTTCACCCGGAAGTGATTGAAAAGCGACGATGTGTTCTTTGAGTTCCGCAAAGCTCATGCTGCGATGAAGTTTATCTCTTAAGCGGTGCACACCGGGCTGATTTTTAAAATACCAACACGAAATCCGGCGCGATTTCATCAGTCCTGAGCGCGGGTCCTCAGTTTGTTCTTCCAGTTCCAAATGCCGCAAAACCGCTTTTTTTAAGTCTTCGAGTTCAGGTTTAAACAGCGGTCGATTATTCATGGCGTTCTCAATGTTCGTGTAGAGCCATGGGTTACCCAACGCGCCGCGGCCCACCATGACTCCATCGCAGCCGGTTGTCGCCAGCATTTTCAGCGCGGCTTCGCCGGAAAAAACATCACCATTGCCCCAAACAGGAATGCTGACTGCTTTCTTGACGCGGGCAATAGCTTCCCAATCCGCAATGCCGGTATAACCTTGTTTGCGGGTGCGTCCGTGCACCGCGACGGCGGAGAATCCGGCGTCTTCCGCGTGACGGGCGATCACGGCCGCTTCATGTCCGCTGCCGTCTTCAAACCCCAAACGCATTTTGACCGTGACCGGAATTTTTTTTATTTTTTTTATCACTGCTTGAAAAATGGCCTTCGCTTTTTCAGGTTCTTTAAGCAGCGCAGATCCGCCGCCGGGACCTGTGATTTTTGGAACAGGGCAGCCCAGGTTTAAATCCAGTAAGTCAAAGCCCATTCCTTCAATCATTTCGGCGGCATTCGCCATCACTTCCGGATTACATCCGACCAGTTGGGCGCCCAGCGGACGATCAGCTTCCGCTGTTTTAAGCAAATCTGCAGTCTTGCGGCTGTCCCGGACAAGCGCTTCGGAAGAGACCATTTCGAGAAAAGCGAACTCCATTCCATATTCACGCGCTAAAAGCCGAAAAGCAAGATCCGTGCAGCCCGCCATCGGGGATTGGATAACGCGTTTCGTGAGCCGTAAATTTTTAAGTGAAATCGGTTGTGTCATGGCGCACATTATCGTCAAACCCAACGCATAAGCAAGCGGGATTCGGGAGCGCTGATTTTGATAAATCCTGACTAATTGATTGTCAGTTTGTGATTTGAAGCTATAATACCCCTCGAAAATGTCAGTATTATACGGAGATATTATGTCGATAGATCCTAAGTCAACCCAATCCTGGTGCGTGATTCTGCAAACCTTTCCCAAGAAGGCTAAAAAAGAGCTTGTAGGGGAGCTTGTCCGCGGTTTTGGTTTGGATGAGAGCGAAGCAAGCGATGCGGTATCAAATCTTCCGATTGTTTTGCTGGATCAAGTTTCGCTGAATCAGGCGAAGGCGGTCAAAGAAAAAATTGAAATGACCGGTTCTGAAATTGAAATTACGAATCACGATATTATTAAAAAACAGTGTTACCGCATTGAATGGCCTGAAACTCCCAGTCTTGCTTATTTTGACGTTAAGCCCGAAGCTGTTAAAACGCCTTTAGCACCGACGCCGATTGCGCCGGCCCCTATCAAGTCTGAGCCTGCTCTCGAAACCAAGCCGCAAGCTTCTGCCGCGCCAACCACTCCGGCTGCACCGTTGAACAAACCGAAGCCTTTGGCTTCGAGTCTGACAGCTGCTTCTGAGACGAAGCCTTTCGAAAAAAACTTTGATCCCGCTAAGAAAAGCAAGAAAGCTTGGTTTCCTTTTAGTTTAAGAGGGAATAAAGAAAAGAAGCCGGAATCAAAATTGCCGCTCACCGATGTTTCGATGCCGCTTCCCGCAAAGAAAACACCGAGCTCCTTTGCGCCCAAGCCTGATTCGAATTCTGCTCCGAGCGCTTCGGCTGATTTAAAGCAGACGGAATGGCAGAAAAGAACGCGTGAGATTCAGGAGCGTCTTGAGAAAATGGGTGCTTATGTACCGGAAGCGGAAGTTAAGCCTAGTACGCGTCTGAAAGAGAAAGTTGAAGTTAAGCCTGATTCAGTTAAAGCCACTGGTAAAAAAACGGATAAAAAAGCGCCTGTTGAAGAGATTGTTTTAGCGCCGGAACCCGCGGTTCAGAAAAAGGAAGAAGTGTCTGAGCCTGCTGCGAAAAATGAATCTGAAAATAAGAATGTTCCGACGCCTGTTGTGGATAAGTCGGTAGATGTTAAAAATCAATCTAATGAGCTGCTCGAGAAAATTCAGAAATTAGAAAATGAACTTTTACAGAAGAAACAACACCTTGAAGAGAAGCATGCCGAAGTTGAGCAGCGCAGTAAAGCGATTGAATCAGAGCAATCCCTCGTTGAGCAACGCCGCAGAGAAATTGAAGAGCGTCACGCTTTGATTGAGCGGCAAAAAAAAGAAATCGAAGAGAAGCATTCTCTTGTGGAGCAGCGCGGTAAAGAAATTGATGAGAAGCACGCTCAAGTCGAAGATGTCCGTAAGGTCGAGCTTACTTTTAGTGAGAAGGTCGAGCAGCTCGAGAAAGCGCTTAATGCGAAAGAGCAGCATCTAACGGAAAAGCATTCTGAGTTAGAGCAGAAATCTGAAAGAGAAAAAAATCTTACTGAGGCCGTAGCGAGTTTGGAATTGAGATTGGCAGAACAGTCCGCCTCCGCGGAGTCGAGCAAGCAGGAAATCGCGAGACTTACTGCACTTCTGGACGAGACAGTCCGCGCGAAAGATCAGGAAATCGATTCTTTCCAAAAACGGATGCAGGAAATCGGCAATAAATTCCAAATTTTAGAGCAAGGTCTCTATGAAAAGCAGGACGAGCTTGCACGGAAAGATTCTGAACTTCAGCAAAAGGATCAGAAAATTCAGGATTTGCAAATTCAGTTGGCCGATTTGGATAAGAAAGTTCAAGAAGCTCAATCGTCCGAAAAAGATAAAGAGCAGCAAATCGCTAATTTAAATGCGCGCGAAAAAGAACTTTTGAAAAAAGTCGAAAGCCTGGATAAGACGCTTGTTGAAATGGGTGAATCGTTGGGGCAGCGCGATGAATCTTTGCGTCAACGCGATGAGGTTCTCGTAGCTTTGGAAAGGCGCGTTCAGGATTTAGCTGAAAAGACAGGCAACTTAGAGGTCTTGAAGTCGGCGCACGCGAAGTTAGTTCATGAGCATGAAGATGTTGCTGGCCGGTATGCCCGAATCTCAGAAGAGTACCGCCGCTTTAAAAGCAAAAGTGAGCGCAAAACAGCCTCTTTAACCCGCGAAATGGGTGAGTGGGTTCGCAAGGTCGATCATCTGCGCCAGGGACTGCAAAAGTTTAATCAGAACATAATTCGGCCCGATGTTGCCGAAGAGCAGGACCCCGAGGCAGAGTCATCCGCTCCTTCAGCCTAACTGCTTGAGGCATATCAGGTTAACTGATCTTTGAATTGCCTTGACCAGCCCTTAGCTTTCTGATAAAAATCTCCCTCCATTCACAGGGCTTAAGTTCAAATTTAATATCATGACACAGACACGATTGCCAAATTGGTTAAGGCGCTCTATGCCCGTTTTTTCCGCGGAAAAAACGCATGCGATTCTCGACCGGCATAAGCTCAATACCGTCTGTGAGTCGGCAAAATGCCCGAACCGTAACGAGTGCTATTCCCATCAGACAGCAACCTTCATGATTTTGGGAAATACCTGCACGCGCAGCTGCCGTTTTTGTAATGTTGCCACGGGAAAAGGCGAGGTTCTTCAGCCTGATGAACCGATGCGGGTTGCGCGGGCGGCGAAAGAGTTGGGGCTCAAGTATGTTGTCGTGACGTCAGTTGCTCGTGATGACCTTGCCGACGAAGGTGCGGCTCACTTTGCCGAGACCGTGGTTTGTATTCGCCGCGAAATTCCCGGAGTTCAAATTGAAGTTTTAACCCCGGACTTTCATGCTCGTCCTGAGTTGATTAGTCAGATTGTTGCGGCAAAGCCGGAAGTTTATAACCATAATTTGGAAACGGTCCGTCGTTTAACCCCGCAGGTGCGCGTCCAGGCTAAATATGACCGCTCGCTTGAAATGTTGAAACTGATTAAACGAATTGACCCTAAGATGACCACGAAAAGCGGATTGATGCTTGGACTGGGAGAAACGGAATCTGAGCTTGACGAATCATGCAAAGATTTATTGGATGCGGGTGTGAATATTTTAACTTTAGGTCAATATTTGCGGCCAAGTGCCGATCATCTTCCGGTGTCGGAATTTGTTCATCCCGACAAGTTTTTTGAATTATCCGAAAGATACAAGAAAATGGGATTCAATCAAGTTTTTGCGGGTCCTTATGTACGCAGTTCTTATCATGCCGGAGAAACTTACAGCAAAGTTCTTGCGGCGGCACCCGCGGCGGAAGCCGCTATTATTTGAGAGATATTTATGAAAGAAGTTTTATTGTCAGGGCTGCCTGTTAACGTTGATGAGGCTCAGGTTCAAACCTGGTTTTATGAAGAAGGCGACGCGGTGAATGAAGGGGATGAGCTTGTTGAGCTTTTAGTCAATGACGCGACGTTTACTTTGGCTGCGCCCTGTGCCGGAATTTTATCTGAAGTTTATTATGATGAAGGTGAAACCGTTGAACGCGACGAAGTGATTTGCGCGATCGACATCGAAGACGCGGAATAAACCGCGAGGAGAAAATTTGTGAAATTTGTAGAAGCTGACCGTTTAAAACAATTACCGCCGTATCTTTTTACCACCGTGGACGGATGGAAAAAAGAGGTTCAGGCGCAAGGTAAGGAAATTTTTGATTTCAGCATGGGAAATCCTGAACTTCCTCCCGCGGCGCATGTTGTTAAAGCGCTCGAGAAGTCTCTTAAAATGAAAGATATCCATAAATACTCCAAATCATTTTGGGAGATTGAAAAGAATTTTCGCAAGGCGATCGCGGCTTGGTACAAAAGGAAATTCAATGTCACTTTGGATCCCGAGACTGAGGTTTTGCCTTTGATCGGTTCAAAAGAAGGGATTGCGAATTTAGCCGTCGCTTTTTTGAATCCGGGCGATGTGGCAGTGATTCCTTCGCCCGCGTATCCGATTCATTTCAATAGTGTGATGATTAACGGCGGGCAGCTTTATAATTTGCCACTGAAAGAAGAGGAAGGCTTTTTACCAGACTTTGACGCGATTCCCAAAAAAATCGCCGACAAAACCAAGCTCATGATTGTTTGTTACCCGCACAATCCTACCGCCGCAACAGCGGATTTAGCTTTCTTTAAAAAATGCGTTGCTTGGGCCAGCAAGCGGGAAATGATTTTCGTAAATGACCTCGCGTATTCGGACTTCGTTTTCACGAAAGACAAAGCTCCAAGCATCATGCAGGTTCCGGGGGCGAAAGAGCGTTGCGTTGAATTTCATACTTTTTCGAAGTCATACAGTTTGGCGGGTTGGCGACTTGGATTTGCGGTCGGAAACGCGCAGGTTTTAAAAGGGCTTTATAAGGCTAAGAGCTATGTCGATTTCGGAATTTTCCGCGGGCTTCAGTACGCGGCGACGCAGGCGCTGAATGGTCCTCAGGGTTATGTCAAAAAAATCGTCAACATTTACAAAAAGCGCGTTGATCTTTTTGTTGATGGCCTCAACAAAGCGGGCTGGAAAACAACGAAGCCCAAGGCGACTTTTTATGTTTGGACGCGGATTCCTGAGGCTTATCGTCATTTGAACTCCATGCAATTTACCGAGCTTTTGGTTCGGAAAACCGGTGTGGCCGTTGCTCCGGGGACAGGCTTTGGCGAGTTTGGTGAGGGGTATATCCGCTTTGCTCTTGTTCAGAACGAAGCCGTGATCCGCAAAGCGCTTAAACAAATCGATCTTTTCCTCAATCCGCGGTCACATTCGGGCTCTGCGCGTCGCGCAACCGCAAAGAAGTAAACTTTTCGATGAGTTCAGCGAGCCGCAACCCGATCGGAGTTTTTGATTCCGGTTTGGGCGGCTTGACGGTGGTGAAGCAAATTCGGCGGATGCTGCCGAATGAAGACATCATCTACATTGGGGATTTGGCCTACCTTCCTTACGGTAATAAATCACAGCGGCAAATTCAGGAGCGCTCTTTGGCTTGCGCTCGTTTTCTTCTTGAGAAAAAGGCGAAAGCCATTGTGATCGCGTGCAACTCCGCTTCCGCTTATGCTTATCCTTACGTGAAAAGCCGTGTCAAAGAGCCGGTGATGAATGTGATCGACGCTGTAGTTGAAGATGCCGTTCGCTTCACGCAGAACAAGCGCATCGGTGTCATCGCGACGCAGGCGACGGTTCAAAGTTCCAGCTACGAAAAAAAACTAATGCGTGCCGGCGACAAGATTTCTTTTTTTCTGCGCGCCTGCCCGCTTTTTGTTCCCTTGGTTGAAGAAGGCGAAATACAAGGGCCTATTGTTGAAAATGTTGCCGCAAAATATTTGCAGCCTTTTAAATCCAAAAAAGTGGATACACTTATTTTGGGATGCACACATTACCCCCTCATTCGCGGCGTGATTCAGAAAGAAATGGGGGGCAAGGTGACTTTGGTTGATTCCGCCGAACCCACCGCGTTCAAGCTTAAAAAATTGCTTTTCAAGAAGGACTTGATTGCGAAGCGTAAAAACGCCGGAAGTTTGAAAGTTTTTGTTACGGATCACGGCCGTAATTTTGTAAAAATCGGCAGCAAGTTTTTGGGTGAAGAAATTAAGAGTTTTAAGCTTGTCCGTGTATGAAAAAGAAAGTAATTTGTTTGCTTTCCGGAGGACTGGATTCGGCGGTTTGTGCTTATGAAGCCCACCGGCTTGGTTACGAAGTCATTGGTCTCAACCTGAATTACGGTCAGCGTCATTTCAAGGAAATTCTTTCCGCGCGCGCGATTGCGAAGTCTTTAAAAATCAAACTTTACGAAGTTAATTTTCAAATGCCTTGGCGCGGTAGTTCTTTGACCGATAAAAAAATGGCCTTCCATGACGCCGCGAGCGTTAAGCAGATTTCCAAGCGTATTCCCAACACTTATGTTCCTGCACGGAACAGTGTTTTTTTGGCTCTGGCGGCATCATGCGCCGAAGCGGAGCGCGCCGTCGGAATTTTTATCGGAGCTAATGCTGTCGATTACAGCGGATATCCAGACTGCCGTCCGAAGTTTTTACAATCATTTGAGCGAATGATGAAATTGGGGACCAAAGCAGGTGATGAAGGTCACGCAATTAAGATATTTGCGCCGCTCTTAAGGCTTTCTAAAAAGCAGATTATTCTCAGGGCGATTCGTTTAGGTGTCCCGCTTGAAAAAACATGGTCTTGCTACCGCGGTGAAACGAAGCCTTGTAAGCGTTGTGACTCTTGTTTATTGCGAGCTAAAGGTTTTGAAGAAGCAGCTCTTAAAGATCCCACTCTATGAAAACACCCGCAACCGCTGACGGCGCCAAAATCACCGAGATTTTTTCATCACTGCAAGGTGAGGGCCCGTATGCCGGCTCCAAGCATATTTTTATCCGATTTGAAGAATGTCATATGCATTGCACTTATTGCGATGAAATTCACAAAGTTGGAAGTGAATGGACTGTAGCTCGTGTTGTGGAAGAAGTAGCCCGGCTTGAAAAAGAAAACGGACCGCATCTGCATGTCAGTTTAACGGGCGGCGAACCTCTGCTTTATTTACCTTTTATTAAGCCCTTGATTAAAGAGCTGAAGCGCTTGAGGTTTGAAATTTATTTGGAAACAAGCGGTGTTTTGTGGCGTGCGCTCGATGAAGTGGTCGAGGATTGCCAAGTTGTGGCGATGGACTTGAAACCCGCGAGCGTGACCAAAGAAAAATCTTATTTGGAAGATCACCGCAAATTCTTAACGATGGCGTTGGCTCGTGAAACTTTTTTGAAGATGGTAATTTCAAAAGAAATCGATTACCGAGAATACGACGAGTTGGTTAAAATGGTTAATAGCATTCATCCCAACTTGACGCTTTTCTTGCAGCCTCTTTCCACAACAGTGGAAGGGCATGATGATCCGGAGTTGATGCGGATACTGTTAGAATTGCAGTCCCGCGGGCAAGCTTGGATTAAAGATATTCGTATTGGTTTGCGTTTGCACCGGCTTTTAAATATTCGTTAAGGAGGAAACATGAAAAGATCTGATGGACGGACCCCCTCACAGCTTCGAACCGTAAAAATGAAACCGAATTATTTGAAAAAAGCATCCGGTTCCTGCTTTATTCAAATGGGCGATACGCATGTCCTTTGCACCGCCTCAGTTGAAAATTCAGTTCCGGGTTTTTTGAAAGGCAAAGGCAAGGGATGGGTTACGGCGGAATACGGCATGTTGCCCGGCTCGAGCGATCAACGCATTACCCGCGAAGCAGCCAAGGGAAAGCAGTCCGGCCGTACGCAGGAAATACAGCGACTCATCGGGCGCAGTCTGCGCGCTATCATCGATTTAGAGAAGCTGGGCGAGCGCAGCATCGTTATGGATGCGGATGTTATTCAGGCGGATGGCGGAACCCGCACTGCGGCAATTACAGGTTGTTTTGTGGCACTCAAGATGGCCGTCGACAAACTTCTTAAGAGCGGAGAGTTAAAGGAAAACCCAATCCGTGATTATGTTGCCGCAGTGAGCGTGGGCGTCGTGAATGAGACTCCCTTGCTTGATCTTTGCTATGTTGAGGATTCCGCAGCGGAAGTGGACATGAATGTGGTGATGACGGGGTCGGGAAAGTTTGTGGAAGTTCAAGGTACCGCCGAGTCAGCACCTTTTTCTGATAAAGACATGAGCGCGTTGATTAAGCATGCTAAGAAAGGCATTGCCGAGTTGATTCGTCTCCAAAAAAAAATAGCTTAAATGCAGAAGCTACTGATTGCGACGACCAATGCCGGGAAAGTCCGCGAATTTGAAAGTCTGTTTCAAGGATTGCCGGTGGAATTGGTTTCATTGAAGTCTATTCTGAATTTAAAAGAAGTTCCCGAAACCGGCGATGCTTTTGCCGAGAACGCACTTTTAAAAGCCCGCGGCTACGCATTGCAAGCAGGGATGATGACATTGGCTGAAGACTCCGGTCTTTGTTGTGATGCTCTTGAGGGTGCGCCGGGTATTTTTTCGGCGCGCTTTTCGGGTGAAGGTAAGAATGACGCGGATAATAACCGCAAATTGCTTGCTCTTTTTGAGAAAATCCCTGTTAATTGCCGCGGCGCGCAGTATGAATCACATATTGCTATTGTGAGAGCGGATGGGCAAGTCATTGGGACGTGTTTCGGATTGGTGCGGGGAGTGATACATCATTCTGAAGTCGGCAGCCAAGGGTTCGGATATGATCCTTTGTTTTTTTACCCGCCTTTTCAGAAGACTTTTGGTGAAGTGCCGCTTGAGGAAAAAAACAAGGTTTCGCATCGTGCAAAAGCGATGCAAAAAGCGGAAAAGATTTTAAGTGAGTATCTCAAGACGGAGATCAAGGCATAGCTCAAATAGGTTTGATTAACACTTGAAGTTCAGACCCTTCCTAGTCTATAGTCTTCGGTCTTTAGTCTGGTTTTGCGGGTGATTAGCTCAGCTGGTTAGAGCACTACCTCGACAAGGTAGGGGTCACTGGTTCGAATCCAGTATCACCCACCAAGTTTTTTTTGAAACGAACCGTCTGCGTCGTTAAAGCCTCATTCACTTGTGCGGCGTAGTTTGCACTACACCTCCGCGTTCATTCGTATTTGCCTAGCATCCGATTTCGTTTAAAAAAAATAACGAAGTATGAAGTTAAGCCGTTGGACGGTTGTTTACCACGCCAATATATATTCCAAAAAAGGTCCAAAACAGAAATGCCGGTTGCATCGAGTAAAAATGGTTATCAAAGCAGGCTTGAATGGCAAAGGCGATACATCCCACCGATAAGCAAACCTTTAAAAGTGATTCTGAGACCTGCTTTTGCGAGATGAAGACCAAGAGACGGGTTAGGGGAAATAAAAAGCTTAAAAGCCCTATAAAGCCTATTTCTGCCCACATTTGCAAATAGCTGTTATGCGCGTAGCCTCGGTAAATTTCTTCCGCAGGAATGAAGTAGGGCAGTTTTTTAAGATAAAGGTTAAGGCCGTTGCCTAAAAACGGGTGAGCTTGAATCATATCCCAGGTATATGACCAGTAGCGCAGCCGCTCTCCGACGCTAATATCTTTAAGAGTTAATGAGCCGAAAAAATTCTGATAGAAAGGCTGAATCAAGAATAGCGCTCCGGCTAAAGTTCCGAGCATGACGAACAGCCATTTCCATTGCCGATAAATGATTAAGCTCAAAAGCACCGAAAAAATCAAACTCAGAAATGCGGCCCGCGAAAAGGTCAAAATCAGACAGGCGCAGAAAAGCAAGATGGCCGGAGCAATGGCGGCGCGCCATTTTTTCAGGTTTGCAAAAAATGCGCACGCGACGGGAATCGCAAATAAGTAAAAAGCCGCCAATGTATTCGGCGCACCAAGAGAGCTTTTCATGCGGGTGATCCGTCCCGGATCAAGAGAAACATGCCGCAAAAAATCGATTCCGGTTGCGAGTTGATAGAGCCCATTTGCGGAAACAAGAACCATCGAACATAAAAAAAAAAATAAACCGCGGTAAATCCGGGGCTTGTTCGCAAACCATTCTGCACAGACGCAGAAAAAACCAAAATACTGAAACCATTTTAAGAACCCCCTCACCCCCAATTTCCAGCCGGAGAGGTCGGAGTAGATAAGGGAAGAAATGCAAAAAATAAAAAAAATCAGATATGAAATAAGAATCGAACGGGGAAGTAAGAACTCTTCTTTTTTAATCACTTTCAAGAGAAGCCAAAGCACGATGGCGCTCATGCTTCCGATCTCAACCAAAGCTTTTGAGATCGGCATAAAAAAAATCGTTAAACCAATAAAAGCTTCAAGCAAAAAAAGATGCCAAGCTTTGATTTTTTCAGAATAATCTTTAGTCATGGTTTTTGGAAAAAGGGGTTAAAGGATAGAAAGTTGAGTCAAAAAATACCATAAACTTTGTTGGAGAAGAAAAATGTTTTGCATCTTTAAAAAAGTGAATGTGCTGTTCATTGCTGAGTTTGAGCAAAGGCTTCCGTCAGATTGTCGTGATCCGATGAGTTTACAAGTAGCCATTTAAAACTTGCCAAATGGACACGAATGTAAAATTGTACTTTGGAACGGTTAGAAGTGGTGAAAATGTTTGAAATAGTTGAGAATAAATAAACTCAATCAATTATTAAACGATTTAACATGGGAAGTGTTTCTGGCAAAATACAAATCTAAATTTTTGCTCGTTCTGTTTTAACTGAAAGAATGAGCGTGTTGTTCAGTTTCTTAAATAGGGAATTAATGAAAGACATAATTCATAATCCTCGGCTTTTCAAGTGGTCTCCGTCAAGCAATGCATGCGCATATATGATTTCGTGGAACGATCCCCATGGAAATCAGCGGCTCATCGTTGTTCCTCCCGACATTACGAAATTTTCCGTTACAGAAGATTTGTCGAGCGCGTATATGCGACTTAGTGTTCTTACTGATGTTGTTAAGGAGAAAATATTTCACGGAGAACTTCTTGCTGAGAGAAAAATTGCTTTTGAGTGTATGACGATACAGCCTTCAATTGAAACTGCAAGTATTAACGACTACGAAATTCAAAGCATTGAAAGATTTCCTATTATTGGCTTTGAAGCATCTCCATACAGTGAAATTAAAGTTTTAAACTCTAGCTTTGAATTAAAGTGGGAGATTCCACGGCATAGCTTTGCGTCAGAAATTCATTTGACTGGAGAAAGTGGAAATAAGTTAAAGGTTCTTGTAAGGGGAGATCGAGTTTCAATTGACACGGCGACCCTGAAGCCTGGCAAGTATGCGGTTTATGCAAGATCTCTGTTTCGTCAAGGGTGGGGCAAATTTGTGCCTGGACCTAAGCTTGTTGTAACCAACTCAAAAGAGCAGTATGTGTGGGTTAAGGATTCAGGCTTTCAATCTCAATCCGCGGAGAATTTTTTAATCAGTGCTGCGGGGCGATCTTTTGCGGAAAACAAAAGTATTCTTTTGCGTGAAATGGCTGAGAATAAATCTGTGCTTAGCGCGTTTCCTTCAAGTATTTGTATTATGCTCGGATATAACTGCAACATCGATTGTGTGATGTGTGATGAAGGCCGTGTGAAACGGAGCTCGAAAACTCCTCGTTCGCTCATTGATGAAGTGACAAAGTATGCTCTTCCTTTTTTAACGGATCTGGAGCTTGTGGGAGGGGAGCCTCTTTTATATTCCGAGGCAGAGCAAATTGCTGATCAGGCAGAAAAATATCCTCAGTGCAAAATTTCTCTTTACACCAATGCGACCGCTTTGATTGGTAAGTGGCAAGATCGTATCGCAAACGGAAATTACAACCTCCGGATTTCGATGGATGGAGCGACCGCAGAAACCTATGAGAAAATCAGAAGAAAAGCAAAGTTTGCTCAAGTAACGGATAATATTTCCAAGACAATTAATTTGTCTCATCGTTTGGGCAATAAGAATATTTTCACCGAAATTAATTTTGTTATCATGAAAGAAAATATCTCGGAAATTGTACCGATGGTGCAGTTAGCGTCTGATTTAGGATGTAGCGCAGTTTGGTTTAAGCTTTTAGAAAACCCTGGAAACGAGCCCTCGCTTGCCATGATCGATCCGACTCTGAGCAAAGAGGACTGCCGAAAGATTGTTGAAAATATTCGCCATGCTCTTGGCTTGGGTAAGACCTTAGGTGTTCAGGTGTATAGCCGAGCTCTTCCCAGAATTCTTAATCATTACCCATCTTTGGCTGTGAGTTCCGAGGAAGCCTATATGGTTCCTGTATCGAATGCTGATTTCACGCGCTCACATGCAGCGAACAGTCAGGTTCGAAGTGATTTTGCATATCGGGATACAATGCCGATTGAGGATGCTTTGAGCCATATTCGTCGACTAAGAGGAAGCGTTGATAAATCACCCCGACCTTCAAAAGAACTAGATGGATTTCTTGCCAAGGAAAGAATCGAGAATCCATTGAAACAGTTAATCACCGCTCAATTTTGCGACTTTCCTTTTACGACTCTTTACTTAGATACATATCGGTCTTATGTTTGTTGCGATGCTAATGCTGAATATTTATATGGCAATCCGTATCATCAAGTGGCACCTCGTTTGTGGGATGTGTGGAATAGTGCGCTGATGCAGAAAGCGAGAAATAAGATGTATACCAATCGCTTTGGCGAAGTGTGCGGAACGCGTTGTAAATACTTTGCTGGGGGCGGGACTTGCAAGAATTTAAAAAAAATAGCGCTATGTGAATCGAGTGATGGTGGAGATGAGAGTGAATGAGATTGATGCCTGAGTTATGACAAAAATTCTTTGTATCGGAGGCTCGCCATCTTCTGGAACCACCCTTTTCGCTGACCTCATAGATTCTGTTCCGGGAATTATTTGTGGTCCCGAGCTGAATATTTTCTGCATTCGGGAGGCCTACCATTTTGATGCTGATTTTAAAAAGGCAGCTTGTGATAGAAAGTTTTTCCGGGTGAATGCTGGTTATTCTCCGCGATCACGCTTTTTCAATTCGCGTTATTTTGAGCAGACAGGAATGAGTGAAGAAACGCTTCACTCAATGATTGCTCAGTCCGTAACTTTCGGAGAGTTTATTGATTCATATAGTCGGCATTTTGCGGCTTTTCGGAAGCGTAAGTGCGACGTATTTGCCGAGAAGACACCGATTAATATCAGTTGTGCCGCTGAATTTTGCACACATTTTCCAGAGGGTCTTTTTGTCCATATTGTCCGCGACCGGAGTGGAGTCGTAAATTCGCTTATGCGAAGAGGTTTCTCTCTTTACGAGGCGGGGAAAACTTGGCTTGAACAAACTGAGCGCGGTAAAAAAGCAGCGTTGATCTACCCCAATGTAATGGAAATTTACTACGAAGACCTCATTAGCCGGCCTTTTCAAATTGCTGCTGAAATTGCATCTCGCCTGAAAATTCAGACAGATGCCGAGGAGATTAAAAAAGAATTCGAAAGGAATGAGTATCGCCGAGCACTTCCGCGACCCCAGAGTTGGCGATTCAATCAGTTTTTGAAGAAAGATCCAAATAATCTCGAAAGCAGTTTAGCTGTCTCTGATGCGCAGTTTCTGAGCACACTTGTTCGAGTTGATTTTTCATCGGGAAAACCAATTCCCGATGGATCCATGGCGGAGTTAAGTTTATCCTGCGGCTTTGCTACGGAGAAGGGACGGAAAATTGACATTGAAACATTTAAAGGATATTTGCGCTCAAAGGCCGCTGTATTAAAGAATAGAAATATTTATGAGAAACATTTTTTCACATTAGTTTCTGCCCGTTTTTTTAAATTACCTTTGTTTGTTCTTTTAGCTTCCAGAATGTTCTGGTGGCAATGGTTTAAAGAAAAAAAAGGCTATTTTTTTTTAGAGTTTCTTTTTCCGAGAATTATTTCTTACCGTTTTCAGAAAGCATTGATCGAAAGTATCGCGCAAGAAAATAAAGGTGTTGGGAGAGAAAAAGTTGCCGCCAATTCCGTTGTGGTTGCTATTGTTGTTGACGAAAACCAGACCAACAGCAAAAAAATAAAAAGTTTTTTTGATTCACTTGGTATGCCCCAGGTTGTCTTTTACACTTCTCAAGAAGCGCTTCCGCCCTCAGTGAAGGTGGTTATCGCATGGTCAGCGCCTGAAAAGGCGGCCACCCTTAAAAAACGATACGCGGAAAACGGGCAAGGGAAGAAAGTTTTTTTAGCCAGTCAATTTGAGCATGATTGTAAGAATTCAAAAATTTCGGCCGTATCGTTGGGCGTGCGGGATGGAGGCGCGTCTTTTTCCCTTAGCACTCGTATCGAGCATCGAGTTGTCCCTTCACTTCAGCAGGCTGGGGACAAAGCGACGCAGGTTTTTAGACTTAGCGCTAAGTATGCCGTTCGGTTTTTGAGAAAGTCATCACTTGTGAACGCTTACGACAGGGTTATGGGGCTCGCTTTGTCTGTATTGTTTTTTGACCGAGACAGTGTTTTATCGGCTGAGTTATTACAAGCTTGTGGAGTTTCTGTGGTTTTTAGAAAACAAGAAATGCAAGATGCTTTTGTTGCTTTGATAGAACAGCAGAAGCTATCGTTCTCCGATCATGAAAATACTGTTTTATGGGCAGTGAAGAGTATTTTTGATTCCCAGAAGTATAGTTCAAAAATTGATTGTTCAAGGAGCGATAATGCTACAGCCTCGGAGTTATGCAGGCGCGGAATTATAGCTTTTTCTCAAAATGATCAAGCTTGTATGAGAAATGTATGGCAGGAGCTTCTCGCGGGTTGCTATGACCCGGCCGCCTCTTATATTTTAACTGCGCCAGCAGCGCGGGCTTTTTATTACCGTCCTGATTTGTGTTTTTTTGCTGATTTAGCGACACAGACAGAATTGCACACAGGAAAATTTCCTGTTTTTGAATTGCAACAGAAGGCGTTGCAATGGTTGGTGAGAGAAGCTTCCGGAGACACTGGGGAAATACAAGCCGCACATTTTTGGGATGAAGAAAAACATCTTTATTCCACCTCATTGGTGGAGAATCTAATTGCTTTGTTGACACCTCCTGAAGTGCGGGACGGATGTCAATATGATTTGAGCGCGCGTAACTTTGCGGCTGATTTTTTGATTCTTCGAAAAATCTGGGGTCAGTTTTTAACGCATTGTTTGCACACTCAGGGGCTACCGGCTATTCAGCTTTTTATGTGGCCCGGCGACAAGCAGTTTGCATTGAGTTTGAGGTACGATGCGGATCGTCCTCTTAGTGACAAACATATTCATACAGTAGAAAAGCTAGAGAAAAACTCAGCTCTTGCGCCTTGCTCCAGCGGATATTTTTTTATTGATGATAAAGACTTCGTTATGCGAAGTGAGTGGAAAAAAAGAGGCTGGGAAGAAGGGGTTCATTCGCGAGGGGGTGAAGCGTCAACGCAGATTAATGGACGGGGTATTACGCATCACAACGCACCTAATTCTGTGTATTGGCGCGGGCCGAAAAAAGATATTCCGCTCAATCCTTTTTATTCAGAGTTTTTATCGGCTCAATTAGGAACCCCTTTTTTATGGGGAAATGCAACGGAGGATCTTTGGGTCGTGCCGCTGCATTTCCCGATGGAAGCCGGAACTCAACTTAAAAACGAATACAGTGATTTTTTTCAGAAAGAATACAGACCCAGCTTAAATGACTTGGTTCGATTGGGAGGCCATCTGATTTTATCTTCTCACCCGGACTTATCGCAGACTCATACGGAAAAAATTCTCAGGGAACTACCGCTTAAAAAAGGCTGGGCTGTTCCTGTTTTTGATGTTGTTAGTCGCTGCAGGTTGCTTTTTGGCTTTGGCAAAATTCAATGCTC
This sequence comes from uncultured bacterium, assembly GCA_964562525.1. Taxonomy (GTDB): domain Bacteria; phylum Omnitrophota; class Omnitrophia; order Omnitrophales; family Aquincolibacteriaceae; genus Multiplicimicrobium. Next base: position 25,849 of record CAZLTL010000015.1, read on the forward strand.
TGAGACAGAAGGGCGGCCGGGATTATTTAGTAGGTTCCCAATTCCAGATCTGCAGGCTACAATAACGTACCCTCGTCAGGCTCCTGAGATTGTTATTCTTCAGTTAAAGCCGGAGCAGGTATGCGCAATTCAATAATCTCTCTTACCAAAGTCAGAAGTGAATGAAAGAAATAAAAGTAGTTCTTGTTGGTTTCGGTTATTGGGGTAGAAATGCCGCTAAAGCATTGCATTCATTGGGGTGTTTAGCCGGAATTGCCGAATTAAACCCGGAAAATCTAGCTGAAGCGCGCAAAGCCTATCCTGATTTGGATTGCCGTAGTCAGTTTGAAGATTTTTTGACAGACTTAAAAGTTACTGCTTTTTACCTTGCAACACCGGCACCGACCCATGCTGAATTAGCCTGCCGTGCCATGGAAAGCGGTAAAGATGTTTTGGTCGAAAAGCCGATGTGTCTTAATTCCGCGGAAGCTGAAAAAATAACGGCTTTATCCCGTGCAACAGGCCGTATTCTAATGACAGGGCATTTACTGCTTTACCATCCCGCTGTGCTCAAATTGAAAGCCATGATTGATCAAGGGGAATTGGGGAAAATTCTCTATATCTATTCCAACCGTCTTAATTTCGGGAAAATCCGTACAGAAGAAAACAGCATGTGGAGTTTTGCGCCTCATGATATTTCAGTTATGAATTTTCTTCTGGGGGAAACGCCTAATGAAGTGAGTGCTTTTGGCTCCGATCATCTTACACAGGGCGTGCAAGATACAACCATGACTTATCTGGAGTACCGCTCAGTCAAAGGGCATATTTTTGTCAGCTGGCTTCACCCGTATAAAGAGCAAAGGCTTGTTGTTGTTGGCGAGAAAAAAATGGTTATTTTTTCGGATACGGAGAAAGACAAGCTCGTTGCTTATGACCACGAAGTTTCATGGGAAGACAGGCAGCCTGTCGTTAGAAAAGGGGATGCGAAAAGCATTTTGTTTGAAGCTGCCGAGCCGCTTAAAAATCAATGTGCGGCCTTTGTTGCGGCAATTCGATCCCGTCAAAATCCGTTGGCGGATGGAGAAAATGGTTTGCAGGTTGTGCGGGTTCTTGAAGCGAGCGACCGATCCATCAAGGATGGTGGAAAAAAAATCACGCTCCGAAAATCTGCAGATAAAGCTTATTTTTGCCATGAAACAGCCTGTGTGGATGCGGGGGCTGAAATCGGTGAGGGTACCAAGATTTGGCATTTTTCGCATGTTTTACCCGGCGCGCGTATCGGAAGGAACTGCACGGTCGGACAAAATGTGAATATTGATTCAAAAGCGGTGATCGGAAATTCCGTTAAAATCCAAAACAATGTTTCTATTTATTCCGGTGTCGTAATTGAAGACGAAGTTTTTCTTGGGCCATCCTGCGTTTTGACCAATGTAAAGAATCCGCGTTCCGAAATTAATCGGCATTCTCTATACGAAAAAACTGTTATCGGTCGAGGCGCGACGGTTGGCGCGAACGCAACGATTGTATGCGGCACGCGTATCGGCCGTTTTGCTTTTATTGCCGCCGGGGCAGTCGTAACACGTGATTTTCCCGACTATGCTTTGGTTATGGGGAATCCAGCTAAGCAAAAAGGCTGGATGAGCCGGCACGGGCATCCGCTTGTGGCGCCGGATACTGAGGGTGTGATGAAATGTCCTGAAAGCGGTATGCGATATCGGCTTGCAGACGGGCAGATGCGCTGTCTCGACCTGCCTGAAGATCAAAATCTGCCTGATTCACAAAAAAAAGGTCTGAAAAGTTATTCGGAATTCAAATGACCGCATTTAATTTGACCGCTAGCTAAGGTTATGACTCAAGTCCCGCTGCTCGATCTTAAATCCCAATATGCGACAATTCGTGAAGATATTCAGAAGGTCGTTTTGAGTGTGTTGGAGAGTCAGCATTTTATTCTTGGGCCGGAAGTTGCCGGCCTTGAAAAAGAAATCGCAAGTTATTGCGGAGTACCTTATGCTGCCGCGGTTTCATCCGGAACAGATGCCTTGCTGCTAGCGATGATGGCTGAACGCATCGGTCAGGGCGATGAGGTCATTACCACGCCATATACTTTTTTTGCGACCGCAGGCTCAATAGCTAGGCTCGGTGCAATCCCTGTCTTTGTCGATATTTTGCCAGGGACATTTAATATTGATCCTAGACAGGTCGAAAGCCGCATTACGCCAAGAACAAAAGCGATTATGCCTGTACATCTTTTCGGTCAAGTTGCTGACATGACGCCCATTCTCTCTTTGGCATCATCGAGAAAAATTGTTGTTATCGAAGACGCAGCGCAGGCCATCGGCGCGGAAGTAAATGGAAAAAAAGCCGGCAGCTTCGGCGATTACGGGTGCTTTTCTTTTTTTCCATCCAAGAATTTGGGCGGAGCCGGAGACGGGGGGATGATCACGGCCCGCGACGCCGAAAAAAATGCCCGCATCGTTCTTTTGCGGAATCATGGTGCTCAGCCAAAATACTTTCATCAAGAAGTGGGCGGAAATTTCAGACTGGACGCGATTCAGGCCGCTGTGTTGCGCGTAAAATTGAGATATTTGGATGTTTGGAATCAAGGCCGCCGTCAGAACGCCGCTCTCTATCAAAAGCATTTTGAATCATTGGGATTGATTCAGTCAGGGTTGTTGCATCCTCCGTTTATCGGTTCTGGCCATGTTTGCAATCAGTATGTAATTCAAACTGCTCGACGCGATGAGTTGAAGCGATACTTAAAAGAAAACGGAATTGAAACGGAAATTTATTACCCTGCTCCAATGCATTTGCAGAAATGTTTCTCCGGATTAGGTTATAAGGCGGGGGCATTTCCGGTAAGCGAAAAAGCAGCCCAGGAAACATTGGCTTTGCCTGTTTATCCCGAATTGAAACCCGAGCAGATAGCTCATGTGGCGGAGACGATCTGCCACTTTTACAAAAGTTAGTTGATGAAAATTGCCGCGATCGTATTCAACTCAGTTAGTCATGATGCGCGGGTGTTGAAAGAAGCAGAAAGTCTCGCGAAGGCAGGACATCAAGTGACGCTGATCGGTATTTGCGACAATCGCAACCAACGGCAGCTTGAACCTGTATTTCCTGGTTTTGAAATTCGTCGCGTAGTGTGGCGCTTCTTCATGGTGCGTCGAGGGCTACTGTGGCTCGGTCTTTTTTCAGCATTGGCAATGCTTGCTTATGCGGGGCTCTGGGTATTATTTTTGAGGCTTCCCCCAAACTCTAAGAACTTTGTATATCAATGCACTTTTATTTTTTGCACTGTTTTTTTTCCGCTTTTGCTTTCAGCCTTTGCGCTGCGCACCGGAATTCGTTTTTGCAGAAAGCCCGCAGCCGCCCAGCAATCCGTACCGGATAAAAAAGTATCTCCGCGATCGGCGTTGGATTTTATCCGAGGACAAATTCATAAAACATTTACCATCAAAGCGGTTGAAGCAGCCATTTACAGTGAATTAAAAAAAATCCGACCTGATGCCGTGCATTGTCATGATCTGACAACCTTGCCCGTGGGGGTGAAGTGGAAGCGCCGCAACGGTGGAAAACTTGTTTATGATAGTCATGAAATATTCGAAAAAACAGCCGGATTATCGGAGATTCGCAGCCGGTACTGGGAATATCTTCAAAATAATCTGGCAAAGTATGCGGACGCATTCATAACAGTCAACAACAGCATTGCCGAGTATTTGAATTTGAAATACAAGCAATTACCGAAAGCCGTTGTGGTGATGAACGCCGCGAAGTATACCGAAAAACTTCCGCAATATGACGGACGCCTTCACGCAGCAGCAGGTGTTGATAGAGATGTTTCTATTTTGCTTTACCAGGGAGGTTTTTCTAAGCATCGAGGCTTGGAAAAACTGATTCATGCCGGAGTGCTGCTGCCAAAAAATTGGGTTTTGGTGATGATGGGATGGGGAGCGCTTCAGGAATCATTGTTGTCTGCGGCAAAACTTATTGATCCTGCCGAAAAAAAAATCCGCTTTTTACCGGGTGTGCCTCAGAAAGAACTTCCTCTCTGGACTCAAGGTGGCGCATTAGGAATTATTCCTTATGAAAATGTTTGTATGAACCACTGGTTTTGCACGCCGAATAAGATTTGGGAATATACGAGTGCAAAGGTGCCGCTTCTTGTTAGTCCCTTTCCTGAACTGAAGAGAATTATCGAAACTCATCAGGTTGGATGGTTATTAGATGAGATTTTAACCGGAGAAAATATTTCGGCTGCGGTTGGCCGGATCACATGCGGAGGGCTTGCTGAGAAGCGTGAGAATTGCCTGCGTTTTGCGGAGCAGGATAATTGGAGTGTTTATGAGAAACGGCTTACAGCAATTTATGAAAGTTTTCAAAAGCCATGATTGCGATTTATCGAAGTATTTTCAAATATCGCGCGTTGATTTCTTTCATGGTTGCGCAGCGGTTTAAGTCCGATGTTTTTAAAACTCTGCTGGGGCATGCCTGGTACTTTATACAGCCGTTCGCTCAGATTTTAATTTATTACTTTTTGGTTGTGATTGTTTTTTCAAAGGGAGCCGACGCTCAATATTCGTTTCTTTTGATTATGGCTGGCGTGTCGCATTTTCTTTTTTTGCAGTATTCTGTTGCACAGGGCTGCGATGCGCTGGTCAGTAATGAGAATATTTTGATGCAGGTAAAGATCGAGCCTGCCGTTTTTGTTGCTGTTCATTTTGATCGTGCCGTTCAAAACACATTTATCGCGCTTTTTATTCTCGCCGTGTTTTATGCTTTTTCGGGCATGGCTTCCGAACGCTTGATTTATTACCCGCTTATTTTTTTAGCGCTTATTATTTTAGGATGGACATTGACACTTTACTGCGCAGTGTTGAGCGTTTTTTTTCGTGATTTAAAACCGTCTTCCGATATTGTTTTTAGAGTATTAATGTATTTGTCGCCCGTTATTTATGCGACCAGTTGGATTCCTGCTAAGTACCAAGCAATTTTCCTCCTTAATCCTTTGGCGGTTCTTTTCGGTCTTATCCAATGGGCGCTTCTGGGCGAGCCGCGTCCGCCTGCTTGGTCGGTGAACTATTTAGCCGTTTTTTTAATTTTGAACTGGTTTGCCGCGCACCGCATTTATGAAAAGCTTACGCCTAAGCTGACTAAGGTTTTCTAATGGCCGAATCAAGGATTGAAATCACTAATCTCTCGCTGCGTTTCCGTTTTTCATTCGATAAGACATGGAGTATCCGTGAAAAAGCCGCCGAAGTCGGCCGCCGCATTTTAAAGAAGCAAAAGCCGCGCTATTTCACAGCGCTGTCTGGTATTAATCTTACGGTGAATCAAGGCGAGGTCTTGGGAATTATCGGCCCCAACGGTTGCGGCAAAACAACTTTGCTACGAACCATCGCAGGCATTTATAGTCCCGATGAAGGAAAAATCCGTGTGAGCGGAAAAGTTTCAACATTGCTCGCGCTGGGAACGGGATTCGACAATCGGTTGTCGGGTTTAGATAATATCCGTTTAAATGGGCTTATGATGGGTCTTGATAAGGAAGCGATTGAAAAGCTGATTCCGCAAATTACCGGTTTCGCCGAAATCGGCGAACATATCGATGTTCCGATGAAGTATTATTCGAGCGGCATGATAAGCCGTCTAAGTTTTGCGATGATTCTCGCGATGGAACCGGACATTTTGCTGATTGACGAAATTTTCAGCGTCGGCGACTTAGCCTTTCAAAAAAAAGCTGAAAACGCGATGGAGCAGCTGCTGAAGAAGGCTTCCTGTCAGGTTATCGTGACGCATGATTTGAATTTGGTGCGTGAGCATTGCAGTCGTGCGGTTTGCATGGAAGGCGGAAAGATCATTATGGACGGCAGTCCTCGCGAAGTCATCGCAGATTATCAAAAGAGAATGCAGAAATAATGGATCTTGTTTATTTACGCGGTAAATCTCAGGCTGAGTCAGAAGCCAGACTTGCCGAACTTGAAAAAAACGGAATCAAGGCCGGCAGCACCGTCAAATTCTCATCACCTGCGGGAACGGTAAGCCGCCTCGGCAACCCAGCATTTTCATATCTTTTACCTACACCAGCCGGCTCATGTGAAAATGTTTATTTGAGCGGGGATATGACCTGGTTTCGAAATCAGTGGGGCGCAGCGTTTCTTGTTAAGGCGATGAATTCTCTCCGGGCAGGCGGAAAATTATTTATTCCTTTTCAAGGTGATAAAGAATCCGTCAAGCGCCGCAGTTGGAATCTGGCATGGCTTGAGAGCGTTCTTGGAAAACCTCAAACCGTCCGCCGCAAAGAGAATGAAGCTGTTTTTCAAAAGCATCATGGTGCCGTTAAAGCCTATAGCTCCGTGTTGACCTGGTTTTTTGAGGAGTACCGGAATATATTTTTGGCTGAGCAAAAATTTCAAAGGCCGGATCTGTCGCCTGAATTCTCCGAAAAACTGTTAAAAGCCTCTGCTGCTGACTTGTTGGACGAGACGAGTTTTTTAAAAATTGGTTTTTCGCCGGATGACCTTAAAAAATGGGAAACATTTTTAGGTGTATTCAACTATTTTATAGCAGGTGTGAATTACAAGGCGTCTGCTTTGGAGTTTATTTTGGAAAACATTTTTCAGGGACGGCGGGGACTTGAGCTACTTGATATGGGCGGCGGTGCCGGGCTGGTTTCAGCCGAACTGTTGCTTTCCGATCCGACGATTCAATGCGCGGAGGTATGTGATATCAATTCCTTGTATCAAATATTTGCGCGGCGTTTATGTGACTATTACCCCGAGGAAGTAGGTTTGCGTTTTTCTTTTCATATCAGTCCTTCTGAAAAATTTGTTTTCCCAAAGAAATATGATGTTATTTCTTATATTGGTTCTCTGCTTTATGTGCCTCGCGTTGAATTAAACACGACGCTGCAGAGATCTTGGGATGCTTTGAAGCCCGGCGGTGTTTTGATTATTCATGAAAATATCAAGGCTCCTTCCTTTGTTCGTGATTATGATGTGATGTTTACAGTCGAAGAAATTGAAAAGAATCTGAGCGGCTTCGGTAAGGTGACCCATTATGCATCCACGGCTCCGATTGTGCAGCATCCCTGGCTCGTGGGCAATAAAACCGTCTTCAGAGTGGTACAGAAGAAATGATCGGGCCTGTCGTTTCACCTTCATTAAATCAAAAAAGAGAAATTCAATCGCGCGAAAATGCTTACTATTGGAGCGGATGTTTCGGAGCGGTTTTACGCAAGCACGGACATGTGCCGGCGTCAGAATATGCCCAAGAATCCTGCTGGCCTATCCACCTTCGTTTGTCTGAAGAATATCAATCTTTGGAATCCGGCTTGTGGGAAGGTCCGGTTTCGGAAGCGGTTCTTAAGGCGCTTCGCCTGAAAGCGGAGTCCGCTGAGGCTCGTGTTCTTGATTTTTATGATGCGGAAAAAAAATATATCGGGAAGCTTGTATATCCTCAATTAAGAACTAGGAAAATTCCCTCCAATAAAGAAGAGAAAACGGAGCCACGGGTTTTTGAGTCCGCAGATCTGAAATGGAATAACCATAAGATTCGCTTTCAAATATTAACTCCCTCTGGAGGTTGGGCTGCAGTAGGCTTCGTTCGCTTTGAAGGAGAATATGTTCCCGTTGCGATTTCCGATGGAAAGCGTTTAGTTATTGGAGTACCCCTTTTTGATCTGACTTGTTTCGCCCATACCTTTCCGCCTTTAGAGGATGGGTATTACGACATGCTGGATAGCTTTTCAAGCGACATTGTTGAAAAATGGATCTTGGACCAAATCGCATCGCATGCGGAGGGGAGCGGAACAGCTTTTTTCCGTATCAATCCGTGGCCGGACGACTTCCGATCCGCACTGACAATCCGCCACGATTATGACCGCTTGATCTCCGATAATGATTTAAACCGGCTTATGAATTTTTATGCCGCAAAGAATATTAAATCTACTTGGGGTATATTGCTGAATAGCTTTTCCATTCCGCATGCGAAGACAATTGTAAAGTATGGGCATGAAATTATGATTCACTCCGAGGCTCGCGACTTAGCCGCATTTGAGCGCGAAGCACACGGGTTTTTGCATCTCGCGGGGCGTGCTGCTCAGGGAATTACGGCTCATGGCGGGCGAGGTTCCGCCGGTTATTTAGGGGAGAAACAATTTGGTTGGCAGTTGCAACAGAAAATGCAGTACGGAGAATTGCTCGGCAAACCCGGCTTACTGCCGCACCCGGCATTTATTGTCGGATCTAAAGGTATTCCGGAGCCTTCTGCTTTGATGCTGCCTCCATGCCACTACAGTATGGATTTAGGTATGAAGCCCGAAGCGCATGATTACGAAAGACTGAAGCCTATATTAGCGAGGCTTCTCAACGAAGGAGCGCATGTCGTCTTGATGAATCATCCTGATATTCATCAAAAAGAAATGGGCGAAATGATCGCCTCGCTCGATTTGCGGTCTACTTGGCCTGCGACTTTCGAAGAGATAATGAATTGGTATAAACGTGTTAAGTATGATGTTTCCGTAACGGAAATTGATCAAAGCTGGAGAATTGAATTTGAAACCGATCTTTGCCACTCTGTCGGGCTAAAGAAATATCGTCCGAACCATAAAATTGAAACTTTTGTTTTTGAAAGTGGAAAGAAGAGTTTTTTATTGCCGATTAATTTCCCAGCTGGGATTGAATTGTAGGTGGTGGAGTGAAAGTTATTACTGTTGTTGGTTCTCGGCCCCAATTTATTAAATCGGCCGCAGTTTCGAACGCCTTGCGCGAGACAGGTATTCATGAAGTACTGATTCACACCGGACAGCATTATGATCAGGACATGTCCGATGTTTTCTTTCAGCAACTTAGGCTTCCGGAACCGTCTTACAAACTTGAAGTTGGCTCAGGAACGCATGCCGAACAGACTGGCCTCGCCATGATTAAAATCGAAGTGGCTTGTCTGAAAGAAAAGCCGGATATGGTTTTAGTTTATGGCGACACGAACGCTACGCTCTCGGGTGCTCTGGCGGCGGCGAAGCTTAAAGTTCCCGTTGCGCATGTGGAGTCTGGATTGCGTAGTGGTGAGCGATCAATGCCGGAAGAGGTGAATCGGATTATTACGGATCATGTTTCTTCGGTTTTATTTTGTCCTACGCGTGAAGCTGTTAAGAATTTAGCGTTGGAGGGAATCAAGCAGGGCGTTCACGAGGTCGGAGATGTCATGCTGGATAGCTGGCAATTATGCCGTGGTGCGGCTGCGAACGAGGCTCTGCTGTTAAAAAAAATGAAATTACAAAAATTTAGCTATGTTCTTGCGACGATTCACCGCGATTTTAATGTTGATTTTGACGAGCCATTAAATGGGCTTGTTCAGTTCTTTATGCAATGCTCAGATTTTATTGTTTTGCCCGTTCACCCGCGGCTTAAAAAGAGACTGATTCAAATCGGTGTTTTTGACAAGCTCAAAGCTCGGCCCCAGTTGCGACTGATTGATCCGGTGGGTTATTTTGAAATGCTTCAGCTTGAAACTTTTGCAAAAATAATCATTACTGACAGCGGTGGAGTTCAAAAAGAAGCTTTTTTCTCCCAAGTACCTTGCGTGACTGTCCGGCCTTCAACTGAATGGGTTGAAACCATTCAATCGGGCTGGAACCGCCTTTGCGTGGCGGATTCCAAAGCATTGACTGCCGCCGTGAATGAAGCGAAGAAACCCGCAGGGCCTCAGCCGTCATTTTACGGTGACGGAAAGGCCGCATATAAAATCGCGGAAATCATCCGTGGTTACGCGGGATAACTAAGAATGAAAGTCCTGGTGCTCAGCTATTTTTATCCGCCGCTTTTAAAAGGCGGTGCCGAAAGATTCTTAAATCTTGCGCCTTGGCTTAAACAGTCCGGTTGGGATCTGCATATTTTAACTACTAGCCGCTATGGCTCTCTGCCTTCTGACTCCGAACAAAATGTGACGCGGGTCAAAGAATGGTTTTCCTCCGCGGGTTTATCTAATTCTTATGACCCACAAAAAACAAAAAAAGAGAATCCTTTTTTAGAGAAGCTTTTAAAAATAATAGGCGAGTGGATTATTCCGGATACGCGTTTCTATAAATTTGGATTATCGGCCATGACACAAGCCGTTAAACTGCATGCGCAGCATCATTACGATCTGTTGATAACAACATCATCACCCGAATCGAGCCATATTATCGGGGCGCTTTTAAAACGCCGCTTAGGCATTCCCTGGATTGCTGACTTTCGCGATGGCTGGATGTTTGAGCGCCCTGCCGGAAATTTTCCGGTGGTTATCCGCTCGCTGCAAGCTATACTCGAAAAGATAACGGTGAAGTATGCCGATGCCGTGGTCTCGGTGACAAAGCCGATTACGGACGATTTCGTTAACCGGTTGGGAGTTCTTAATGCGCATACCATTACAAATAGTTTTAAGAATTTCTTGTCCAGAGGCAACAAGTCTGTGGTTTACAACCGCCCATTAACGATGACTCATATCGGACAGCTTTCGCTCAGTTCCGGGTCGTGTGATATTGAGCCTTTTTTGCGAGCCATCAGTAATCTGAGACATAAAATTGAAGGTAAGATTCGTTTTATTTTCGCTGGCAGGCTTTCGAATCGGGAAGAAAGATTAATTGCCGAAAAGTACCGCCTGTCTTCTTTTTTTGATTTGCGCGGGGTGTTAACTCGCGATGAATGCATACATTTGATGGCGAGGGCGGACTGGCTGCTGCTCGTGACCGATCCCGTGCGCAAAAGTGTGATGACGGCGAAGATCTTCGATTATTTTGAGTCAGGTAAGCCTATCTTTGCTTTGGCTGCAAATAATGCCGCGGAGGAAGCGATCCGCTCCACTTATTCCGGGGTTTGTGTTGCTTCTGATGACACTCAATCAATTGAAAATGAAATTCTTCATGTTCTCGGCGGCGGCAGTGCAATCAATCCGGATAAAAATCGACTTATGCTGTATTCAAGCGAGCACACCGCAAATCAGTATGCTGCTTTGTTAAATCAGATTTGTTCTTCAAAAAAATCAAATTAGCTTATAAGATAAGGAGGAGTCCAAGATTTTCAACCGCGTGTGTAGGATCCTGCGCGATTAATATGAGCATTTATCCCAAAAAATGACACCCTCTAATTTGCGATCATCGCCAAAAATCACGCTAAGCATTCTCATTGTTAATTTTAAAACCACTCATTTGACATTGGAGTGCCTTCGGTCGATTTATTCATTCCCCCCAAGTTGCTCATATGAAATCATTCTTGTTGATAATGGGTCGAATGATGGTGTTGGTGAAATAGTGGCGGAGCAGTTCTCTGCGGTTCGGTTTATTGAAACGGGGGATAATGTTGGTTTTTCCCGTGCCAACAACTTAGGTATTCACAACTCGCGTGGCGAGTTTATTGTTCTACTTAATAGCGATGTAAAACTGATAGAGCCGATATGGGATTCCATGGTTGAATTCATGCGGCAGCAACCGGAGCTCGGCGTGGTCGGATGCCGTGAAGTGGATGGGGACGGAAATTTTCAGCTTTCATGCGGGCATTTCCCAAATTTTCAAAATGAGATTATTCGTAAGATTATGCATTATCGTCTTTCCATCAACGACCATCGAATCCGCGACTATTTAGATGAAAAATACTCTAACCTAAGTGTCGTGGATTGGGTTTCAGGCTCGTGTATGCTGATTCGGCGCAAAGCTTTGCAAGATGTCGGTCTTTTGGATGAACAGTTTTTTATGTATTTTGAAGATATTGATTTTTGCCGGCGTGTCCGCGATAAAGGATGGGGAGTTCGGTACTTTCCCGGCGCGACGATATGTCATTATGGCGGCCGGTCAGCCAAGCATAATTTGCTGCATGTGCTGGTTGAATATCGCAAATCTCAGGCGTATTTCACTCGTAAATACTACGGTAAATTAGGCTCGTTTTTGATACGGATTTTTTTGATCATTAAGTATGGTTTCCATGCATTGCCGTGGAGCGTTATCTATTTATTTAGACAGATATGCGGAGCGGACAGTACCCGCGCTTACACCATGCTCTTGTTGTCGAAGAAGGTTTTGGCCATTGCGGTCAAGTCAATCCCTCGGCATGCAATCGTGACTTATTTGCACTCTGCGCGCTGATAACGGAATCATCTTCGATCATCCGCGGTCATTTGTTGCTGTGGCAAGCTGGCTAAAATGAAATAAAGCATTGCAAATGGGGCAAGGTTTGGGTACATTTTAGGGGACTTAAGCATGTTTAATTTGTCTATTCCTTGAGGGGGAGCTCAGCCTCGCAACTAGGAATATGTTCTTTGTGAAGTTTTAATGAAATCATCCGTTATTCTAAGGCAAGACTTTTGCCGGCAATTAAGTAAACAACAAAAATAAAAGGAATTGAAATTAGATGGAAAATTTTGCACCAGGTGTGTTCTCAAGACCTAAGATCGTTTGGCGGAATATCCTCTTTTTTGCATTTACAGCTTTGGTTGCGCTTATCGGCGGACCGCTCTATATCATCCATAACGGCTTTTCATGGCCGCTTGCCGCTTTGACGGCTTTTTATATGGTCGCAACCGGGATGGGAATTACAGTGGGCTATCATCGGCTTTTTTCCCACTCCACGTTTAAAGCCCATCCGATTGTTAAAAATGCACTGCTCTTTTTTGGTGCTGCGGCTTTTGAACAATCTGCGATTGAATGGTCTTCTCAGCATAGGGATCATCATCGTTACGTTGATACGGACCGCGACCCGTACAATATTAAAAAAGGGTTTTTCTACGCCCACATGGGTTGGCTGATGTTTTGGGAGCACAATGTCGATTTCAGCAATATCCACGATTTGGAAAAAGATCCCGTGGTGGTTCACCAAAACAAGCATTACATCTTTTGGGCGATTATCGCAGGCGTCATTACCCCGGTTGTGATCGGAGCCATGATGGGGCATGCATTGGGGGCCTTTATTTTTGCTGTTTGCTTCCGAATTACAGCCGTATATCAAAATACTTTTTTTATTAATTCGCTTTGCCATATGTTGGGTAGCGCCACTTATGACCCCGACTCCACCGCGAAGGACAACTGGTTTAGTGCTCTTTCCACCAATGGGGAAGGCTATCACAATTTTCATCACCGTTTTCCGAGTGATTATCGCAATGGCGTACGTTGGTATCACTTTGATCCAAGTAAATGGTTGATAGCCGGGTTGGCAAAGCTTGGATTAACTTGGGATTTGAAGGAAGTTTCCAAGTTTCGAATTCTGGCAGCGCGTCTTCATGCTGAAAATGTGAAAGTGTCCCGTGCGCTCGAAGCGCTTAAGAAAAAAGAGGAAGAGCACCAAAAGACGATTGAAGTTTGGACTAAACGTTATGAGCTTGTGCGTCGGCATTTGACTGAATGGCAAACTCAGGTTGAGTCTTATCAGTCGACCGTACGTGAGCGTGTCACCGGTTCATCGCGCGATTTGCGCCTGGCTGCAATCAGTAAGATTGATGAAGCTCGCAAGCAATACAAGTTGGCGCATCGCCAATGGAAAAAGATGGTTCGTCAGCATCCGCTTGATCTTCACGGGTTGCTTTTATCCGGCGCAGTCTAATTTAGATTTTTAAAAATCCCCGGCATTTATGCCGGGGATTTTTTTTGTCTTATGGCATTTATTTGCTAGTTTGTGCTAAGATTTGTTCTATCAAAAGAGGAGAACATGATGAAATTCGCATTCGCTCTGCTTGCTTTGTTCATGCTTGTCTTATCTTCTTATTCTTATGCGGATCAGACCTATGCCCAGAATTTTAACTCGAAGTTTCAACGCGGAGCCGTGAACGGCTTGCTGGGATGGAGTAAATTTTTTACCGTCCCTTATGAAAAGGCTTCGGAGGACCCGAATGCGTGGGCTACTTTGGGCCGGGGAATTTATGAAGGTCTCGGCGGTACCGTTGCCGGGATTTTTAACATTGTTTTTTCGCCAACCCCGCTCAGGGAGATGCCTTATCCCGGTGGCGGCGTTTTTGAAAGCTGAGGAATGCCTTCTAAGCGTCCCGTTATTTATTTAGCCTCTCAGTCTCCCCGCCGCCGGCAATTACTTAAAAAGCACGGCTATGGCTGTTTTGTTATTCCTAGTCATTATGTTGAAAAACACGAATCAAGATGTTGTCCCCGTGAACTTGTGCTTAAGCATGCCAAAGGCAAATTGACTGACGCGGTAATTCCTGCCGGCGCGAGGTTTGTTGTCGCGGCGGATACGGTTGTTGCTTATCGAGGCAGGGTTTATGGCAAACCCGCTAATTTGGCGGATGCGGTCAAGATGCTAACTTTTTTATCCGGAAAAACTCATGAGGTTTTTACGGGATGGGCCATGCGGGATTTGAAGACGAAGAAGCGCTGTTTGCGCAGCGTTCGTTCGGAGGTTACTTTGCGGCCGCTAACAAAAGCGGAAACAACTCGTTATTTTCAAAAAATGAATCCCTTGGATAAGGCCGGTTCGTATGCGGTTCAATCGCGCCCAACCGTGGTTGAGACCATTCAAGGATCTTATTCGAACGTGATGGGGTTTCCCATGGAAGATTTTGAGAAAGTGATCCAAAAATGGACTTGAAGCCATTCGTTTTTCGTCAAAATGCGCTTGGGACTGAGCTAATTTCTTTTCTGCTTTTTTTTATTATTGTTTTAGGTAGCTCACCGGCTTTTGCTCAGCAAGAAGAAGATTACAAGATTTTGCGCGAAATTATTTTAAATGAGTTTAAGGATCAAAAGCCGTCTCAGCGCGGGAGTGAGCACTCCGATGTGAAGACTCGTTTTAAAGCTGAAGAGAAAAAAATAGTAATTAGTTTGGCAGCATGTTTGGATATAGGCGCGGATGTTGATATGCCTCTCCTGAGCAAATTGGCGGAGCAAAAAATTCCATTCTCGGTGTTTGCCGATCAAGCCTGGCTTAAAAAAAATGAAACTCAGCTCAAACCATTTTTAAACAACACCTCGATTCAGTTTGAGAACCATGGTTCTTTTTGCCGCGCTCTATCCGTGGATGGACAATTCGTGGGAAGCGAAACTAAGACGGAAAATCTTGAAGATGTTTTTGAAGAGATTGAGGATAATGCTCGCGCGATCGAACGTTTTTCAGGGCGCTTGCCGCGCTTTTACCGCTCCGGTCAGGGTTATTATGATGACGTGGCGTTGAAAATTGTAAATGTCCTTGGTTACCAGGCAGTTGAAGGTGATTTAAAACTTAAAGCCAAGGATGTGGAGTCGGATCATTCCATGCAGCTTTTTTCAAACAAAATCCAGCCCGGATCGATTCTTTTTATTCCGGCCAACCGTCCCGGTACTTCCGAAGAATGGGCCGATAAGTTGATCAAAAAAATCCAACAGGCGGGATTTTCAGTGATCGCGCTGGATGACGCTATTGCGGTCGAAGAAGAGCTTTGATCCGTGGTCGGTGATTTTTTTGAGATTTCGCTTTTTTATCCGAGTCAATCTTTGGAGATTGAGAATAAACTGATCCACACCCTCAAGCGCCTGGGGATTAAGCGTGATCAAATCGTCCAAACTTTAGAGCCGCGGCACAAAGCCGTTCGAATTTACCTTCCGACGCGCAGGGCTAGTGATGGTTTTCTCGCCAAGTATAAAAAAGTTTCAGTTCCTCACGTCGATATTCGTTCTAAATTTATTTCCTACGCTAATTGGGCTGAGAAATGGAAAGAGGATTATGAAATCCAAACACTTGGGAAATGCTTTGTCGTCGTTCCTGCTTGGCGCCTAAAGGAGTACCGCGCTGAAAAATACCGCGGCCGGATTCCCGTCGTGATTGACCCGTTGAGTGCATTTGGGTCGGGTGAGCATGAAACAACACGTCTGGTGACGCGTATGATGGAAACGCTGAAAGGGCGCTTTGAGTCATTTCTTGATGTCGGTACCGGGACCGGAATTTTGTCTGTTTTTGCGGCGCATTTAGGCGCGCGGCGGATTATGGGCTTTGATTGTGATAAACCCTCAGCGGAATGCGCACAATTTAACTTTGATAAAAATATTTCTTTCTCTGTTGAATCAAAATTTCAATGCCTTCAGCTTTCCCGTTCAAAAATCAAGGGTGAATTTGACTTGGTTACTGCAAACATTAATTCGCATATTTTAGAAAATTTCCGAAATGAAATTGTCCGTTCCGCAAAAAAAGGGGGATGGGTGCTTGTGTCAGGAATATTGCGCCAAACTTATCGCTCGTTTCGCGAAAACTTTGACGGCAAAGATTTGAAATGCCAAAAAGTTTTGCACGGCAGACGCTGGGTCTCTGTTTTGTACAGAAAACAATAAAAATAAAACGCACCTAGAATTGCTTAGCAAATTCTGTTAAGCGCGCTTCTCATCGTCGTAGACTATTTCGATTCTCCAGTGAAAACCTTACTAAAATTTCTGATTCCATTCTGCGTTGGAATAAAATCGATTCGCAAGATCCGGGACTAGATGGGTGGGCGGATTTTCGAGTTCCTCAGCTGCCTGCCAAATTGCTTTGAGCGCTTCGATGATTTCTTTTTTTTGAGCGGGGATGTTCGTTAAAAAATCTTTGTGGCTTCGGTGCGCCCGATATTCAGGTTCACGGTCGGGTTTTCCCAGCTTTTCTTCAATTTTATCTAAGTCGAACTGATACAGAAAAGTTCCATGAAAAAGATAATGCGTTTTACCTCTCCGCATCGCGTTTCCTGAGAATTTTTTATCTTTCCAAATTAAGTCGCTGACCCCCCGAATGTCTATTTGGGAAGGCGCAAGACAAGATTCAATCGCCTGCTTATTTTTGAGCATTGCGTTTTGTGTGTCGGTCCGGATTCCGGTTGTCGGATTAATTTTGAGCACTAAATTAAAATTGAGGCACCCCGGGCCTTGCAGCACAGTTTGACCGCCGCTTTTGCGGCGTAAAAAAGGGATATTCAGATTTGATTTGAGTTCGTTCTTCCAACGGCTTGAATAACCGAGTACGGCAAAATAGACGGGCGACTCCCAAATCCGCAAACATTCTCCGGTTGCGCCTGATTCCGCGCTTTCGAGTAAGGCCTCGTCAAAAGCGATATTCGATTCAGGATCGGGGAAAGTGAAGTTAATAAATTGCATAATGCACAATAGCATGGGGAGGAAGTTTGCTCAAGCCAAGGCCGTTTCAATGTATTCTAAAAAAGATTTGATTGGGGGGGGAGATTCATGTAGATTGGTGGCTCATTTTGAGCCCTGTTTGGGTTCTTCTAACAAGTCATCATTTATATATGAAATCCAAGAAAAATATGAGTTCAACCCAAGATCACGACCAAGAGTTATCCGACATTTCTGCTGTGGCGGGCGCCACATCGATCCCTTCTATCCCAAAAATCGCTGAAGAAAATACTCCGGAATGGCAAAAGTGGATTGACTCCCTTGAGCATATTCTCGAAGTTGCATTAAAAGATCAAGCCGGTCCGGAGCGCGCTCCCTATATTATGGACATTCTGATCAAACGTCTCCGCGAAGCGGGCGTGCCGTTGCCAGCTCCGGTCAGCACCCCTTATTTGAATACGATCGATCCCGCACATGAACCGGAGTATCCCGGTGATCGCGAAATCGAACGCCGTATTAAAAGTCTTATCCGTTGGAATGCCATGGCCATGGTGGTAAAAGCAAATGAAGTTCACCCGGGACTTGGTGGACATATTTCGACTTTTGCTTCTAGTGCGACTTTATATGAAGTTGGTTTCAATCATTTCTTTCACGGCGGAGATAAACCCGGCCGTCTTGGTGATTTTATTTATTTTCAAGGTCATGCTTCGCCCGGAAATTATGCGCGCGCTTATCTCGAGCGCCGTTTAAATAAAGATCATCTTCATAATTTTCGCCAGGAACTTGCCAAAGAAGGCGGACTTTCTTCATACCCACATCCCTATCTTATGCCGGATTTCTGGCAGTTCCCAACTGTGTCGATGGGACTTGGTCCGATCATGTCGATTTATCAGGCACGCTTTCTGCATTATTTAAAAGCCCGCGGAATTATTCAGGCTGAGCTGCCGAAGGTTTGGTGCTATGTCGGCGACGGCGAAGCAGGCGAGCCTGAAAGTTTTGGTAATTTAAATATCGCCGGTCGCGATAAACTCGATAATCTTATTTGGGTCATTAACTGCAATCTCCAGCGGCTTGACGGTCCTGTTCATGGTAATGGGAAAATCATTCAGGAATTTGAATCGGTTTTCCGCGGCGCAGGCTGGAATGTGATCAAGGTCATTTGGGGTTCTGAGTGGGATGAGCTCATGAAGAAAGATACCAAAGGACTTCTTCTTAAGCGCATGAGCGAATGCTGTGATGGTGATTATCAAAAATATTCCGTGGAACCCGGCAGTTACACTCGCAAGCATTTCTTCGGAAAATATCCTGAGTTGCTCGCGATGGTGAATCATCTCAGCGATGTTCAGATTACAAAGCTGTTGCGCGGAGGCCATGATCCGAAAAAAGTTTACGCAGCCTACAAGGCGGCGACTGAACACAAAGGTGAACCGACAGTGATTCTTGCGAAAACGATTAAAGGTTACGGTTTGGGGGAAGCGGGCGAAGGTCGCAATATTACTCATCAGCAGAAAAAATTGAATGAAAAAGAGCTGCGCGAATTCCGCGCGCGTTTTGACATTCCAATTTCTGACGAAGAAATTGCGGAAACACCTTTCTATCGTCCGCCTGTGGACAGCCCGGAAATGAAATATTTATTTGAACGCCGGAAATCTCTGGGTGGATTTTTACCTGAACGCAAAGTGAAGGCGGAACTTCTTCAAACTCCTGATGCTGCCTATTATGAAGAATTTTTAAAAGGTTCAGGCGAAGCAGAGGTTTCGACGACGATGGCTTTTGTCCGTATTCTAACTAAGCTTTTGCGGAATAATGAAATCGGCAAGAATATTGTTCCGATTATTCCGGATGAAGCTCGTACTTTCGGTATGGATGCCCTTTTTCGTCAGGTCGGTATTTATGCTCCTAAGGGGCAGCTCTATGAACCGGTTGATATTGAATCTTTGCTTTATTTCAAAGAAGCCAAAGACGGGCAGATTTTAGAAGAAGGTATCAATGAAGCGGGTTCCATGGCTTCTTTTATTGCGGCGGGGACTTCGCATGCGACCGTAGGAACCCACATGATTCCTTTCTATATTTACTACTCGATGTTCGGTTTTCAGCGTGTCGGCGATTTGATGTGGCTTTGCGGCGACA
The DNA here is from genome assembly GCA_964562525.1 of uncultured bacterium. GTDB lineage: Bacteria > Omnitrophota > Omnitrophia > Omnitrophales > Aquincolibacteriaceae > Multiplicimicrobium. The sequence continues at coordinate 44,993 of CAZLTL010000015.1, forward strand.
TCAAGGCGAAAGGGTTTTTGTTGGGCGGAACTTCGGGTCGGACAACTTTGAACGGAGAGGGGCTTCAGCATCAGGATGGGCATAGTCAGTTGATGGCAAGCACTATTCCAAGCCTTGTTGCTTATGATCCCGCTTTCGCGTATGAGCTTGCTGTCATTATTGAAGACGGCATTAACCGTATGTATCAAAAAGGGGAAGACCTTTTTTATTACCTTAGCGTTTATAACGAAAACCATACCATGCCTGCTATGCCGGAAGGCTGTCGCGATGGAATTCTTAAAGGGCTTTATAAATTTAAGGCTAGTGATAAAAAGTTAAAATTGCGCGCACAACTTTTAGGAAGCGGTCCGATTATTCAATCTGCTTTGAAGGCTCAGAAGATGCTTGAAAAGTATGGTGTTGCCGCGGATGTGTGGTCGGTAACAAGTTACAACCAGCTGCGTCGCGAAGCTCTTGAGGTTCAGCGTCTAAATCGATTGAATCCGACTCAGTCGCCTAAGAAGTCCTATGTTGAAAAATGCTTTGATAAGGAAGACGGAGTGTTTGTCGCTGTTTCTGACAATATGAAGATTGTCTCAGAGCAAATCGCACCATGGGTGCCGGGCAAATTTACTGTGCTTGGAACAGATGGTTTTGGACGTAGCGATACGCGTGAAAAGTTAAGACGGTTTTTTGAAATTGATGCGGAAAGCGTTGTGATTGCGACTTTGTATGCTTTGCATGAAAAAGGCGAGCTTGATGCCAAGGTTGTGAAGCAGGCGATGGATGATTTCAGTTACCACGCTGACAAAAAATACCCGCAGTTTTCCGTCTGATTTTTTGCTCTGCAGTCACGCTGCAATTGTATAAATAAATACTTAAGGAGAGAGTCATGGAAGTTCGTGTCCCGCAGTTAGGTGAAGGTGTTGATAGTGGAGTTGTCGTCAATATTCTTGTCAAAGTCGGCGAAGCCGTAAAAAAGAATCAGACCTTGATTGAATTGGAAAGCGGCAAAGCGGTTGCGCCGATTCCTTCGACTGGGGATGGCTCAATCCAGACTCTTCATATTAAGCAAGGTGATAAAGTTTCAGTTGGGCAGCTCATTGCCACTTTGGCAGGTGCGGGATCTTCGTCAGCGACCTCCGGCGCTGCACCTAAAACTGAATCTTTCTCCGCGCCTGTGGTTTCTCAGACAATTGCGGTTCAGCAGCCTTCATTTATTCCCGCGGCAATTCCTGCGGGGGCTTATCAATATCAATCTCAAAGCGGTTCTCCGCCGCCGGCATCACCTTCGGTGCGTGCGATGGCGCGTGACCTTGGTATTGATCTTGGGCGTGTGCGCGGAACAGAGAGTGGCGGACGGATTGGTTTGGCGGATTTGCGGAACTATATTATGCAAATTCAATCGATGGCATTTTCTGCGGGCGCTGCGACTGTAGCGCCGCAGCAAATTGCGGCACCGAAACAAGAATCAGTCGATTTTTCTCAATGGGGTCCGGTTACAAAAAAGCCGCTGACTTCTTTGCGCCGGACTATCGCAAAGCGGATGCATGAGTCTTGGAGTGCGATACCGCATGTGACGCAATTTGATGAAGCCGATGTAACCGTTATCAGTCAATTGCGTAAAAAATACGCGCCTGATTATGAAAAGAAGGGCGTGAATTTGACTTTGACCGCAATCATCTTAAAAGCAGTTACGGTCGCGCTGAAGAAACATCCTGTAATTAACTCCAGCCTTGATCTTGAAAAAGACGAGCTGGTTTTGAAGGAATACATTCATTTGGGCGTGGCGGTTGATACCGATCAGGGACTCATTGTTCCGGTTATTCGCGATGCGGACAAAAAGTCGATTTTAGAATTGGCTTCCGCGATTGGACAAGTGGCGGAAAAAACGCGCCAAAGAAAAATTTCAGGCGATGATCTTAAGGGCGGTACCTTTACCATTTCCAATTTGGGTGGTATCGGCGGCGGTCATTTTACGCCGATCGTAAATAAGCCCGAGGTTGCGATTCTGGGGATCGGCCGCGGCGTTCCAAAGCCGGTTGTGCGTGAAGGTAAAATTGAAGTTCGCCAACTTATGCCGGTGTGCGTTTCTTATGACCATCGCGTTATTGATGGGGCGGATGGCGCGCGTTTCACAAGGTCGTTTATTGAAGCACTTGAGAAAATATCTGATGCTGACATACGTTTAGGCTCTGCGGCTAAGCCGCAACCGCCGGTGAAAACCGCGGCTAAAAAATTAGTGAAAAAGGCAGGCAAGAAATGAACAAGATTGAAGCGGATATTGTTGTTTTAGGCGCGGGCCCCGGTGGGTATGCTGCGGCTTTTTACGCGGCAACTCAAGGACGCCAAGTTTTGATGATTGAAAAAGATGATCGATTGGGTGGGGTTTGTTTGAATCGCGGATGTATTCCGTCGAAAGCTCTTTTGCATGCGACCGCTTTATTAGGTGAAGCAAAAGAAAGTTCCCATTGGGGAATTGATTTTGGAGCTCCGAAAATTAATTTGGAAAAAATGCGTGCATGGAAAGAATCTATTTTAAGCAAACTGTCTGAAGGAATTCGTGGTTTAGCAAAGCGTCGCCAGGTTGAGGTTATTAAAGGTCGCGGACATTTTGAAGGAAATAATGTTTTGCGCTTGGAAACAGCCGAAGGACAAAAATTTATTCATTATAAAAAGGTGATCATTGCAGTCGGATCATCGCCGGCTTTACCGGCTGTTTTTGACTTAGGCAACAAGCGGATAATGACCTCTACGGAAGCTTTGGAATTAGAAGAGATTCCGGAAACTCTGCTGGTTGTGGGCGGCGGCTATATTGGTATGGAATTGGGAACAGTTTATTCCGAGTTGGGCAGCCAGGTTACGGTTGTAGAAGCGATGGACTCGATTTTGGCGGGAGCGGATGCGGATCTTGCGCGTCCGGTTCAGGAGTATGCGAAAAAGAATTTTAAAGAAGTTCGCGTCAAAGCCAAAGTTTTAAAAATGTCTACGCAAGGAAAGCAGATTAAGGTGCAGATGGAGTATGAGGGTAAAAAACTTGAAGAGCTTTATGACCGCGTATTGGTTTCTGTCGGCCGTGTTCCCAATACGGAGGACTTAGGGTTGAAGAGCACCAATGTGCAGCTCGATGCGAAGGGGTTCATTAAAGTGAACTCGATGCAGCAAACAGATGATATCGATATTCTCGCCATTGGCGATGTTGTTGGTGGTTTAATGCTGGCGCATAAAGCATCCAAAGAGGCGCGTATTGCGGTTGACCGCATTTGCGGCGGACATAGCGTATTTGAGGATGTGGTTATTCCGGCGGTTGTTTTTACAAATCCCGAAGTAGCTTGGTGCGGGTTGACTGAGGCCGACGCCCGTAAACGTAACATTCCGGTTGATGTCGTTAAGTTTCCTTGGGCCGCAAGCGGAAGGGCTATGACGCTTGACCGAACCGACGGATTGACTAAGTTGATTGTTGAGCCCGGCACTGAAAGAATTTTAGGTGTTGGTATGGTCGGAGTGGGAGCAGGCGACATGATTGCGGAGGGGGTTGTTGCGGTTGAGATGGCAGCGACAGCTCGCGATTTGGCTGAGTGTGTCCATCCGCATCCGACATTATCCGAAACTTTGCAGGAAGCAGCTGAAATGTTCTATGGCCATTCCTCGCACGCTTATTCGCGTCCTCGCGAGCATGCGGAGCATTCGGCTTAACAACCTATTTAGGCGGTAAATAACCTGTTGTATAATGCAGCAGAGAAAAAAATATGCGACCGACACAGCAACTTGTTAAAAGCATCAAAATTGGGCAAATTGTTAATCCGCGTTTGATCCAGGCTCCGCCTGAAATCTCAGTCCGCACTGCGGTTGAAATCATGCAGAATAATAAATCCGGATATATTGTTGTCGCGGATCATACCCGCAAAGTTGTCGGTATGTTCACTGAGACGGACGTGCTTAATCGCGTCTTCGGAAAGAAAGATGTGTGGAGTAAACCCGTCGCTGAGTTTATGACCAAGGCTCCGATCGTGCTGAGTGTCAATGATACGGTGGGGAGAGCGATTGAGATTATGGGCAAGAACCGCTTTTATCATATTCCGCTGGTTGATGACAAAGGGTGTTTGGTTAATGTGATCTCGGTTCGAACGTTAATTCGTTTTCTTGCCGAGTTTTATCCCACAGAAATTTATAATTTGCCGCCGAAGTACGACCAGACCATGGAGACAGCGGAAGGAGGTTAACGTAAGGTTAACCTCAGGTGGGCAGTGTCATTTTCGGTCATCGATTAATCTCGGGCCGCAAAAAAAAATTAAATAGAAAGAGAAATGGTAATGGAAACCCAGAAAGATACAGAAGTAAAAACAGCGCAGGGAGTTCAAGAGCTTTCGGCGATTACGGTTCGATTCGCGGGTGATTCCGGTGACGGGATGCAGCTGACAGGAGATCAGTTTACAGATACCACAGCGATGATGGGGAATGACTTCGCAACTTTCCCTGATTATCCGGCGGAAATTCGAGCTCCGGTCGGAACTTTGCCTGGTGTCAGCAGCTTCCAAATTCAATTTTCGAAGTCGATTATTTTCACACCGGGGGACATGTCGGATGTTCTCGTGGCGATGAACCCTGCCGCGCTCAAGGTCAATTTGACCAATCTGAAAAAGAACGGTTTGATCATCGTTAACTCAGATGCTTTTAATGAGAATAATCTCCGCAAATCTGCGTGGAAAGCCAATCCGCTCACGGATGAGACGCTTAAAGATTTTCAAGTGATTAAAGTTCCGCTTTCCGAGTTAACTAAGAACGCGCTCAAAGAGCATCCTTTGAAGTTAACCGAGGTTGACCGCTGCAAAAACTTTTTTGCACTGGGTATGATGTTTTGGCTTTATGACCGAGTTTTAGATCATACGGTTGATTGGATTACAAAGAAGTTTTCTAAAAAGCCGGAGATGGTTAACGCGAATATTGCGGCACTTAAGGCTGGGTACAACTACGCGGACATTACAGAAACTTTGCCCACACAATACCGCATTCCAAAAACAAAAATGGAGCCGGGCATCTATCGTAAAATCTCCGGAAATGAAGCAACTGCAATTGGGTTAATTGCTGCCGCAAATCTAGCCGGTAAAACTCTCTTTTATGGTTCTTATCCTATTACTCCTGCAAGTAACATTCTGCATGATTTGGCGCGCTACAAAAACTTTGGAGTACGTACTTTTCAAGCTGAGGATGAAATTGCCGCGATGGGGACAACGATTGGTGCTGCTTATGGCGGTGCGATTGGTGTGACCGGAACCAGCGGTCCAGGAATTTGTTTGAAATCAGAAGCGCTCGGATTAGCCGTGATGGCTGAATTGCCGGTGGTTGTGATAGACGTTCAGCGCGGCGGTCCCAGTACTGGAATGCCGACGAAGACCGAACAAACGGATTTACTTCAGGTGATGTTTGGAAGAAACGGCGAGTCTCCGGTCGTTGTTCTCGCACCGAAAACTCCTTCCGACTGTTTTGCGATGGCTGTGGAAGCCGTGCGGTTAGCGTTAACTCATATGACCCCCGTCGTTTTCTTATCGGAAGGTTATTTAGCCAATGCCGCTGAGCCATGGAAACTTCCCAAAATTGAAGATCTTCCTAAAATTGAAGTGAAGCATCCTGTTGCCGAAGAAGGAAAAGTATTTCAACCCTACTCGCGTGATGAAAAAACATTGGCGCGCCCATGGGCATTGCCCGGAACTCCGGGTTTAGAGCATCGCATCGGAGGACTTTCAAAGGCGGACCTAACCGGAAACGTTAGTTATGATCCGGAAAACAATCAGAAAATGATTAATTTTCGTGCTGAGAAAGTTCAAAGAATTGCGAATGATATTCCTGAGCTTGAAGTTCGCGGCGAGCAAAAGGGAAAAATATTAATTTTAGGTTGGGGCGGAACATTCGGTGCGATTTTTCAAGCTATGGAAGAGTTAGCGGGGCAGGGAATTCACGTTTCGCATGCTCATCTTAATTATATCAATCCTTTCCCGAGGAACTTGGGAAAAGTACTGGCAAATTTTGAAAAAGTTTTGATCCCGGAGTTGAATATGGGGCACCTTTTAATGTTGATTCGCAACTCGTTCCCGGGTGTGAATGCCGTCGGGTTGCATAAAGTCAAAGGGTTGCCGTTTTATGGTGCTGAAATTACAGCCCGTGTGAAGGAGCTTTTATGAGTCCTGATACTTTAGTGCCGGAACCGCTTCCGTATCAAAAAGCGGATTTCGAATCGAATCAAGAAGTCCGCTGGTGTCCGGGTTGCGGAGATTACTCTATTTTAGCAACGATGCAGCGAACGCTTGCCAAGTTTAAAAAACCAAAGCATGAATACGCTTTCATATCCGGCATTGGCTGTTCGAGCCGTTTCCCTTATTACATGAATACTTATGGGTTTCATACCATTCATGGCCGTGCGCCGACGATTGCATCCGGTTTGCGCTGTGTTAATCCCAATCTTTCGATTTGGGTTATTACGGGTGACGGGGATGGGCTCAGTATTGGTGGAAACCATTTGATTCACTGTATGCGCCGCAATATCAATCTTAATATTCTATTGGTTAATAATGAAATTTATGGGTTGACCAAAGGGCAATACTCGCCGACATCGAAAGTCGGGACTGTGACGAAGTCGACTCCGATGGGTTCAGTTGATTATCCGATTAACGCGCTATGCATCGCTATCGCGTCGGAAGCGACTTTTATCGCACGAACCTTAGATTCGGACCCCAATCACATGAGTATGGTTTTGGAGCGCGCTGAGAAACACAAAGGGGTTTCCTTTGTTGAGATTTTGCAGAATTGCGTCATTTTCAACGATAAGGTTCATGCTCCCGTGATCGGTCGAGAAAACCGCGAAGACCGTATGATTTATATGGAGCATGGGAAGCCGCTCTTGTTCGGAAAAAATAAATCCAAGGCGATTAAGCTGAACGGTTTACGGGCTGACATTACTGATGCGAATGATCCGGATGCGAAAGACCATTTGTTGATTCATAATGAAAAAGACTCAACACCAAATTATGCCTATCTTTTAACACAAATGACCTACCCAGAAATGCCGGTTCCGTTTGGTGTTTTTCGCGACATTGAAAGGCCGACTTATGATGAGCTTGTTTTAGGCCAAGAAAAGGCTGCTTTGGAGCAAAGAGGTAAAGGTGATCTTAAAAAATTGATTTATGGTTCCAATACTTGGGAGGTGACTGCCTAATGTTTTTCCAACGCAAAGCGGATCCCAGTCAACCGGCAAAAGATGAAAAGGTTGTTTACCCCGGAGATAAAGTTCCAATGAGTGCGGGAGCTCAGCGTGTTGCCGGAGATGTTTACCAGAGTGTGATGATGGAAAAACTTGCGGGGGAGCTTGTAAACAAAAAAAGTTTGCTCATTGTTTTACCCTCTGATTCAGTTGAAAAAATTGTTCAGCTTTTGCAAAAGGAAAAGCAAAGCGCGGTGCTTGTTGTACAGCATGAGCAATTACTCGGGATTGTCAGTAAGCGTGATCTTTTACGCCGAACAGCGGGTATGGAAACAAAGCTGATGAATATCAAGGCGCTTGAAGTGATGACGGCGAACCCGGAAATTGTCCGTGCTGCCGACCCATTGGCGTTTGCAGTTAGTAAGATGGCTATGGGCGGATTTCGGCATTTACCGGTTTTGTCCGATGAAGGTGATCCTATCGGAATCATTTCCATTCAAGATGTTTTGAGCTGTTTGGCACAGCTTTGATTTTATTTTTCTCTTCTTTTTCCCGCGTGAGTCTTTTTTAGCTGTTTTTTGATAGTCTCTTTTGATTTTTTTTTCGTGATCAATATTGCTAGTTTGCCAAGCTTAAAACTAGCATTTTATAGCGTATGAACTCGCCTTCATCTAATCACTAAATTGACCTCGCTGTAGAGTGCAGTTATACTTTTTACAGAGTTGATAAATCATTGAGGATAAACTGACATTGAGTACTAAGCTTGATCCGGTAAATCGATATTCATTTTCACTGCGCGCTCTCAGTGCGGCAGTTGTTTTCTTTTTTCTTTCCACGTCGTTGGATCTTCATTTAGCTTCCGCCAGTTTGATTTCTTCCGCGCCATTTCAAAACTCAGCGATGAGTGATGATATTTTGTATATGAATGACATGGAAGGTCTTTTGGGGCAGCGTGATGAAAATCCTCTTTCACAAAACCTCGAAGCCACACCTGAAAATGCCGGCAGCCTTCCTGAACAAGATCCCGCGTTAGCCAAGGAGTCCGAGCTTGCTAATGTAGTTGTTAATCCTTTGTCTCCGGCGGATGGGGTGACCATGATCCGCGAGGATCGCACCGTGATTGAAGGCAAGACTGTGGTGACATGGAAATATTCTGATACAACGTATTTTTCATTCAACGAAGATGATAAGCGGATCACAGCGATTGGTGATTTTACAAATTCCGAGTTTCCTAATGAAATTGAGAAGCGTGAATTTAAGTATGGCGCTAATTCGGTTACGGTGACAACGCAGGGATTGGGCGATCGGTTTGATGTGTATCAGACTTTTGGGATGGATAGCAACGGGAACTTAAGCGAACTGCTTGAATCCGGTTATGTGATTGATGGTCAGCCGGTTGTGATGCAGATATATACCGCTGACACGATCACTTATTATGAAACCGATGCCGAGGGTTCGACGGAACGAGTTTATGAGAGAAATGAGAATGGAACCGCGGGGCGTTTAATTTCTTTTCATGAGCTGACAGATCCTAATAATGCCTCCTATGAGATTACTTACAATGATGTCGCGCAGACAAAGACTGTAACTCAGAATTCAGTAGACGGAACCTTTTGGGTTTATGCCGCATCCGATGCCTTGTTTGCAAATCCGATTAGCGTTGGGCAAGGAACCAGCCGAATTGACTTAACTACGCATCTGCGGTTTGGGCAGAGTTTAAATGTATATAAGTTGTGGGATACGACCGCCGCCGGAAACTCAGCAGAAGCGGGAGTCGCTCCTAAAAACTATATTCTTCGCGAGCGTTTAGAGAATGGCGGGATGGGGCTCATTATTAAGGTGATGGACGAACAAACCGAGCTTGAATATGTGTATGACCAAGGTTCTGCGACCGAACCGGCCACTTTAACGATCTTAAATTATAAGAAAGGAACTTTTCTAAAGTTTACGCCAACGCCGGGAGCGGATCCTAAGGAGCCGAGCACTTGGATTTCAGACTTCGAGCATTTAATGAGCGCCGGAGCTTTCGATGTGGTTGGAGGGAATCCGGTTTATAAGGCAAAGCTGATGAAGCAATCTGGTGTTTGGGTTTTGCTCGACGCAAACGATCCGCTTAATTTCAGTGTTTTTGAAGCTTTGCCGAATCAAGGCATGGGTGGTTTGGTGCGTTTACGCGGTCCTCCGGCGACAGGATCAAGTGAGCGTATTGATCATGTTTATGATTATGATCCTGCCGCAAAGACAGTTCGTGTTTATGATTTGACGAATCTTATTTACGCAAAATATCTTTATAACGCTCAAGGCTTTCCTGTTCTCGAGTCCTCAGGAACTTTTGAAATTGATTCTCGATATACCACCCCCTCTTCTTTTTTTCCTTATTCTGATGAGCGCACTTTTGCCAATTTGACAGTTGATCCCAATCGCAATCTTGAAACCTTTTATCTACTAGCGGAGGATTCCCATAAGAAAGGTGCCTTTGCTCCTTCTTCAACTTGGACGCGAGGCAGCATTGTTTTTTTCAATTTGCAGAATAGAAATGTGGCAAACGTTACCATTGAGGCAGATGGCGTCATGTTCACATTTATGGTTGATATTTCAAGTCAGAAAGCGTTGCTCATTAAGCAGCAACTTAAAACGAGTCAGCACTCAACTGTTTACACTTATGATTCGTCAAATCGCCTAGTGTCAGCGTATAACTCGCAAACTAGATTGAAAAAAGACTTTTTTCCAGGGACATCCACTGTTCGTTTTGAGAACGGGTTCGATGAAAATAACCGGGCATTTGTGCGAGAGTATGACCAACTTGGCCGGTTAAAAAAAATCGAAAGCATCAGGATTGTGATGGTTGATGGCGTTGCTCAGGATCAGCCGATAGAAACAATTTATTCGTATTCAGGGAATCAGGCCACCGTTATTACGCGTAAACCGGGGCCGATCTCTCAGAGTTTAATCTCTGCTGTTTCATCGGGGAAAGGTTCGTCTCGGACTTTGGGAGGAGGCGGGGGCGGCAGTGATCAAGATTCGAAGAGATTGCAAGACTTGATAGAGGACTATTCTGAGTGCGCAAATATGAAGAAGAATGATCCGAAGAGCTCTGCTAATTGCGAAGATCTTTTGGCCAAAATTAAAAGTCTTGAAGGTGTTTTAAATTCACCCGGCGGAGGGATGTCTCTTGGTGGGGGTGGTGCAGAAGCAGACGGTGCTTCCATAGCAGTTGACCCAAATGAATTAAGTCGTCAAGTTATAGATTTAGGAAGTGATGGCTCTTTAGGAGGCGGAGATGATTCGCTTGTGACTTATTCGGATCCTTCCATTGAGAAAGTTAACTATGAAGGTACAGATAAAGTCCATTTTATTCGAGGTGTTGACGAGAATGGTAATGCCTATGAGCAGGAATATGATGAGGATGGACGGCTTATTAAGTTGACAGGCTATCAGACCGAAATCTCCGAATCAGGGGTGGGTTATCGTAAAACTGTTACGGAATACACCTACAGTAATGGTGAAGCCACGATTGTAACGAGTGAAGTGAATGGTGATGGGACGAAGGGTGAGGAGAAGAGTCGGCAGGTTATTGGGCTAGGAGCGGATGGCAAGCTGGGTGGTGGAGATGATTCACTCAAAAGTTATGTGGGCGGTGATGTTAGCCAAGAGTTTTATGCTGGAACGAACAAGGTGCATTTTGTTCGAGGCAAGGATGAGAACGGAAAGGATTTCGAGCAAGAATATGATGAGAATGGCAACTTAATTAAGGTAACAAGCCATCAGAAAGAAGGGCAGGGTTCTGCAGCAACCTATCAGAAGGTAGTTTCGGAGTATACCTACAGTAATGGTGAAGCCACGATTGTAACGAGTGAAGTGAATGATGATGGGACGAAGGGTGAGGAGAAGGGGCGGCAAGTTATTGGATTAGGAGCGGATGGCAAGCTGGGTGGTGGCGATGATTCACTCATAAGTTATGTGGGGGGCGATATCAGCCAAGAGTTTTATGCCGGAACGAACAAGGTCCATTTTGTACGAGGGAAAGATGATAACGGAAAAGATTTTGAACAAGAATATGATGAAGACGGAAAGTTGA
>CAZLTL010000015.1:56344-58589 GCA_964562525.1 uncultured bacterium
ATGCGGATGGCACAAAAGGGGAAGAAAAGAGTCAGCAAGTGATCGGTTTGGGCGCTGACGGAAAGCTGGGCGGAGGGGATGATTTTTCAATCAGCTATTCAAGCGCCGACATGACGCAGGAGTTTTACGAGGGAACAAACAAAGTCCATTTTGTTCGGGGTAAAGATGATAACGGAAAAGATTTTGAACAAGAATATGATGAAGACGGAAAGTTGATTTCCGTTAAGAGCTATCAAAAAGAAGGCGAAGGGGATGACGCGACCTTTACTCAAGTTGTTTCGGAGTACAGCTATGCGAATGGAGAAGCGACAATTGTGACGAGCGCCCTTAATGCGGATGGCACAAAAGGGGAAGAAAAGAGTCAGCAAGTGATCGGTTTGGGCGCCGATGGAAAATTGGGAGGAAGCGATGATCGCGTGCGTCTTTATGAAACTGCTACAGTAAAACAAGTTTATGATAATAACGGAACATTGCGAGAATACATCGCTGATGGCAAGACTCGAACCTTTAATGCGGATGGGAAGTTGCTAAGTGTTGAGAATGAGGATGGCAGTGCAACTTTTTATGATGGCGCAACCGGGGTTGTGACGAGCTTTCGAGATGATTTGGGGAATCTAACTCACATTGATCTCGTGAAAAATGCTGATGGTACCGAAGTCACCAGCGTAAACTTTGACGGATTTGACAGTGTTCATGCTCATTCCGAATCCTTTCTTGATCCTATCACGGGCGAATCATTTAAGCGGCTTATCCTCAGTAATGGAATGACGATTATTTCTAGTGTTGATCCTGTTACCAGCGAAGAGCGTGTTGTTCAGGTTACCTCCGTAAATCAGAGTGATGACATCGAGTATGTTGAAGTTAATGGAGAGATTGAAGTCCGGCTTAACTTTCAAGGTAATGCAACTGTCGTCCGGCTTGAAAAAAATGGTGATTCATATCGAGTTGCTTGGATTTTGAATGTTCAAGGGCGAAAAGATACCTATCACTATGACTCTAAAAGAACGCTATTTAAAGTTAGTCAATCTGACGGCGTTGAGATGTTTTTTGAATATACCGGAACTTTAAATACTGATTCTGCCAATGTGAAAGATGCGAACGGAAACAATCGAGTTGCATATACAGTGGATCGGTATGGCAGAAAAAGTGTGTGGTCTTATGATTTATCTAATACGCATGAAAAGATAACGACCTATGAAAGTTTGCAAGTCGATGCTCTTAAACTTACGGAGCGCAATGTTGCCGCGGGGGCGACATATTTTTTTGATAGGGACCACGGAGTTCCGCAAAAAATAATCTCTCGTCAGGAAACTGAAACTGTAAACGATGAGCCCAAGATTACACGGACGTTTGACACTTCCAATCTGTCCGATGCCGATGCTCGTCAAAAATCCACTGGGTTGTTACAGGTTGTTAGTACTCACGCGCAAACAATTTACGGCGTCACCATAACAGCCAAAACAGAAACATATAAAAACGGTGTTGTTGATGAAACTATTGTTAATACGTACGACGCGACTGGGCGTGGTTTTCTTCGCAAATCAGAACGTTTTAATTCATCGAACGAGCTTTTGTCAGAAAGTCACTTTAGAGAAAATCAATATGGTGAAGATCAAGTTCAATATTCAATTCAATATGAAAATGGGCAAGCCAAGTCTCTTTTAACTTTCCGCTATGATACTAATCGCAGACAGAGTGAGGTGTGGCAGTACAAGATTAAGGGGGCGGTTGATCAAGTAAATGCTACTACTATGCAAGTTGCTCCTACGATGGGGGATGAGCATGATATTTTAATTCAAAAAACGACATTTGATTATGGCGATAATATGAGCGGTCCTCCGTCACCTACTTACGTATCTTCTCAATCACAAGCATACCGAATTGATGGTACCTTGAAATCTTCCACTCGTATTGATTACACAGCCACTTCAAATCCAAAATTGAGCGCGACCGTCCTTTACAAGAGTGATGGCACTAGCGTGTTGGGGTATGAGTCTACTGATTTTAGTAATGCTGATTTCAAAGATGGAAATGTTATCGGTGGTTCCATTGTTAAGACCGAAAAACGTTCTGATTTAACTTTAAAAAAAGTGAGCACTCAAAACTTTTCCAATGGCTCGATCGTTGACGGTGAATTGAGCGCGACCATTCAGGAGGAAACAATTGTTTATAAAGCAAATGGCACTGCGGTACTTGAAACAGTAAGTTCCACGACCGTGATTGATTCGGGTGTACCGCAATCATC
>CAZLTL010000016.1:0-54212 GCA_964562525.1 uncultured bacterium
AATTAGCCGATGGACACAGCCCCGTTGCGGAGGAAGCATACACGCTGTGCCAGTCAGTGCTTAAACAGTCCTCCCGTATTTTAGAAATCATTGCGCGTTTTTCTCGTTTGGCGAAGGGGGGCTCAAGATCCGCTGTGAAGTTCAAACCGGTTGATTTACAAAAAATCGTCGCGGAAGTGCTTCCTTTTTTGAAGTATGAATTTTCAAAAAATAATGTGGAATTGACTGTTGATATTGATTCTCAATTGCCCCGCGTTCATGCGGATGAAGTTCATCTTGAAGAAGTGTTAATTAATTTAATCATGAATGCTTGCCAAGCAATGGCAGGTAAAACAGATTGCCCTCACATCGTTATTTCCGCTCAGAGGCTAAAAAATAATTTTGTAGAGCTCACATTGAAAGATAACGGTCCGGGAATGACAGAAGAACAAATGGAGAAACTGTTTGAGCCTTTTCACACATCTAAGTCTGAAGGTATGGGGCTCGGACTTTTCATCACCAAACAGTTAATGGATGATATGGGCGGGCTCATTCGAGTTGAATCAAGCCTTGGCCAGGGGGCGTCTTTTACATTAAGGCTCAAAACAGCATTTTAGATATTTTGTGCTATAGCCGTTAATGATATGACGCTTTAGGCGTCTTTTTGGCAGGGGACATTCATAAGGATGAAAAGCATGGGGCAATCAAGCGCTGCAAATTCAGGCAAGCCTTTCGAATCAAAAACATTTCATGTTGAGATTGAGCGTGTTCTGCCTTCCGCCCAATGGGGTGTTCTGCGTCTTTTGACCAAACCTCAGGATTTTCAAAAGTTTATTCCTATCGTCAAATCCTGCGTTGTTATTTCTCATGCCGAGCTTAAAGCGGTGACACAGTGGAAAATTGAAGTGAAAGACTTCACCATGGATTGGCAGCAAGAAGAGAAAGTCGATCTTAAAAATTTCGAAATTCATTTTCGTGCAATCAAAGGCGATTTCGAAGTGTTTGAAGGAAGCTGGAAACTGCTCAAGGATCAAGAGCATTCCACGAAAGTTGTTTTTACGCTTCGAGTCAAAATAGGCATCCCGCAAATCGAAGACGCCATCGGCGAGCTTTTAACCGATCGGCTTAAATCCGTTTTTCATGCCATGCTTGATGCCATGGCCGAGGCGCTTGTTTTTGAGCGCTATCGTTGCATTGCGAATCATAAAAAGAACGGTGTTGGCGGTTTTGCCGTTATTGGACATCCTTACAATTATGACCATCTCGTTCGGATTTTTAAGTTTTTTAAAGAAGATGTACGGATTCCGCCACCGGCTTTTCTTTCTAAGATTTTAGAAATGACACCGGCTTATGCTTCGCATCAAATCAAAAGCTTTAAATCGAAAACCGGGAAGGTCACGCAAGGCCATTTCATTATGTGTCCGATTGTGCCTGATATGCTTGAAATAGACGGTCACAAAGTGATGCGCAAGGTTGTTCAGGCTTGCCGTATTGCCGAAGAATTGGGGATTGGTGTGGCTACCTTAGGTGGGTTTACATCCATTGCCGGTGAGAAATACGCCCGTGAGTTTTTAGATGCCATTCACTTGCCTGTCACAACCGGAAACACCTATACCACCGTGCTTACGCTTCAGGGTATACGAAAAGCCGCGAAGCTGATGGGAATCGATATGAAGAAGGCCCGCGTTGCAATTATCGGTGGAGCAGGTGATATCGGAAGTGCCTGTGCTCGAAGTCTGATGAATGAAGTGGGTGAGGTCGTCATTACCAGTCGCAGTGAACGCAACCTGATGGATATGGAGCGTCAGTTGATTTACTTGGGCAATGCCAAGTTGTCGCTCATGAAAGATAATCGCGAAGCTGTGAAAAATGCTGACATTGTTATTGCCGCCGCAAGTGTTCCAAAATCGATTATTAGTCTGGATGATTTTAAATCCGGCGCGGTTATATGTGATATTGGTTACCCTAAAAACATTGCCTATGCAGAGTGTGACCGCGATGACATTCTAATTTTTTCGGGAGGGTTGGCGTCATTGCCTGATGATTTCGATTTGAGTTTTGACGGTCTTCCTTCGAGCCGTATTTTATACGGCTGTTTTGCTGAAGCACTGGTTTTAGATTTAGAAGAGCGTTATCAGCGTTTTTCTTGGGGCAAAGGGCATATTTCGAACGAAAATATGGCGTGGATTGAAAAGGCTGCCGAAAAGCATGGGTTTGGTCTGGCTCCTTTCTTCTGGGGCGATCACTTGCTTAAGGACGAAGAGATCCGGCAAATCCGCGAAAGCGCTCAAGTTTAACCGGTCCAAAAAGCAAAGGCTGAAAACAGCTTGTTTTCATCGTTTTATCTTAATTTTTACGCGGTGCCTCAATTGCCCGTGGGGATCATCACACTTTTAATCGGTGTGTATATTCTCCTTCAGAATCCTCGTTCGCTTACCAATATTTCATTCTTTTCAGTTTGCGTTTGCACGCTGTTTTGGTTCACCGGCTTGACTCTCGTCTATTCGTGCGAAGACGAAAAACTAGCCCTTCAGCTTTATCGTTTCATTACATTTTTTGGCGTCTCTATAATTTCGCCCTGTATCTACTTTTTCTCTGTCAGTTGGTTGGGTCTTTATCCCAAAGCTCGTATCACGGTTTGGGCGGGGATGCTGATCGGGCTGACTTTCTATGGTATTGGTCTTTTTTCAGACCAAAGCTTTACGAGCATGAATCGGTATTTTTATGGCTTTAATCCGCATTACGGGCCAGTGAACGCTATTTTCTTAATTTTCTTTTTTTTCTATTTCATTGCTTCGTTTTATGTTTTTTTTCCGGCGTATTTTTCGGAAAAAAACTCAGAGCGTCGCAATCAAATTAAATTGATCGCGGGCGCCTTTATGATTTGTTATTTCGGAGCCTTTGATTATGTGCCCAAATTTATCTATTTGAATATCTATCCTGTTGGGTTCATTGCCGCTTCGCTTTGGATTGTGGTGGTGGCCTATGCGATTATTCGTTACAAGGCGATGGATATTGAGACCGTCATTCATAAAACATTGATGTGGCTTGCTACGATCACGGTTGCTCTTGCGCCTTTTATTATCGCGGTGTTCTGGGCGCATGAGTTTGTTCAGAACCTCCCTGCGATTACTGCGTCTTTTTTATTTTCCGGATTTATGCTGGTTTTTTACTTTTATTTACAAGTTGTTCTTCCGAGACTGGATGATCTATTTCAACGAAGACGATCGAATCGTCGCGAGCAGTTAGAAAAGTTTTCCAGCGAGCTTGTTTACCTGACCGATTTGCGTGATTTGCTGCAGCGCTTTGTACGGCTTATGCGACGCTCGCTTTATGTCAAAGAATTGTCGGTTTATTTGTTTGATGAGCAAAATCAGCATTATGCGCCTGTCATTGCGAAAAGGTTACGGCATCTCAAACCGATTCCACGGAACCAGGCTTTTTTGCTTTGGCTCGAGAAGGACGCGCGCATTGCCGGAATAAATAAGCTGAAACAAAACCCCGAAAATGAAGCCATGCTCGGCGAGATGCAAGCTGTGTTTGATCAAATTCGGACAAACATTTTGATGCCTTTTGTGGTGGGGGACCGTTTAATTGGTTTTGCCGCGCTTGGAAAACGTATGAATTTACAAGCGTACAAGCATGAAGAAGTGCAGTTCTTGGCGCGTGTTGCGGTTCCGATGAGTATCGCGCTTTCTAATTCACGGCAATTTGAGAAGGTTCAGCAAATGACCGAAGAACTTCAGCAATGGAATCGTGAGCTGGAAAATCGTGTAGAAGAGCGCACCAAACAATTGCGTGAAACTCAAGAGCAGCTGATTCAAGCCGAGAAAATGGCAACGCTGGGTATTTTGTCAGGCGGTGTGGCGCATGAAATAAATAATCCTCTCACGGCTGTTTTAACCAATGCTCAAATATTAAAAATGAATGCGAATCCTGATGACAAAGAATCGCTCGACATGATCGAAGAGGGCGCGAAACGCTGCCAAGTCATTGTTCAAAAACTTCTTAATTATTCACGCTCCGCGACGGTGGAAGCGCCGAATCAAAAAACAGATTTAAATCGCGCCGTTAAAAATACCGTAGCCATGTTGGTGTATCAACTGAACCAAGACAATATCGAAGTCGAGTTTCATTCTGAAGATCTGCCTCCGATTCTTGCCGTTCAAAATGAAATTGAACAGGTGTTTACCAATTTGATCGTGAATGCTCGTGACGCTATAGCTAAAACCGGACGTGGTCGCGGCAAAATCAGTATTCGCACTTTTGCGCATGGGCGCATGGCTTGCGCGGAAGTCAAAGATGACGGTTGCGGCATGGCGAAAGAAACCATGAATAAGATGTTTGACCCTTTCTTCACCACGAAAGACGTGGGCGAGGGCACCGGACTTGGCTTATCCGTAACGCATGGAATTATTAAACATCATAACGGCGAAGTTTTTGTTCAGTCCGAGCTCGGCAAAGGAACAACCGTAACCGTTTCCTTTCCCGTCGCGTAAGACGAATATTTTGTCATTCCCGCGAAAGCTGGAATCCAGTGGAGATACTTTGAAGTGAATTTGTATTCTTTTTCAATTTTGGTTTTTGCGATTGCTTCATTCTCAGTCGGATTTCAAGTTTGGGTTAAACGCAAAGACTACCAGGGTTTTCTGTATTTGCTTCTGAGTTTGTTTTATTGCTGGTGGGGTGTTTTTTGTTCTCTTTGCATAAGCGCCGTCTTTCCCTATGAAAAATCTCTTTTTCTTGCCCGATTTCATAATCTTGGCGCCCTTTTTATACCTGTTTGTTGGTATCACTTTGTTAATGTTTATACGGATAATCCGAATCAGCGCATGGTTAGATGGTTTTATCTTATTCCGGTATCAATAGGGTTTTTTTTTAATACAGATTACTTTGTCTCTGGTTTGCGTGAAACGCCACAGTTTCCCAACTATGCTGTTGCTGGTCCGTTATTTTATTTACATGGATTAACTTTTCTTGTTTTTGTTTTTCTATCATTTACTGTTTTATTGAATGATTGGCGACTAACTTCGCACTCGTCTCAGAAAAACAGCAAAATGATTTTTGTAATAGTTAGTGCCATTGGTTATGTTGCTGGAGGTCTAACATTTTTACCTTGTTTTGGGATAGATTTTCCTCAGCATGGACTCGTCTTGATGCCACTTTACCCTTTTTTACTTAGCTATTTTATGGATGAGAAAGGGTTGCTCAATGCAGAAAGTCTTGCTCGCGCCGCCCATAAGGACAAATTAGCAGCTCTTGGAATTCTAACCGCGAGTATCAATCACGAAATTCGCGCTCCGCTTTTTGTAATTCGTGGTACGGTTGAAACGGAGACGGATAGTTCGAAAATTAAGGAGCGAGTGTTAGGACAAGTTGACCGCCTCACTGGAATAGTTTCACGCTTAACCCATTTTGCAAAAAAGGGTGTTGAGGAGGAAGCGAACATAGAGCCGATTGATTTAAAAGAAGTGTTGGCAGATATTCGGCCCTTGTTTCAGCATCAGCTCAATTATCAAAGCATCGAATACACTCAAGAGATACCTGCTGATTTACCTAAGGTTATGGCCGATCGCCGCTATCTTGAAGAAATCCTCTTCAATCTAATATTGAACGCTTGCCAAGCCCTCAAGAATACGCCAAACCCGAAAATTTCTCTAACGGGAACGGGGTCTGTCCCAAGCGAAGCGCGTCGACTGCCCCCTATGGTCTCTTCTTCTCTCAAGCCCCCGGCCTCCGGCCTCCGGCCTGCGATCGTAATTACGGTCGCCGACAACGGCCCAGGCATCGCATCTGACCAACTCAAAAACATCTTCAAGCCATTCCACACCACCAAGCAAGAAGGCATCGGCCTTGGACTTTATATTACCAAGCAGCTTGTCGAAAAGTGCGGTGGAAAGATAGAAGCAAAAGCTGAGCAGGATGACGGGGCGAAATTCATGGTTTCTCTTAAAGGGGCTTAAGTCTATGGTCTTCAGTCGTCAGTCTTTAGTCTTCGGTCGTGCCTTGTGAATTACTACGCTCTTATCGGATTATTTAACGGCATTGTCGTTCTGGCTACTGTCATTGCTCTCTCATTACGAAAACCTCGCATTCATCATTACAAGAGCTTTATCACATTTTCAATGTCAGTTGGTTTGTGGTCTGTGGCATATGCAATATGGCAAATACAAACAGAGTATGTATCAGCATTGTTTTGGATGAGGCTGGCGATGTTACTGATATATCCCTCATGTTTTGGTTTTCTTGTTTTTTCCATGGAGGTTTCCGGATTTAAAGTATCAAATGCTTTAAAAATATCTCTCACAATACTTTCCCTAATATTTGTGGGCTTTGGATTTAGTCAGCATATGGTTCAAGATGTTAAGCCACAACTTGATTTTCTGTTTTGGCCTGTGCCCGGAAATTTAATGCATCTCTATGCTTTTCTTTTTTGTTTAGCTGTTGCGGTATCTTTTGTTTTTTTAACTTTGTCATGGATGCGATCAACCGGAGCTCACCGAAATCAATTGCAATGGATTATCTTGCCCATGGTGCCCGCATGGCTGGGGGGAATGACGAATTGGCTTCTTTGGTATGGAATCGATTTTCCTCCTGCCCCTAATTTCTTTGTTGGGGTGGGGTGGCTCTTGCTTGCTTATGCCATGATTCGCACTCGCTTTTTTGATGTTGATGTTCTTGCCGATTATGTTCAAGAAGCAAGGTTGTCAGCGATTGGGCTGCTGACAGCAAGTATTCACCACGAAATTAAAAGCCCGGTTTTTGTGATTCGCGGATTAGCGGAAGGGATTTCCGAAAAAAGTATGGGTGCCGAAATACAGCAGAAACAGATACAAGATACGATGGCCAAAATTATTCAGCAAACTGAGAGAATAACGGAAATTATCCGCAAATTTCGTGATTTTGCGACTCGACCTAAAAACCAGCTTTTAAAACTAGAGGCGGTCGAGCTCAAGCAAGCTATGAAAGGCGCGCTCGCGATAGTGCAGAGTCAGATTGATGCCGGAAAAATTGGAATGGAAGTGTCTTTTCCGGATGATTTCAAGGTGCGCGCCGATCAATATTCATTGGAAGAAATCTTAATTAATCTTATTTTGAATGCCTGCCAAGCACTTAAGAATACGCCGAATCCTAAAATAACTTTGAGTGCAAAAAACCACAGTATCTCTGGCTCAATAATTATCGGAATCAGTGACAACGGCAAAGGAATGAACAAAAAAGAGCTAGGGCGCTTGTTTGAGCCTTTTTATACAACAAAGGCGGTCGGAACCGGGTTGGGCCTTTATGTCGTTAAAGAGCTTATTGGGCGCAATCAGGCTGAGATCAAAGTTGATTCTGAATTGGAGCGGGGTACGAAGTTTAGGCTTATTTTTAAGTCTGCTATCCCATAATCATTCTTTAAGTTTTCCATCGAAAATACCGATCATGTAGATGGCTATTATTGTGCCTTTTTAAAGGTTGGGGTGTGTATGGGTAAGAAAATATTGTTTATAGATGATGAAGCGATAGTTGCAAAAACGATCAACAAGCTGCTGTCTAAAAGTGGCTACTTTGTCTCTTCCTGTTCATCTGGAGCCGAGGCAATAAAGCTCTTGGATGCGGAAAGTTTTGACCTTGTGATATCAGACATACGAATGCCTGATATGACAGGTGTAGAAACAATTAAAAAAATCCGTGAGCTTTGTGTGAATAAAGGCATCCCACCAATTCCTGAGATATTGATATCTGGGTTTGCTGATCCAAGCACCATTAAACAGGCAGAGGCGTTAGGTGCAAAAGATTTTTTTTACAAGCCATTTGATTTGCAAAGCTTTCTATCTAGTGTCAAAAAAGCTTTGGAGTAAAAAGTGAAGTACTTCGCATATTCGCAAAAAGAATTTGTATATAAGTATGTTGTGATGATGAGTGATGTGGATCAGTTCAAGCACATGAGCTTTGCTAATTATTTAAAACTTATGTATTTAGCTTCAGACGCCCTCTTGAGTCCTGTCTGTTCAGAACAGTTTTTGAGTGCGTATAGATTTCAAAATATAGGCTCGAGGATGCAGTTTAAAAGGCAGACAGTAGCTGGGAAAAGTATAGTGATTAAGATAAATTCGACAAATATATGCGATGAGCAGTTTGAGCTTTTACATACATTTTTAGACGAAGAGACCGCGGAGTTGGTTGGGTTGGGGTGGCAAAAGTATTGTGTGATGGAGTGTCTGAAGGGGCTTGCCGTGGGGCTTTCGAATGAAATCAGCTTGTGTTTGAAACCAATTGAAATAGATCCTAATAATCTCTTATACAAATACTGATGGAAAATAAAATTTTCATTTTTGACAGGGCTGGCGTATTTTTTAAACATACGGATTTCAATGGATACTTGCATCCCTATAACTACTTTGAATGGACTAGCTATGCGCGTGAAAGTTACTTTCAAGAAACAGTTCCAAATTTTGAGGATGTTTTAAATCGCCCCATAAAAATGATGACTACTAAAATAGAGCTTTCCTTGTTTGTGAATGCGACATTTGGTGATGTGTTTGATGCGAGACTGACTGTTTCAAAAATCAAAAAGGTTAGCTTTGATATGATTGTCAGGTTTTACAATCGTCGCAAAGAGCTTGTTTCTGCCGAAACGCGGCATTCGATTGTCTTTATCGATACAGAAAAAAGTTCATTTGCCCCTATTCCAGAAGAAATGTTGCGCGTGATTACAAACTATCAAGAAGGCGGCTCTTGAGTGGATGCGCCTTTTGAAAGAGTTATAGTTGCCGCTGTTATTGTCGCTTTTGCACTTGAAAGACTAGCAAATACATTTGGTACGCCAAGGGTAAGATTGCTGGATGTCGCCTTGGAGAAGAGAGAATCTAGGTTCACAGCGATGATGCTATTGCTTTATTCTGTCTGTGTTATTGGTTCTGTATATTTGTATTTTAATTCTAATATCCGCACATATCTTCTCGCATATTTTTCTGGAGGTTGTCTTTTGGTCGCGGGGTGCTTGCTTCGGAGGAGTGCAATATCCTCTATGGGGCGCAATTGGTCGGTATCGACTTTGGCAAATAGTGTCACGACGGTTGTAGAAACTGGGCCATTTAAGATAACTCGGCACCCTTATTATTGGGCTTCTTTATTGGAGCTGATGGGTGTGTCGCTATTTCTTCATAGTGTTTTTGGCATCTTGTTTTCAGTGTTTATATATTTTCCGCTTCTTGTCTATAGATCGATCTTAGAAGAAAACGATTTAAATCGAAAGTTTCCCCGTGTTTACGAAAAGTATAAAACGCAAGTTAACTTTTTTGTTTGATCTATAAACCATGATTCTTGATCAGACTCTTCAGACCCACTTCAGCATTGCGACATTAGGGACCACGATAGTTAATCTTTTGCTGATAATGTTTGTTGCGCAGTGTGGTGTGAAGAAAGAGCTTTACCGGCGATTTTTCTTTTATGCAGGGGCCATCTGTTTGTGGAGCTTTTTCTTATTTTTGCATGCAGTTACCGACAGCTCTCGATTAGCGTATTTATTTTGCCGGATATTGCATGTGTTTGCTATGTTCATTCCTGTGTTCTTTATTCATTTTTTATATGAGCTCCTTAATGTTAAAGATCGCACGAGAAAACATGTTTTAACGATTAACTATGCCGTGGCAGTTGTTTTTGCTTCAGTCAGTATTTTTTGGCCGCAGTTACTATACCCAGCGTTAAAGGCAAGACCTTTTTCGCCAAATTACCTTACCCCTTCGAGTTTGTATACAGTCTGGATGTTTGTTTTTTTCATTCAGGTTATTGTGGGACATGCTGTATTAGCAAAGCAGATATTAGTATCTAATGGGGTCAGAAGAACACAGCTGTTGTTTTTTTTCTTTGCGAATACGATCGGGTACTGTGGTGGGGTAGGGGATTTTTTGCCTGTCTACGATTGGTATGTGTTTCCATTTCCTTATGGGAACTATGGTGTGATTTTGTTTAGTATTGTTACGGCCTATACAATCTTAAAGTATAATTTTCTCAGCACAGAAAAGCTCGTAAAAAATGCATTGGTGTTTGCTGGTTTGTTGGGGTTTGTTTTTGGGGCTTTTTCACTAGCATCAATTTTCTTCCAATATTTTATTCGACATATTCTAAATGTTAGTGAGATATGGTCGAATGCTATCAGTATTCTTCTGATTGTTTTTGGTTACGATCCTATTCGTACTTTTCTAATCAATCTCACAGATAAGTATCTATTTCAGAAGCCTTATGACTATCATCAGGTTTTAAAAGATGCATCGCGCGGGATGGCGAAGATCGAAAGCTTGCATCACTTGTTGGGTTTGGTCCTTCACTTTATTACCATGAAAATGCGTGTTGAGAATGCGGCGGTTTTATCTTTCGACAATCAAGATAGATTATTTAGATTAGTCGCATCAAGAGGGTATCGTGGCACTGTAAGCCGGGTTTCACTAAATACCGACCACCCATTGATTGAAAAATTACGCGCCGAGCGTGATGCGATCAAACTAAACGACATAATTGAACGACAAGCGGTGCAAATAGAAGATACTGAAAAGCAAGATTTGAAAATCATTAATGATGAAATGATTATGCTGGGCGCAAAGTGCGCGATCCCCAGCTTTTTGGGGAAAGACCTGCGCAACGTTCTTTTGATTGGTGACAAAAAATCAGGTGAGCCCCATACGTCGGAAGACATTAGTTTGCTGATGACTTTGGCGCAGGAGTCTTCAATTGCGATCGAAAATGCCCGCCTCTACGACGAAGCAATCAAGAAGCAAAAGCAGTTGGGCCAAATTAACGATCAGCTTGAAAACTCAAAGAAAATGTTGGTGCAAGCATTAGCTCAGGCTGAAGGTGCTAATAAGCAGTTGCAAGATACACAGGCGCAATTGATTCACGAACAGAAAATGGCGACCTTGGGACGACTGGCTGCTTCGGTTGGGCATGAAGTGAATAACCCCTTAACCATTCTTTCGATGAACGTGTCGCGCGCGATTTTAAAATTCCGCAAAAACCCTGATTTGAAAGTGAATGAAATTCTCGATGTTTTTGACAAGATGGAAAAAAACATTGAGCGTATTAAAGCAGTTGTGAATACGCTCACCGGTCTTCTCAAAAAGTCAGAAAAAGGGAAGTTTGAACCGCTTTCACTCAAATTGATTTTGGAAGAAACGCTACCGTTAGTTCAGTTTCAAACTTATATGGATAACTTGTCAGGCACGGAAGTGGAATTGAATGTGCCAGGCAGCGTGCCGTTGATTCGCGGCGACTTGGAACGTTTGCAGGAAATTTTCTTAAACCTTTTTATTAACGCTTATCACGCGATGGCGGGCAAGCGTTTCCGGAAAATCCGTGTGGATGCGGAGCTTGATCAGCAAGAAGCCGGGATGGTTGCCATTCACTTTACTGATAATGGAACCGGTATGAGTGAAGAAACCATGAAAAAGATTTTTAATTATGGTTACACCACGAAGCCGCCCGGCAAAGGGTCGGGCATGGGTCTTTATATGTGTAAATACATCGTTGAGTTACATGGTGGTACAATTCGAGTGAAAAGCGTTTTGGGCGAAGGGACTACGTTTACGGTCACTTTACCGGTTTACAAAGAAGAGCCAACCGCGGCCAGCGTGAGTCAACAGAAGGCGGGCTGAGAGTCGTGATTTTGTCGTTGGTCTTTTGTCGTCAGTCGCTAGTCGCAATAAATGATGATTGTTCACTTAGTGTTTGCAATATAGGAAATTAATGAGCTTCAAGAAAAAGATTCTTATTGTGGATGATGAAGTCGGAATCGTGGATGAGATCCGTGATTTTCTGACTGAGGAAGGTTATGACGTGCAAACTGCCGATACGGTGAAGGCGGGTATTGCTTTGGTAACTTCCTTTAAACCCGATGTTTTGATTGTCGACATGAAATTGCCCGATGCTTCAGGCATTGATGTTCTGCGTGTTTGCCGCAATGAATTGCCTAATACCAAAACCATGGTCGTTACAGGCTATGTGGACCAAAAGGTGATGGATGAAGCCGAGAACATGGGACGCGATATGTTTTTGCAAAAGCCGTTTGATCTTGTGACCTTGATTGAAGAGATCCAGAAATTCTAATAGACCGACGAACGACTGACGACCAGCGACAAACGACTTAGATTTATGCGTGACTACAAAAAGATTCGAGCCTACCAGTATGCTGATGATCTATGTCTCTGGGTTTATCAGGCCAGTCGTCAATTTCCCCAAGGTGAGACTTACGGTTTGACTTCTCAAATGCGTCGCGCCGCAGTCTCTGTCGCGGCTAATATTGTTGAAGGCGCTGGGCGGCAAACTTCAAAAGACTATTTGCATTTTTTATTTATGGCGCGTGGATCGTTATCAGAATTACAATATTTAATATCACTGTCAGCTCGACTGGAATATATTCAGCAAGCAGAGCATGAAAAGTTAGCTGTGCAGGCAGAAGAAACAGCAAAAATCTTATTTGGGTTAATTAACTCCGTAAAGGCAGAAGTTAAATGAATTTGTTAATAGTCGGTAGTCATCAGTCGGTGGTCGGTGGTCGGGCGTGAAGATTATTCCAACCTCCATCCCTGATGTAATTCTGATCGAACCTAAGGTTTTTGAAGATCCGCGTGGATTTTTCATGGAAACTTTTCGTGATGATTGGCTCGCGAAACTGGGGATTATGCATACCTTTATTCAGGATAATCACAGCAAATCATCCAAAGGCGTTTTGCGTGGGCTTCATTTTCAAAAGCCCCCATATGAACAGGCTAAGCTGGTTCGAGTTACGCAAGGCGAGGTGTTGGATGTCGCGGTCGATTTGCGACGTAGTTCAGCCACATTTGGTAAGGTTGTTGCTGAAATTCTTTCCGATAAAAATAAGCGGGTGATGTATGTTCCCAAAGGTTTTGCGCATGGCTTTTGTGTGATTTCAGAAACTTGCGAGTTTTTGTACAAGGTTTCTGATTACTATGCGCCTAATGCGGAAGGCGGAATTATTTGGAATGACCCCGACTTTGCCATTGAATGGCCGAAACTAGACGTGCCCTATATTCTTTCGGATAAAGATAAAAAGTATCCGACCTTCAAAGACTACAGACTACATACCAAAGACTAAAGTCAAACAGATTGAGGTCTTCTTTTGTCATTAAATTTTAAGTCTTCAGTCGTTAGTCGCTTGCCCTGAGCTATGTCGAAGGGTTAGTCTTCCGTCGGAGTATCGCTAATGTTTCAATGTGTTTGGTGCGCGGAAACATATCAAAAGCCTGCACCGACTCAATGCGGTAACCCCCGCTAGATAAAGCCTTTAAATCGCGCGTTAATGCTCCCATATGACACGATAAATACGCTAGCGTGTCAGGCGCAGGCCCCGCAAGCAATGCGTTTAAAGCCCTGGGTTCAAGGCCTTGCCGCGGTGGGTCAATTAAAGCCATAACCGGTCCCATGCGCGGTTCATGCAAAATATCAGCCAAGCAATCTTCAACGGGTTCGGGCGCAATTTCTGCCGCAAGGCCAAGATTTTTTAAATTCATTTCAAGGGCGTCGATGCCTTGCGGATGGCTCTCAACACAAAGCACTTGTGATTTTCGCGGATTAACCAAAGCTGTGAATGTGCCTACTCCGGAATAAAGATCCCAAAAATGTTCGGGTTGAGCAGCTTCATATATAGCGCGAAGTTTTTCGCCGATTTTTACTGTCATGGGTAAATTGTTTTGAAAGAAACAACGCGAGTGAGTTCGTAATCGGATCGGCCCCATCGGAATATTAAAAAAAATATCTTCCGCGCTCGTGGTTATTTTATCGCCTGCCCCCAAACGAACGGTAATTCTTTCTTGGCGTTTGTCGATAGTCGATAGTCGGTTGTCCTTTAAAATCGAATTCAATTCATTCTTAGCAATCAAACAAGATTCGATTTTAATAGTTGATTCATTGTCCTCATCCACAAATCCCCAGCCATTTTGAGCGCGATGCAATGTGATATGGTTGCGGTAACCATAGGGTGAGTCATTCGCAACGATAGGCAGAAAAACTTTTTCATCCAAAGGCATTTGTTTTTGAAGATGCTCGCGGATTTGAATTTCCTTCCAGCGTAATTCTTCAGCGTAGCTCATGTGCTGATATTGGCAACCACCACATTTTCCATAATAAGAGCAAGGCGGTGTTTCACGCGCAGGGGAAGGCGTTTCGATTTTGACAGCGCGCGCTTCGATAAAGTTTTTCTTATCGTTTACTATTTCAATCTCAACAGTTTCTCCCGGTAAAGCGTTTTCAACGAAACAGATTTTGCCGTCAATGCGGCCAATACCGTTTCCGCCGTAAGCTAACTTTTCAATTTTGATTTGTGTCATGGGTGGGGATTCTAGGTGTTTGCGAGGGGGTTGTCATCCCAGATTTCCTCTAACCTTCCTAACTCCGGGAGTTAGGAAGGTTAGAAAAAAAGGCGGGCAATTTCTTGCCCGCCTTTTTTATTAGTCGCTTGCCCTGAACTTTGTTGAAGGGGCGTCGTTAGTCGTCCGTGCTTTATCCTACAGTCGCCCCTTCCCAATCTTCTGCTTTGGGCTCTTCTTTCGTTCCGTCAAATTTCATGGTGAGACCTGTTGTCCATACATGGAGGAATGACTTGTAATTACCGTCTACCGAAGTACCAAGTGATTCGCTGATCATGTTATTAACATTGCGATGGGCGAAAAATTGCGCGGCATAGGCTGCATCCCAGGTTAACCAATCGGTGATGTCATACCCAAAGCCCAATGTTACAGTCCAGCGGTTTGCATCGGGTACTGATGGGGTGAAATGGCTTTTAGGAATCGGGGTCCAATAGTAATAGGTTCCGGCACGAACACGAAAGCGGTCATTAACTTTGTGTTCTCCACCAATATTTAAAGTAAAAGCATCGCCCCAGTTTTTGTCGCCTGCGCCGCCAGGTCCTGAGGCATTGAATAGGCTGTTAAGTAAGGAGGTATGTCCGCCCGCCATGAGGCCGCCTAAAGTATTGCTCGAAATACTGTCGACCGGCACATAAAGATTGTCAAAGGCTGACCAGCGAGTCCACCCGAAATCAATGCCGGCATCTGTCTTCTCGTTGAACTTGTAGTTGTAGCCCCATGTCATGTTAAACGGAAGATTTAGTTTAGTGTGAATACCGGTTTCAAATCGGCCATTGATCGAGGTGCCGCCGATAGTGTCAGCAATATTTTCACCTTTGAGTTGACCGCGCAAATCAATTTTAGTGGGGCTTCGGAAATAGTAGCCAAACTTATGTTTCGGATGCGGCTTTGCTAAAAAGCCTAATTGCCAACCCCAGCCATTGCCTGACATGTTAGCGCGAACTTGCCCGTCCGGAGTAGTCGCGCCGACAAGACCGGATCCGGCTAAACCAAAGTTGGGGTAGCGGGAAATGAGGCCCACATCAAAAGCACGGTAAAAAATCGGACCACCGCCGATGGAAAGCCAATCCGCAACGCGAAATGAAGCGACAGGTTTAATGGCAAACATTTTAATCCAGTTGCGATAACCCGTATAACGGACGGCCGTGAAATTTGAATCATATTTATTCATGAGCCCAAAAGGAGAGTCGGTCCCAATACCAAATGCTAATCGATTGTTGAGCCCAAATCTTTCGCCCGGATTAACCGTCATATACATCGTTGGAACAGGGACTGTTGTAGCGGAGCTTTTGGTAGATCCACCGTTAATGCGGCTAGATTCAATTTCAGTCCACATGTTAATGAAGTTCATATTTGATTGAATTTGAACCCCCGGTAATTCATTGATACCTGCGGGGTTAATCGAAATAGTTGCGGGATTGGTTGGGTTGGCTGTTGCTGCCATTCCCTTGCCGAGATCTTCGGCGCCAAAAGAAGCATTTTCAAATCCGCCTGATCCCACGGCATAAGAAGAAGCGGGGATAGCAATCAATGCGGTTAACAAGATTGCTGCAATTTTTTTAAATGAATTCATTTTTAATCCTTTCTATAAATAAAGACAGATTTCCGCTTCAGATTAACGGCCATTCATAAGATTTCTGCACAAAATAAATCGTAAGAATTTTAGGGGTAAAAGTTGGGCGGGGCACTTTTTACAGAAAAAAGAGCAAAAAATTCAAAAAAAGATAAGTCGCTAAACGTTTTTATAAAGGCCGTAATTTAGAAGCGGATTATATTAATAGTAGTTATTTATCTACTATTAAGGGTGTCTGTAGCGGCATTAGCCCTCTTGGCTATTTGATATTTGACGGAATGCAGGTACATTCCCTCCATGAAAAAGCACGTTGAAAAACTTCCGGTTTGGATGGAGTTGAAATTGATTTTGTCATCGGAAGAGTATTCCGATCTTAAAAAACGCGCACGGGTTCAATCGCAAAATGTCGCCGAGTTTGTAAAACAATTAATCGGACGCAGTTTGAAAGCGGAGAATCTAAAAGCATGATGACACCTAAACTAAAAAAGATCTCTGCGTTGATTCTCTTGCTTACCTTTCCTTTTACTCAAACAGGGTGGAGTGCGGACGCGATTCAAATGATTGACGGGCAGCCGCAAGCTGTTGCTGATCCTTTTGCTGCGCAGACAACAACGCAAGCCTCCGCGGAGCCGATTGATTTTCTTTCAGAAACGCTGCCTCTTAGTTTGCCTGAAGAACCGGCTTTGCTGCCTGCACGACTTTCGCTTTCCAGTACTGCAGGTTTAACTTCAGCGCATGTCACGACACTTGCGGGTGCTCCCAGAATTTATTTAGCTTCAGGCTCAACATCGGTCACCACGGTTCAAAATCCCGCGACCAATATTGTGCGTATGAATTATCAAGCTTCTTCAGTGGCTGATTTTTCAGGTTTTATGGTTTCTTTTGATAATGCTTCAACCGCTAACATTGAAACAGTCAGTTGGAGTGCCTTGACGCAAGTGACTTTGGGACTGAAGGGAAATGCGTCGGTTGTGCGATTACAAATTGAAGATATGAATGGCAATAAAGACGAAATCGATTTGAATGGTGTTTCGGCAACTACGGAAAAGTTCTGGCGTATTCAAACGGCATCGCTTTCGGGTTCTATTGATAAATCAAAAATCAAGTTATTGAGATTTTTGGTTTCGCCGGCGAATGGCGCTGCTGCGGGAAGCGGATTTGTTGATTTGCGTTTAGGGGGAATGAATTTATCAGCACCCGCAGTTCCGGTTGTTGCTGCAGTTCCTGCATTTACCAATCAATCAATTTTGACTTTGTCCGGAACCAAAGAAGCGCAGACAGCGATTTTGATTAACGGTGTTGAGGTCGTCGGAAGGAATGAATTAACCACTTGGTCGGTTCAAGTGCCGCTTTTAATAGAGGGAGCAAATGCATTCAGCGTTACCGCTAAAAACATGCTGGGGAAATTAAGCGCTGTAAAATCTGTTAGCGTGACGAAAGACACGATGATGCCCGCCGGGACGATCAATATTAATTCAGGGGCACTTTATGCCGCTTCTCGCACGGTCACTCTCAATCTTTTTGCTACGGATAATAAAAGCGGCGTCGGAACCATGAGTTTTTCGACGGACGGCAGAAATTGGTCAGCGCCCGAAGCTTATAAAACATCGAAGTCATTTGTTTTGCCCGAAGGTGATGGGGCAAAAACCGTTTATGTGAAATATTTCGATAAAGCCGAAAATCAAAGTATGGCTTATTTTAAATCGATAGTTTTAGATCTTTTGCCGCCTTCCGGGACCGTGACTGTGGGAAATGGGAGCGGATTTATTAATTCGCGCACTGCAACGCTTTATTTAAACGCGCTTGATGCCGGCTCAGGCCTTTCGAAAATGAGTTTTTCTGCGAATGGGACGACTTGGACTACTGCGGAAAATTATGCTTCGCAAAAGTCGTGGGCATTTCCGGCAGGGGACGGTGCGAAAAAAGTATATGTGAAGTTTCAGGATAAATCGGGCAAATGGTCGGCGCCAATTTTAGTGAATACCGTGCTGGATACGGTTAAGCCCGTGGGCGCGCTTAACATCAACTCTGGCGATACTTATGCGCGTTCAAATTCTGTGACGCTCAATCTTTCTGCTTCGGATGTTGGGGGTGGGGTTGGAAGTATGAGTTTTTCGACGGATAACGTGAATTGGACATCTCCTGAAGCTTTTGCGACTTCGAAAACTTTTGAGCTTCCGTCAGGCGACGGCAGCAAAACAGTTTTTGTGAAATATTTTGATAAGGCAGGCAATGCAAGCGCGGTTTATTCCAAAGCCATCACACTTGATGCAAGCGCGCCGGTTGGGTCCTTGACAATCAATCAGGGTAATTCCTATGTAGACCAATCGGCGGTAACGCTCAATTTGAGCGCTCAGGATGCGGGTTCAGGCGTGTCGCAAATGCAATTTTCGAATGATGGGTTGAATTGGAGCGTTGCGGAAGTTTTTTCAACGGTTAAAAATTGGGTATTGGCGGCGGGTGAAGGATTAAAGACCGTTTTTGTTAAATTTATGGATGCCATGGGGAATTGGTCGCAGGCGATTTCATCTCAGATTTTTATGGATGCATCCGCGCCCATGGGGTCGGTCAGCATTAACGGAGGCGCCACGCACACCAACTCGAAAGATTTGACGCTTCGTTTTATTGCTAATGACTCCGGCAGTGGAGTTTCGAAAATGCTTTTTTCCGCGAATTGGATAAACTGGACCTCGATTGAAGATTTTGTTTCTGAAAAAGTAATGACTCTGCCGGATGGCGACGGCACTAAAACAGTTTCTGTGACATATATCGATAAATCCGGAAAATCATCAGCCGCTTACACGCATTCGATTATTTTAGATACAACAGCGCCTGCAATTACCGTTGCCTCACAAGTTCCTGCGTTAACAAACAACCCGAATCTGACAGTGAATTACACCGTTGATGGCACAGCGAAACAAAAATCATTTGTGTTGAGCGAAGGAATTAACAATCTGAGTATTGTTGAAGTCGATGCGGCAGGGAATTCCACCACGCTTAATTTACCCGCAGTAAACCTAGATACAGTTGCTCCCACAATTTTGGTAACGAGTGCTATTCCTGCGCTAACTAAAAAATCTAATCTTATTGTTGATTACACAGTGGATGGCGTTGCTAAACAAAAATCCTTCAGCCTGGTTGAAGGAATTAATAACCTAAGTGTTATCGAGACAGATTTAGCAGGAAATTTAACCAAGCTTAATTTGTTACCCGTGACTTTGGATGCTGTTGCTCCCGCGATTGTTGTTACGTCCCAAGTTCCTGAATTAACTAACAGCCCGAATCTCACAGTGAGCTACACCGTTGACGGTGTTGTTAAACAAAAACCATTTGTGTTGGTTGAAGGAAGCAATAGTTTGAGTCTTGTTGAGATGGATGCAGCGGGAAATTCGACCACGCTTAATTTGTCACCCGTGACTTTAGACACGATTGCTCCAGCCATTGTGATTACATCCCAAGTTCCTGCATTAACTAACATCTCGAATCTGACATTGAACTACACGGCGGATGGTGTGGTTAAACAAAAATCATTTCCGGTGGTTGAAGGAATTAACAATCTGAGTATTACCGAGACAGACTTAGCAGGAAACACAACAGTATTTAATTTGCCACAAGTGACTTTGGATACTATCGCGCCGACAGGAACGATGCATCTTGTTGGAACCATTTCAGATAATTTCTTTTATGGATTCCCCCAAAAACTTAGTTTGAGCTCGTCAGATGCGCTTTCCGGATTGGCGCAGATGCGGTTTAGTTTGAATGGCGGCGTGAGTTGGACTCAGTGGGAAGCTTATGCAGCTCAGCGGAATATCACTTGGCAGGAATCAACCATGCTTTATGACTACCTGAATACAAATACGATTCGCTTTGTTGTTGAGTATAAAGACAATGCCGGAAATATTGGGCGGGCTACGATGACAAGCGTTCAAGATGCAGAGTTTCCGCAGGGAACGATAAGCATTAACGGCGGTGCCGCTTTCACTAAAAATCGCGAAGTTAATCTGGCTCTTACCGCAGCAGACTCGATTTCAGGAGTAAGAGGAATCCATATTTTGGTTCATGACGAATCGGGTTCTGGAACTTACCACTATGACAGTGGACTAATTCCATATGAACCGCTCAAAACCATTGAATTGCCTTTGGGTGACGGACTTAAAACAATCCAGTATGGTGTTTGTGATTGGGTTTCGTGTGTTTACCAAAGCGCTTCCATTGTTCTTGATACGACGGCGCCTGCAATTGCAGTGACGAGTGTTATGCCCTCATTGACGAACAATCCGAACCTAACGGTTAGTTATACGGTGGACGGCGCAGCAAAGCAGAAATCGTTTTTGTTGGCCGAAGGAAGTAATAGCTTGAGGATTGTCGAAATAGATGCTGCTGGAAATTCAACCTCATTTAATTTATCGCCCGTGACTTTAGACACGATTACACCACAAGGAACAGTTTTGGTTAATAACGGCAATGCTTACGCTAATGGGCAAGGAGTCGCGCTGAGGCTTGACGCTCTAGATTCAGGATCAGGTGTGACACAGATGAGTTTTTCGAATGATGGAGTGAATTGGAGTGTTGCGGAAGTTTTTTCCACGGTCAAAAGTTGGGTGTTAGCGGCGGGCGAAGGATTAAAGAATGTCTTTGTAAAATTTATGGATGCTGTGGGGAATTGGTCGCAGGCGATTTTATCTCAGATTTTTATGGATACAGCTGCACCCGTGGGATTGGTCAGTATTAATTCCGGGGCGGTTTATACCAAATCCCAAGATGTAACATTAAGCTTTGTCGCGAATGATTCCGGCAGCGGCGTTGAAAAGATGAGTCTTTCAACGGACGGGGTGAATTGGGGCGCACTGGAAAACTTTGCTTCTGAAAAAACATTCACACTTTCGTCCGGCGATGGCACTAAAACTGTTTATGTAAGGTATTACGATAAATCCGGAAAACCCTCTGATGTTTACACACACTCCATTGTTTTGGACACCACGGCACCTTCCATCTCTACGGTTGGTTCTATCCCCTCTCTCACAAACAATTCGAATCTATTAGTGACTTACGCGGCTGATGGCATTCAGAAACAAAAATCATTTGTGCTGAGCGAAGGAATTAACAATCTGAGTATTATTGAGACCGATGCGGCAGGGAATTCCACCACGCTTAATTTGTCGCCCGTGACGTTAGATACAAACGGGCCCTCTATTTATGTTAGTTTGTCACTTTCTCCGTCATTGATTAATAATGCGGAATACAATCTATTTGTTGTTGTGGACGGAGTTATTCAATCAAGGAGATATATTTTGCAAGAAGGGCAAAATGTTCTTGATTTTGAAGCGGTCGATACGCTTGGCAATATTTCTCGGCTGACTCATGGTGTTACTCTCGACTCAGTGCCGCCTGTGGCCCCAACAATTGTTTCATATGACGGTTACCCCATTCAACCGGGCGAGCGTGTTTTTCCGCATTTGGGTTATGAAGATTTTCAGTTTGAGGGGCTTACAGATAGTGGTTCCGGATTGGATGGTAAGGCGCGGTATTCAATTGATAGCGGTGTAACTTGGTCAGGCTGGGCAAGTTATTTTGGCGGTTCGCCGAACGGAACCATATTGGTTAATTTGGGGCAACCTCCTGCGGGGCTTGCGGATCTGCACTTTCAATTTCGTGATAAGGCCGGAAACATTGCTACAACTATCCTTCCTGTTGGCTTTGATTACAATCTGCCGACAGGCTCAATTCAGGTTCAAGGTGGAGTAACCGCGACAAATCGCCGCGACATCATTTTGAATTTAACTGCAGAAACCGGCCTTGCGGGTATTAGCCATATTGCTGTTGCTGAGTCTGTTGGAGGACTTTGGTCGCCATCAAATCAACATGCCTTTTCTCCGAATTTACCGGTCGCTCTTTCTGAGGGAGATGGAACTAAAACAATCTACTACCGAGTTTATAAAAACGGTTCGCATTTCACAGAGTCGCAAATTTATCAGGTAGTTATTACTTTGGATACGATTGCTCCACTCATTGTGATTACATCGCAAGTGCCCGCATTAACAAATAACTCTACCCTTGTTGTGGATTACACGTTTGATGGCACGGTGAAACAAAAATCCTTCAACTTGGTTGAGGGTGTAAATAATTTATCAATTATCGAAACTGATTCAGCTGGTAATCAATCATCCAGACCCATCCAGGTGGAGTATCAAACAAGCTGGGATTTAAATATTGTCGGGGGCGGGTTGCAGCATTTTGACAACGGAGTTTTGCAGTATCAAATTAACGCAGACGACAGCCGAATTGACTTTGCTCTAAACGGGGCGATTACGCAGTACTCTTTTGGTTCGGAGCAAGCGAATGCAAAAGTATTGCTTTTGGATGATGCTCAAAATAATTTAGAAATTCGCAATGTATCCGGACAGCTCCTCAAGACTGTTTCTGGTTTAAAACCCACAGCCCCTAATTTAACCAATGCGCTTAAGGTTAACCTACAAAATGGAATAGAAGCTTACTATTTAAACGGGACTTTGAAAGAAATTCGCACAGCCACTGGCATTCGACTTTTTGATTTGATTTTATCTTCGCCCACGGCAGAAGGAGAGAAGCCTGAAATTTTGGATGCTGTGATCAGTTATCCGAACGGTTTTTTTGAGATTCTGTGGAATAAGCAGTTGGTGCGCAAAATTTCGCCTGAAGGTGCGATCACGGATATGTTGCCCGGCGGGAAAATCGGACGTGAAGTTTCCGAAGCTGTTGAGCAAACTTATGTGGATGTTTACAGTTCTCAGGGCGTGCCCGCAGGCACAAAAATAATTTCAAATTTGGGTGATGTGATTACTTATGACGAAAAAGGAATTTTGCGGGAAGCGCGAGGGCATGATGGAAAGCAGTTTCTTTATGACCGGACAATTAGCGGCGACTCATTTGTTGTTCATCTCAATACGGCGCTTTCAAGCGTTCCTTTGGCCCGCACCCTTAAGTCGGGTCAGTATACCCAGGCGGGTGAAGTCGTTGAGCTTGAGTTTCAGGATGGCAGTCAAATTACTTTTGAAAACGGCCGGGTTAAGACCGCTGTCGATGCGGAGGGCAATGCCATTGATTATGCCCCATTGCTTTTGAACGGTGTTCAGGCTGGATTGTCTGTGAATCGCGGAGATACAAGTTTTCAGTATGACACAACTGGGTTTTTAAGCCGTATTGAGACCGGCAGCGGGACAGTTGTCCGTACTCAAAATGATTCAAACGGAGATGGTGTTGTTGATGATCAAGATACTGTGGATTTACTTTTAGAATTGGCAGATGGCAACATTTTAAAGGATTTTGAGCTTGATCCGGACGGAAAAATTCTGAACGGAATTATTAAAACTCGTGAGGGGGTTCAACAGAAAATCGAAAATGGAGTTCTTAAAGAATTGCTTACGACGGATGGCAAAAAATATTTGATCAATGCCGGCCAGGCAACGCTTGATAGTTGGACATTTCAAGATGGGTTGGTTGTTAAATACGGCGGTGTAGGAATCCAGCAAATTCTCTTTCCGAGCGGAAAAAAAATTGACCAAATTCAAATGAGTGCACAAAAAGAAATTCAAAGCTACGTTGAAACAGATTCTGATGGAGTGCAAAGTTACTATAAAAATAATGTCCTTGAAAAGCGAGTCATTGCGGGCGTGACCTTTTTTTATTCAAGAGATGGAAGGGTGCAGAAAATTATTCGCAATGGCCTTGAAGAGAGAGTTCTGCACCAATTCGATGCAAACGGGAATTGGATTGGTTTGAAGCTTGCGAGCGAAGATGGGACGCTCACCTATGATGCGGAGGGGAAACTAACCGAACTTTTAACTTCAGGGCTTCGAGCAGAAGTAGAGAGCGATTACATCGCCAGAATTTCAACGCGCTTTGGTGATTTAGATCAGCCGACCTTTAATGCTTCCGGCAATGTCAGCGGTGAAATCGTGCTTTCCGATGAGAGAAAATTGCTCGTTCAAGACGGGAGATTGGCGCGTATTACTTTTAAAAATGGTACTCAAATTGATTACACAAATGGTCGCATTTCTCGCATTGAAAACTCCGAAGGTATTTACGATCTGATTTATGTTGAAACCTCCGGCAAGCTTGAAGATGTCAAATTAAATTGGACTTTGAAAAACAGCGCGCTTGCAACCGAGGTTGTCACCGACACCCTTCCGATTGTTCTGCTGGGTAATTCTCAGCTAGCTTCCAATACTGGAAAGTTCGGAAACTATTTTAGTCTAGACGGATCGGGAGACTTTTTAACTGTATCTGATCATCCTGATTTCAATTTGGGTACCGGAAACTTCACGGTTGATTTTCAGGTGAAGTGGGATGACACCACTTCTTACTCGCGTCTTTTTGAAATTGGTTCATATTATGGCGTGGGTAAAGGACTTTCTGTGCAATGGTATCCCAATGCTATGCAAATTTGCTACAACGGTGGTAATTGTAGCGATATTCCTTTTCAGCATGAGGCGGGGCGTTGGTATCACCTGGCATTTGTGCGTGAGGGGGATGCGATTAATTTTTATTCGGATGGCAAAAGGGTGGGAAGTGTTCCCTTGACGCCGGGGACAGCAATTCAAACAGCTGGCACAGGGCTTCGCATGGGAGTTTGGAACTATTATCCGAATAGTTATAACCTCAAGGGGGCCCTTGATGAGTTTCGCCTTTCTACAACAGCACGGTGGTCAGCTGATTTTGCGCCCCCTGAGGAAGAGCACGCGGTTGATGCCAGCACTCTTTTTCTTCATCACTTCAATAATGTCGCAAATTATTACACTAAACGTGAGCTGGAACCCTTTATTCCAGCACAATCACTCATGGCTGTCGGCGGAAATACGGCTGTCAGCACGGCTGATCCGTCACTTGGAAACGCGAGCGTGCTGTTTGACGGGAATGATGACTACCTTTCCGTAGAGGACGCACCACAGCTTAATCTTGGCGGAAATGATTTTACGATAGAATTAAATGTGCGATTTGACAGCCTTTCTCAGGGGCACAACAGTTTGGTTGGACAATGGGTTGGAACGAGCGCGTTTGGTAAAGCATGGTACTTTTCTTATAACGATGCGGATAAAAAACTCTATTTTCTTTATTCCGTCGATGGAGGAGCGAATAAGTTTTTTTCCGTAGATTGGGATGCCGTGACCACCAAAGTTTGGTATCACATGGCGGTTGTACGTTCGGGATCGGAGTTAAGATTTTTTGTGGATGGCAGGCAGCAGGGCGAGGCTCAAAGCATTGCGGCAGATGTGATTAATGATTCCGCCGCTAATTTGCATATCGGTACATTGAAGAATTCAGACGGAGCATATCTTTATGATCTTTTGGGTGCTGTTGATGAAATGCGGATCTCAAATGTTGCACGATGGGCAGGTGAATTCGACAAGCCTGTTGCGCAATATGCGGTTGATCGCAATACGCTTTTTTTAAACCATTTTGACAGTCTCACAAGTTATGAAACCGCTGTTCAATTACAGGCTGTTCCGATAACTATTCAAGGAAACACAATAGCAGTTGGAGGTAATGCTGTGTTTGATGGTTTAGGAGATGATCTCAGTATCCCGAGTTCTAATTTTGATTTTGGATCAGGAGATTTTACCCTCGAAACGAAAGTGAAGTTTGATACAGTCAATCAACAGCACACCCTTGTTGCCGATTACAATTCAGGTGGCTGGATTTGGTTGGTTGATCCGGCAAGCCGACAAGTCTATTTGTATAACTCAGGGCAAAGTCGTGTGACATTTAATACGGGTGTTTGGGAAGCCAACCGCTCTTATGAGTTGTCGATTGCGCGCCAAGGAAATCAAATTCGCTTTTTTCGTGATGGTGTGATGGAAGGCGGCGTACAAACACCTGCTGCGGATTATGTTGGCGATCCGAACCGAGCCCTGACGATTGGTTCTTACGCCAATCAAACATACCTCAAAGGAGCCATGGATTGGATACGAATTTCGAAAGGAATTGGCCGTTACTCTCAAAATTATTCTTCCTCCGCACAGAGTTTTATTCCAGACGCACACACTTTACTGTTGCATGATTTCGATTTGTTGAGTTCGGCGCAAAGCGTTCCCACTCCAAGTGTTATATCTACTGGCGGAGATGCAAAAACTTATGCGCCGCAAGCAGTTTTTGATGATGCGATGCATTTTGATGGTGTTGGTGATGAGCTCAAAATTTATGACAACACATTGCTTAATTTCGGCGCGGGAGATTTCACGATTGATTTTCGTGCTAATTTTGAGCAAGCTAAAAATGGCGAGCGCTACACTTTTGTTGCGCGTGGAGATAGTGCCGAGTTTCGACTGATTCGAGAGACGAACAATAAAGTTCGGTTTGAACTTATGGGAAGCACCTATGATTTTGATACATTTATGCCTGGGGCCAATCGTTGGTATCATCTGGCGCTTGTCCGCAAAAATGGACAGCTCAGATTTTACGTGGATGGCGTTGCTCATACCGCAGTTTATTCTTCATCGCAAAATGTTGCTTTGCCCGCTTCAACGCCTGTTACGCTGGGCGCTTGGTATGTGAATAACAACAATCCGTTTCTAGGAATGTTAGACGAGTTTCGCATTTCCGATATTGCTCGCTGGAGCACAAACTTTTCTGTGCCGGCAGTGGAATACGAAACCGACAAAAATACTCGTTTTTTACATCATATGGATGATTTGCAACCAGCTTCGTCCGCGACTGAAACCATCAAAACTGGTAATACGCATGTTGAGTTTGTAAAGAC
This sequence comes from uncultured bacterium, assembly GCA_964562525.1. Classification (GTDB taxonomy): domain Bacteria; phylum Omnitrophota; class Omnitrophia; order Omnitrophales; family Aquincolibacteriaceae; genus Multiplicimicrobium. The sequence continues at coordinate 26,651 of CAZLTL010000016.1, forward strand.
AACCACGCCCGTTGTGTCGCAGGGAAATATTCAGGCTACAGCGGAGTCCTTCAAATTTGGAAAATATTTAAGTTTGGATGGCAATGGCGATTATTTAAGTTTACCCACATCTTCCGAATGGGATTTGGGGGCAAAAGATTTTACAGTTGATTTTTGGGTTAACCCTAAGGGCCTGTCGGGTGATTCTTCTTTTGTTAGCTTGGGAACGGTTCAGAATGGATTAAGTGTTGGCCTCTACGGTAATGAAATGCTCGTTTATTTTAGCTCAACTCAATATTTTAATTTGGGTGTCGTGACGCGTTTTGATGAATGGCAGCATGTCGCGCTTGTGCGCTCGGGAAACTATCTCAAGGTCTTTGTCAATGGCAGGCAGGTTGGTCAAGATCTTAATATTACGGGACGAACCATCAATAACCCAGCGTCAGGATTAATGCTGGGATATCGAGCCGGGCACAATGTTTGGATGAATGGCGCAATGGACGAAGTTCGCTTTTCAGATGGTGCTCGCTGGACAGCGAATTTCACCCCTCCAACGCAGGAATATACCATCGATTCAAATACGATGTTCCTTCATCATTTTGATGATGTGAAGAGATGGGAAAGTCATCGTGATTTGAATATTCCAATTCCTCAAAACCTTTCTGTAGCAAAAAATGGAAATGTCGCGCTTGCGACAGCCGCCTCAAATTTTGGGGGTTACGCAGTTTTTGATGGTTCGGCAGATTATATTGAATTATCTGATAACGCTGCTTGGAATGTGTCTGACGGTGATTTTACGGTTGAAATGAATTTTAAAACCGATGCGATCGGATCGACACAGTTTTTGGCTTTGTGGGATTATCAAAATGGCAGCAACTATAATGGTTTTCAAATTTCACCCGACGGAAAAATTTATGGATTTTTCAGATCTGGCTGGGGTGATGTCATCAGTTTGCAAAGCTTGGCTCCTGTGCAAGCAGGGCAGTGGTATCACCTAGCAATTTCACGCGAAGGCAATGTATTTCGTTTGTTTTTAAACGGTATTTTACAAGCAACAGATGTTTATGCGGGTGGTGCGATAGCAGACAGCGCCAATCCTTTAAGGCTTGGCACCTGTCGCTTTGAGAGTTATGTGCATGACTTTAGGGGTAGTATGGATGAGTTCCGTCTTTCAAAGGGCATCGCTCGCTATAAGGCAGATTTCACACCTTCGACGGAAGCATTTGCTCTCGATCGATACACGATTTTATTGAATCACTTTGACAATCTTAGTCAGATTCAGCATGTTCCTTCGACTGAGATTATTTCGTTTGGTAATGCAACTACTTTTTCACCGGATGGCGCGTTTAACGAAGCACTTCGGTTTGATGGGGTAAATGATGCGCTCAAAGTCTATGGCGGCGAAGCGCTTAACTTTGGACAAAAAGATTTTACGATTGATTTTCGCTTAAAGTTTGAATCAATTCAGAATGGACAATTTCAAACTTTTCTTTCTCGCAACAATGCATCAGATATTCGCATTTCGCGCAATGGCAGTAATCAGCTCGAGGTTTATTTAGAAGGCACGCAATATTTGTTTGGCGAATTTAAACCCGCAACCAATCAGTGGTATCACTTGGGGGTGACACGTGAGAATGGTCAGTTAAGGATGTACGTGGATGGTGTTGCGCGTTCGGAAGTGTATATGAGCACGGAAAACATGCAAGGAACAGCCTCGATGAATTTAGGTGTTATTTATAATTCCGATTATTTTCGTGGGCTCATGGATGAGTTTCGTGTTTCCGATGTAGCGCGATGGAACACGAATTTTATGGTGCCGACACAAGCTTACAGCGTTGATCAAAATACCCGTTTTTTGCATCACATGGATGATTTTGGCCGTGCCGAATCCGGTCACGAAATTAAGAAGTATGGTATTGTGGATGCGGGAGAGACATTTCAAGGCGCTGTGACGCAGCTTGCCGGTAATGCAAAATTTGGAACCGCCGGACTTGGATTTAGCGCTGCGAGTCAAACTTTCATGAAGGTTCCTGAAATTAATTTTGGAGGTTCTGATTACACGGCTGAAGGTTGGTTTCAGGCAACGACAGCGAATTTATCGGGTGCGGGACTTTTTGGTCAGCAAAATCAAAGTGTCACTGATTATGCCGGTCTTTATGTCGATTGGAATGGGAAGCTGACTTATGAAATTCGCAAGAACTCTCAAAATTTAATTACACTCACAGTGAATCAATCGATAAATTATTCACAGAAACACCATTTTGCGGTTGCCAAAGACGGCAATACGGTGAGAATTTTTGTGAATGGTGTTATTTCTGCTCAGGGAATGGTTTCCGATGCCGCCATGCCGGATTTTGACGGCGTTGACTTTACATTGGGCAAATACAGCTTTGCTGGTTACACCAATTTTTATGGCTGGACGGGTTCCGTTGACGAGTTCCGAATTTCCGACCGCGCACGTTACAGCGCTAACTTTGCTGTTGCAACCCAAGCTTTTGATGTTGATAAGAACACTCTTTTTCTGCATCACGGCGAGGGGCAAGGTCTAAAAGCCGGAGACGATTTTAAACAACCCGCTGGAGAAATGAGTTTATCCCGTTATTTGCTCGAAAATCCTGATTCTGAATTCGCGAAAATTATAAGCTCGCGACCTGTGGATAATATTTTTTCGGATGGTGCAAGCTATCTTTTGCATGGGAGCCTCTTGTCGCGCGAAATGTCCATTCAAGGAGATGTCAAAGTTTCTTCCGATGGTGAAAAGTTTGAGTTTGACGGCGTGGGAGATGGTCTCAAGCTTGATGGAGCGAATCTTGACTTTGGCGCAGACGATTTTACTCTTGAAGCTAAAGTGCGTTTTGATTCACTGACAACCTCGCATACGATTGTCTCCGATTATACTTCCGGCGGTGAGGGGTGGATTTGGCATGTCGAGCCCCAGAGCAACCGAATTGCATTTTATCCTGACGGGTGGCATCCCGTTTACTTTTCAATGCCGCCGATGCAGGTCGGTGTATTTTATGAAATGGCAATTGTCCGTAAAGGTAATCAGATTATGTTTTTCAGAGATGGTGTTATGCAGGGCGGAATTCAAACACCTTGGCCGACTTATGTCGGGGGTGTTTCTGCTCCGATTCAAATTGGTTACTATGGTGTATCCGACAGTTATCTGAAAGGATCAATCGACCGAGTTCGCATCACAACAGGTGTGGGTCGCTACACTGCCAATTACACAGTTCCTCCCGCTTACACACGCGATGCTAATACCGCTGTATTGCTCAATTTTACTGCCTCCGAGTTTAATCAAAAACATGAAATTGCTACAGCATCCGGTGCCACACCAACTTTGGGCAGAGTTGATTTAGCAAATTGGGTTGAAGATGTTTCTCGCGGAGATGTTCTCGATGTGAGTGGCTACGTTGATCCCCGGATTGACGGCATTTATCAAGCAGGAACAATTTACACTTACGGATATTTGCAGAGTCAGTATAGCTATGAAGTTGTTTCAGGGTTGTATGATATGGATGGCGATGGTGATCTCGACCGCACGATGCTTGATGCTTCTGAGCAATTCTGGTGGGTTCAAAAATTGGAGGGCGGTGTTTATTCAGCGCCTGAAAAGTGGGTTGGTATTCGTAATATTGATACCACCAACTTAGCATCTTATCCTTACGCGTTGCGAAATTATTATGCCGGTTATCCTATTGTTATGCAGGATTTGGTTGATGTGAATGGAGACGGCCGTCCTGACCGTGTCCTGTCCCAAGTTGGGTCCAATTTTCCACAATGGCAAGTTCAGATTAATAATGGGCATGGCTTTGACGCGATTGAAACATGGGATGGAATTCAATCGCTCTCTTATGCGGCATTACCTCAAACATCCTATGCTGTGCGGGTGCGTGACAGCATAAATGAACCTTATTCTCAGCCGCTCATTGCTGATTTGGTGGATTTGGATGGGGATGGGATTCCGGATCGCATTACACAAGCTGCCGCAAGTCCGATACCGGGCGCAAATTTGTATGATCACTGGATTTTTCAAAAAGGAAATGGCCACGGCTTTGAGCCCGCCACGGTTTGGTCTGGTGTTGATCACACTTTTAATTCAAGTGCAAAAATTGCCGGATCGATGGATTGGTTTATTCGCGATGGAAGCGTTAACGCAGAAGTTGGTCGGCTCGAAGACTTAAATGGTGACAAATTACCGGATCGCATTTTGCTTAAGCCCAAAATGGGTAATCCGGCTAATGGTTACGATTGGTATTGGCAAAAAAATAATGGTCATGGTTTTGATGCTGCGGTGCTCTGGGATAACAGTATTCGACAAATGTTAGGGGTGAGTCTGTCTGTTGCAACATCGATACAGGCTTTTGATTCTTCCGCGAATGATCGCAGCTATTCGGTCTTCTTCAAAGATGTCACAGGTGATGGATTGCCCGATCGAGTGACGGTCAATATGCTTGCTGGAACCACTGCGCAAAACATTTGGTGGGTGGAAGAAAATGATGGTGCAACATTTAAAGATGCGGTTATTTGGAGCGGAATCGAAGGCGGCAATATGTCTCAAAGTTCTCCCGGACAGGAATGGAACAGCGCGCAAAGCGAAAAGCAAATCAGCGGCTTATTTGATGTGAATGGAGATAAGATCGTCGATCGCGTTTATTATGATGGATCGAATAGTTGGAAAGTTCAATACGGAACCGGCTCGGGATTTTTACCTTCCAAGACTATGACGATTGGTTCTGTCCACGCAGAGGCACTTACGGAAAAATATGACTATGTGCATGTCAGTTTACGCTCAGATGATGTTATTTTGTCTGCGAAGGGAAAAGTTACAGTTAAGCTGCTCGATCAAAATGGAGCGCTCGTTCAGAGCTGGGATATTATCAATCCCGGAACTCAGTGGAAAGACCACTATCTCGCGTTAGACACTTCAAAAGCGACCGGCCGCTATTTAGAGCTTGCTTGGCAATATGATGTTGGTGTGAATGCCATTGCCCCGCAAATATTAGTTGAGGACATTGGTTTAACTGCGTTCAGACCCAATGCTGAAACCGAATGGCTTGATTATCTTTTAACCGAGGCGAATGTGTTAGACGCTGTTCATGGTGCGGTGAGTGATCCCGCGATTCGTGATTTGGCGCGGGTAATCAATACGCAAAATGAATTTGACTGGAGAAAACTGTTAGCGGCCGAAACCAAAATTAATTTCAATGCTTCAGGGACAGTGAGTGGAACTGAAAAATTAAACGGTGAGGTTTCACAAGTTCAGACTTCCGGTGGCACAACTACAGTTACTGTAGTTCACACAGATGGCAGCGTTACTCAAGCTGTAATTCCCGTTGCGGGCAGCTTAAACAGTTTCACGCAAACAATTCATTATGACAACGGAACCCCGGCTAATTTAACGGATGATTACACCGAAATTGCCACAATCACTTATGACCGTGTGCGCAGTGTGACCCGCGACCATCAGCATAAACAGCCGCTCCAGTACTCTTATGAGTTTGATGAATTCAGTCGCGAGATTACGGTGGTGTACGATCCTGACACTAAGGAAACTCAAAAGTCGCGCCCGGTCTCGGGATTAGACGGCGCTGAAAATAAAATTGTTGCGCAGATTGCGGCCAACGGAGTTGAAACTCGTTATACCTATAATGATCGCGCCGAGCTCATCCGAACGGAGATTATTTATAAAGGGCGTGTGCGCGAAACTTTTGAGCAAAGCATCGCTGTAGATGGGCTCCACAATCTTAAAACAGAATCGGGCTCAACAGAATTTTACAATGATCAGGGGCAGATTGTTGGGCATCTCACGGCCGATGGTTATTATTACAAGCATGAATTTGCCTTAGCTAAAAAAGTTGTTACAACAACGACCACGCAAACCGTTGTGCTGTGCGATTCCGCCAAGCATGACTGTTCCGCGATTCCCGTGGCGGAACGCACATTAACTGTTTCGGTTCCCACCGTAACGTTGATTGATTGCACAACCAATTGTGAGCAGATCCATCAAGTCACGCTTGAAAAATTTACGGATGCTGATGGAAATTCTGCTTCTTACACGGGGTCTCAGTTAAGCGGCCTTGAGTTAGCGACTGGCCTTAAAATGACGTTTGATGGAACCATTACCGAAGAAGGCAAGGACGCGAATGGCAATGACATTGAAACTACAAGGCCCAAGAATGTTGTCATATTTCATCAAGATGGGACAGTTACAGAGTTTAAAAATGGTTTACCGTATTCTGTTACTTCCGCAGCGGGGCATATCATTTCAATTGAACCCGACCTGGCGGCAAGCACTGCTGGCCGCCTTATTTTAAAAAATCCATCCTCGGCAGCTGAATTCCATTACGCCGAAGCACTTAAGCTTTGGGGGCAGCAAGTTTTGGGTGATTTTAATAAGTTTTCACTTTCAAATGGTGTTACGGTTCAATCCGAATATACGCAGAACGGTTCAAAGCTTGTGACGCGGCTTTTTTCCGAAGGGGCGCGCGAACTTTATAACGCTCAAGGTAAAATCGAAATGGTGGTTTCCGAAGAAGGTGAGCGAACGATTCTTTATGATTATGACGCTGAAGGAAACCCAATAGCGCTTCATTTAGAAAAATCACGTCGCAGTCTGGAGCAGGCGATTTTAGAGCTCAAAGTTGAGGTGGCGTTAAAGCGTTACGAAGCTATTTTGCAGGTGGGCGAGCGCGAGCAAGTTCTCAATGAAACAGTCGAGGGCGAATACATCATTCAGCGTAATCAACTGCTTGCCTTAAGAGCGCAGGTAGAGTCTCAGCGCAATCAGCTTTCATCCATGAAAGTAAAAGGAAAAGGTGCTAAGAGTGCTATTGCGAATGCCATGAACCAAATCAATGGAGGGTTGTCGCAGATTAACCAAGCAATTTATCAGCTTGCTGAAAACCGGTCGAATATTCTTGAGAGTATTTCCGCGCAGGTTCGTGATGTGAGTCAGCAAATAGAAGATCAGTCTCTTGGTGCTTACTTGGATATCGAAAAGAAGCAAAAAGAAGTTCAAAACTCAATTCTTGAGCAAGAGCTTTCACCCATTGTTTATCACTGGTATAGAAAAATCCTAGGACGGGATGCTTCCGAGGCTGAATATGAGGCCGCCAAAGGATTTGCAAACTATACCGCCGGAACATTCAATTTAACCGCGCTAAAATCACAATTACAAAACAGCCCTGAGCTGGTTCAGCGCACAGCTGAAGTTACCGCAATTAAATCTGCGGTCCGCACGCAGTTGCTTGCTTACTTGGCCATGGATATAGCTGGCAGGCAGACTTTTGCGGTTAGCCTGGGAATCAATACTCAAAATGTGGTTCCGCTTTCATCCGATGAAGTGAATGCAATTATGTCTTGGCTCGATAGTCAAAGTTTGCATTTTGGACAATCGGCCTTTATTGCCTTAGAAGCACTTCTGAATGACGCAAGCATTTCCCATAACCGTATTAATTTAGCCCGCGACTTGATTTTAATTGATATCGTCACCGGAACCATTACGCCGATTGAAAAAGGTGATTTGGTGATCTCGATGTACGCACTTAATTCCTACGCGAAACGATACGGCCTCAATCTTCAGCCGATGAAATTGACGTTTGACGCATTAAAAGCTTTAGTTCAAGAAGCTTGTCCTACTGTAGCCCCAACTTGCAATCAGAGAATCATTGCGCACATTGATGGCAACCACTTCATTATTTTAACGGGCTATTTCGTGCGTGTTGAGAATGGCGTTACCATTGAAGAGTTGCATTATACCGATCCGGGTGCCGGGCCTGAGAATGCACTCGACCAAATTACTATTACCCGCGAAGAGTTTTTAAATACTTGGGGGGTCGAAAAACTCCAAGTCAGCGAAGGCGGGCAAAGCATTCTAAAACAAATAGGCTATGTTCTGTCTCCTCGTGCGCCTCCAGCGACAGTCAGCGCTGAAGCCCAAGTTCTCAGCATAGATCAGCAAATGAAGATTCGCGGCGCTTTCTTTGGGTTCCTCAAGAAAATTTTCTCTAGGATTTTTGATATTGTGCTTTGGGTGATTGCGCCGGTGCTGCAAATTTTGGCGCTTGTCAGCCAGTCGATGCGGGCCTTTCTGGATACGCTGAAGCAAATCTTCCTTCTCAATTTCGATATTATCGGTAACCTCGTCACATTCCGATTTTCCGAAGCCTTCAAAGCATTTAAAGAGCAGTTCAAGCTCGGCTTGAGCGCTTTGAGCCAGGCTCTCGTTCTGCCTTTCACCGTTTTGGGAGATATTTTAGTTAAATTAGGCGTACCGGAGAAAGTAGCTGCGACGATTACTGCCGGCGGAAAAATTGTTGCTGGTGTCGCCTTGGTTGCGGTGGGTTTTGTGGCATCACCTTTTTCAGGCGGGGCTTCATTGCTTTTAGTTGGGCAGGGATTGAGTTTGATTGGACAAGGGGCGGGAGAAATCTTACAGCTTCATACAAACCTTTCGCCATCGGCAATTCAGCTAATTACGATTGGTATTCAAGCGGTTGGTCTTGTTATCGGTGCGGGTATTGGTGCGCCGGGTGGGGGCATTAATTGGCAGGCAGGACTTTCCTTTTTGAAAGACCAAGCGCCCAAATTGGCATCTGAATTTGCAAGCGCGGGATTTGTCGCGCTCGGCAATCATTTAGGTTGGGATCCGAGGTTGACAGGCTTGATTTCAATTCCGGTGAGTGCGGTTGCGGGAGGTTTGGCTGGCGGGCTATTTAAAGATAATTTTGTTGTGGGGATTGATCCTCTCACTGGTGCCAAAATTGTAGTGCCGAATACGAGAGGGGTGCTGGATTATGTTGGAGGGGCGTTGAAGAGTTCGCTTCCGCAAACTATCTCGTTAGGAGCAAGCATGCTTGGGCTCGGTAATGGCTTTACGGCGGGAGCAATTACGGGTGCTGTGAGTCAATTAATAGGGAATCCCGATCTTTTGAAAAATACTGCAAACTTGGTGGGTAATCTTTTGCTTCATCCCGGAGCTGTGATTGGTGCGACAGCAGAATCAATTTCTAATTTGTTCACTAAAATGAATGACAAAATTACGGAAAAAGGTTTTGTCGGTGCGGTGAGCGATTGGGTTGGACAAATGTTTGACCGTAAAACGCAGGAAGAAATTTACAGCGCGGGGGGCGTTGGAAATGTGCTGAGCGTTGGAGGGGTAAATACAACTTTCAATAATCAAGCCGCCAAAGAATATGGCTTTGGAAATGGCTCATCTATTTTTACGGACTTACTCGGCAACATGATCGGTAAGACTGAGAATGGTGTCACGCAGAGCGGAACCTTTGGTTTGAACTCTGCCGGAAAATTTGGGCTGATCACCGGAAAGATTTTTGCCAATATGTTGGGTGGATTTGCGTTTGCGGGGACTGTTGATAGCGGAGCACTTGTCAGTGGAGAGATGGTCCAGGACAATCAAACGATTCTGCAGTTTTCGGGGCAGGGGCCGGAGGGGCAGAGGTGGGTTGGTTTTCAACTACCGAAGGATGTTCCTCAAGAGCAAAACAATTTTAATTGGGCTAATCTTGCGCTTAACCTCGTACAACTTGGTATGAGTTTTACGTTTAATAGTGGAAATCTGGACCGAGTAAATGTGAATCAACTCAGGTTTGATGAGCTGGTTGATGGTGAAAGTGTTGCAGATAGTATGCATGATGATTTATATGTTTTTGTGAATGGGGTTGGAAATCAAAAAGTAAACTCACAGCCCGACTACTTAGACAATTATGGGCTCGATGTTGTTAATAAGAGTAATGAGCGTGTCGGACATGAAGACGTTGTTTTAGCGCCAACGTTCTTTCGGAATGTAATTCTCGATCTTATCGGTGGGGTGAATGATGTGTCTGATTTATTAAATCCCACAAAACTTGCAGCCACAATTGCAAAATCACCAGCCGGATTTCTGTTTAACAGATTGCTTGGAACTGCTACGGCTGATGCCGCACAAATTATGTTGGACTTGTTTGCCATCGCTGCTGAAAATGTTGATGTGAATTCACCGAGTTTTCTGCGGACTGACATTGAACGATCAATCGAAAGTTACTTTGCAATTGTGGGCGATGAGCACCGCGCTCGAAAAATGATAGCGATGGGTTATTCGGGAGGCTTTTTGCCTCTGGCTGAAGCTCTCATGAATAATGTTTTTTCAGACGAAAACCCATTGGGATATAAGGCGTCAAGTCTCATTGGTTTGGGTGCCGCACAGTTTGAATTTGATAAGCTGGTTCAAGAAATATTAGATGGTGTCAACTGGGCTAATGATCTCTTGCAGCGTATAAGTGAAATCCCTGGCAATATTGCGGAGACTTTTTGGAACTTTGTTAATAAGATGTTACAAAAAGCAGCCTCAAGCGGTTTGGTGTTTTTTGAGTCGCATTTGTTGCCGGCAATTGGAAACTTGAATGAAATGAGGGTTTTTTTGAAGAGCAAGGCCATGGAATTAATTAGAGGTTTGTACAACGATAAAGTAGAACCTGTAAAGCCCATTGATCTCACCACGACGGATCTTGGTCTTATGGTTAATATTTATGGGACCAAAGACTTGCTTGTTGAAGGTGTGATGTTCGATGGTCTCAAAATTGGTGGTGAGAGGGATGATATCGGTAAATTTAAAGTGACTGGTGATCCTGACCATCCGCTTGTAAATATTGAAATTAAGGGTGCTACACACTTTGACTATATGAGAAGAGAAGAGCAGGATTATTCATTCTTAACATCATTAATGGTTGATGGCCCAGGGACAGCTTTTTCGGAAGTCGGCGCACGGCTTGTTGATTGGGTAGTAGATTTTTTTAGAAATGATAATGATGCCGATAGACAATGGAACCTCACCGTAAGTGATTTTGTTGCAAGGCTTACATCGAGGGCGCAGGACAAAGACACTCTGGAAGCTTTTTTGGTTGAACAAGGTCTTCAAATTGCCAAACCCAGTTTAGATGGAAAAAAGTGGATTATCACTTTGCCGGGACATTTAAATTATGTTTAAGAGAAATTTCTTTTTACTCTGTCTGTTGCTGGGAATGTTAGTTAGCCCAGACACTTTCTCAATGAGTTCAAAGCCGGCGACAGACAAAAAAGATAGTCTTTCCCGAGTTATGTCTCAGGAGTCACTGATGCGTGAAGGGCGACTTTTGATGGATCAAGGTGAGTATGAAAAAGCCTTTAAAAAATATCAGGAGGCAGCTGATCCTATTTATATTAAGCATCAATACGAGAGGCGAAGTCCAGTTTATGGGATGATGAGAGCTTGCGTTATGCTAAAGGATTATAAAAAAGCATCAGAGGTTTTTCGTTGGGTTTATGATAACTCGCCCAATGATATACAAGTACAGATAAGACGAAATGAACTTGATGCATTGATCGAATGGCAAAAAACAGACCGCAAAGATTTGGTGTATAAAGTTATTGAGGAAACAAAAATAACGTTTAATGACCAGATGCCCCCCTTAAATTATGCTGGTATGGGCCCATACATGGTAACTACCATCCTCCGCCTCTACGACACGATAGGTGACCACGATGCTGGGATAGCTTATATCGACGAAGTAATGAAGTATTTTGACGAGCTTGATATGAAGAATTACGGCGAGCATCGTCTTGGAAAAGTTGATAAAGAATATCTCAAAATCCGCAAAGCCTTCGAACAAGACAAAGCCGAAGGATCGAAGGGCCGAGCCACTCGAGCATTAATTGCATCAACTCATTTCCCGTGGTGAAAATTAAAACGTTTATTGCTTTGCTGCTTGTTCTCCAGATCAGAGATCGGAACATTTCTAAAAGTGCCGGGTCTAAATAGGACAAAAAGTTGATAAAAGTAAAAAGCTATGCCAAGAAGACCAAGTCAATTGATGGACGGTGGAATTTATCATGTCATTAACCGCAGAAACAAATGAAGCAGAAAACGCGGAAAAGCCGCGTTTTTCCTTATCAGCTAAAATTTGACAGTCTGTATTGCTTGAGCCATACTATGTATGGACAATGTAGTACAGGAGAAGCAATATGAAAGCACAGCCCAAAAGAGCGGGAATGACCTCGGTTCAAATTCGCCCTCAGATCATAAAAAATATGGCACCTTTACTTAAGCAGGGGATGACCAAAAGCGAAATTATTAACGAAGCGCTGCGAAAATACCTCGCTGAAAAGAACTTTCAGGCCGTGCGCGAATCGCTCGTTCCTTACGCGCAAGCCAAGGGGCTTTATACGGATGAAGATGTGATGCGGTTTCTTGAAGAATGAAAATTGTTTTTGACACCAATGTGCTTGTTTCGGCTTATTTGTCTTCAGGTGGCGTGATTGGCTCTGTTTTTAAGGCAGCCGCAACTCGCCACACAGTGATTGTCTCAGAGTATGTTCTTGATGAATTTTGCCGAATATTGCAGAAGAAGTTAAATGTGCCCGAAGCGGTTGCTAAGTTTGCCGTTCAGATTGTCCGCAAGGATGTGATTGTTTTGGATCGTGTACCGCTTGACGGAATTCATTTTTCTGACAAAGAAGATATTCCAATTTTAGCTTTATTGAAAGCCTCGCGCGCGCAAGCGCTGATTACGGGTGATAAAAAGCTGCTTGGATTAAAAAGATTTTTTAAGGCGGTTATCATTAGCCCTCGAGAGGCTTTGGAGATTTTATGAAAAAACTAATTTCACTGTTTCTTGTTTTTGCCATTTTATTTTCTTTTTTTGGCTGTGCGACTTTGAAGCAGAATGAGTTTGAAAAATTCGGCTATAAGGGCGATGCGGTGGTTCAAGAGGGCGCGCGGATTCTTCCGATTGATTGGCTGGGTAATTTCTTTGGCGCAATTTCTAAGCTGGTGCTTTGGAATTGGAAGGTGAAGCGGCATTACATACTGGAAGATACGGAAAACGCAGTGGCGGGATATATTGCGGCGAATCCGGACTTAGGAAATGTTCAGGTTCAGCTGAATCGTTACGCCCCTCAGGACGCATGGAAGCGGTTGTTTAAAAATAAAGGCGTGAAATGGCCTTATCGATTCACTTTTGGTCTTTTTACGGTGTTGCTTGTAGATACGCTGATGATTAACCGAATTTTTGCGGGGGATTATTACAATCCGTTTACGCATCAGGTGAATGTTTACTCTGATATTCCCGCGGTGGCTTTGCATGAGCTGGGTCACGCGAAAGATTTTGCGAATCGCCGTTACCGCGGTTCTTACGCGCTTTTGAGAATTCTACCTTTCACGGATTTATTTCAAGAGCATGATGCGACTGAGTATGCCTTTCAGCATGCGCGCGCCAATCAAGATGTGAAGCAAGAAATTGAAAACTACAAAGTTCTTTATCCCGCCTATGGGACTTATGTCGGCAGTTACGCGCCTGTGATGGGTGGGACGGTCTTAGGGGCGATTATCGGCCACATCATCGGCCGCAACAAAGCCGGTAAGTTAGAAAAGACCATCGCCCAGTGAGAAGCCACTCTAATGAAGGCGTGGCTTCAATCAAGAATCAGTTAAGCCGGCTTATTCTGCTGTATTTCAGCCAGGCGCATTTTTGCCTTTTCAAGGCGCTCTTGAGATTGTTTTAGCATGAGCTCCGCCGACTTGACAGAATCTTGGGCAAAGGCTTCATCCAGCAAGTAGAGTTCTTTCTTAAGCTTGTTAATCTCTTCCTCCACGGCCTTTTTTTCTTGATCATCTTTTGAGCGGCTCTGTTTGAATACAAGTTCACGCATTTTTTTAAGGGTTTCACTTTTCTTGCTAAAAATTTCCCGGCGGCGAGCAGCATCTTCTTGGAATTTTTTCTGCAATTCTTGAGCCTGCTTGGCGGCTTCTTTTTGAAGTTCCATTTTTTTGTCCAGAGAAGACGCTTGGGGGATCGGTTTTTCATTTTCGGCGCAAAAACCGGATGGTGAAAACATAAGTGTGAAAAGAAAGAGAAATAATAAGGGCATGATTGTCTCCCGATGTTAAATTAAATCTACCGACTCATTGTACCAAATCTAAAACATCCCCCAGGTTTTTGCAAGGCTGGGCTCAACTAAGTTTGGCTCTCCGTCGCATGTCTAAGTCTCGAGGTTTGAAAATTTTTTCTCGATAAAAGATATCCATTTCCAGATAAGTTTCGCGCTAATGCCGCCGATGATCGCGCCGGTTAAAACATCCAGCGGAAAGTGGGCGCCGCAAAAGATGCGCGAAACGCCGATCCATGCCGCAAAAAGAAAAATCCACGCCAATTTTCTTCCGTAAATTAAACATAGGCTTGTCGCCAAGCTAAAAACCGCGGTTGTGTGGCCTGATGGAAATGATTCGGCGGTATCCATGGCAAAGAGATAAGTTACATCCACCAGTCCTTTGTCGATATCTTTGTAAAAAAATCCCCACGGGCGAGGGCGATCAAACAGTTCTTTGAGAATCGAGTTCAAAGCTCCCGCAATAAAAACACAGATGCTGATTTTAATAAAATGCTGCAAAGCATTCTTCGGATCCCAAATCAATAGGAGAAGAAAGGTGATTGGAAGAAAAACGTAGAATTCACCTAAATAAGATGGCCAACCCAAAAAATAATCAAGCTGAGATCCCGCGTAAGAATTGATTTTTAAAAATAAACCGCGGTCCCATTGAAGTAGTGCTTCGATCATACAGCGCCTTTTCTTTCAGCCGCTTCTGCAAAGCCTTTTTGCTCAACTTTTTTGATATTCCATTTGTTCAGCGCCCAGGTGACCCAGTGTTTAAGGCCGATAGCATCGGGTTCGCGATCGAAATATTTGCGGTAAAACCCGGTGATCTCTTGGGTGTAGCGTTCGGTGCGGGCATGATATTCGCGCTGGAAAAGCAATCCGGAAGCTATGATAACGAAAATAATAAGCAGAGTTAGCAGCGTTTTTTGAGTTTGTGTCAGGTAGATTCGATGGGGCCAATTTTGCATGCTTGAATTTTAATCTTTTTTTCGAATGAGTGCGATGAAGAAAGCCGTCATTTGATCACTAGGTAAAATTCGACGTGCCTTTTTGACCTCAGGTGAAAAAATTTTGCCTTCCCATTCCGTGATGCCTTCCATCCAATTTGAAACGGGCGGCGTCCAGTCTAGAATTTCCATTTGTTTATCGGTTTTACCGAGCGCCCAATCGAGCATGCCTTCGTTTTCTTCAGGGGCGTAAGTGCAGGTGGCATAAACCATGGTGCCACCCGGTTTCACGGCTAAAAAGGCTGATTTGAAAAGTGCGCGTTGTTTAAAAACCATTTCTTTGATTTTTGAAGGGGACCAATACTTAAACGAATCGGGATCTTCAGTTGAGAAACGGCCTTCGCTGGAGCAGGGAGAATCGAGCAAAACCTTGTCATAGGTGTTCGGCGCGATTTTGCAATAAAGTTCGCCGGGTTTCAGTGTAAGTTCAAAATTGGAATAACCCTGCGCGTCGAGATTGTTTTTAAGTTTAAAAAAACGGTTTTTAATTTTCTCATTCGCGGTGAGATGACCGCGGTTTTGCATCGCGCGTAAAATTTGTCCGGTTTTGCTGCCCGGAGCGGCGCATAAATCGAGAATGCTTTCACCAGGCTGTGGATCGAGTGCGATGACAGGCAGCATACTTGCCAGGCCTTGAATATAGATGTGATTGTTTTGATAGGCAGTGGTTTCTTGCAGCTCGCGAATGTTTTTGCTAAGAAGACGAAGAGCTTCTTTTTGCCATGCGACCGGTCCGAGATCAAAGCCTTTCTGAGAGAGTTCGGTAATCACGGTTTCTTTGTTTGCCTCCTTGTGATGCAGTCGAAAGGCGGGGAGTGGTATTTTTTCAAATGAAGACAAAATGGTTTCAATGGTGGATGACGGAATGATTTTCTTGAGTCGTTCCAGAAAAAGGGGCGGTAGATCTTTACGCATAAATCATTTTATAACGCTTAAAGCGAAGCCGCGAGATTTAATCATTCAATTTTACCGGAAAAGGACGATAATGAAATGTTGTCATTATTACTTCAAACAGAGGAGTTTTTATGTCTAAGGCAGAGCCCATTATTCAAAAATATATGACGTCCGCACCGTACTCGATTGACGCCTCGCAATCGGTTAAAGAAGCTGAACAAATGATGTCCGATCACAAAATCAGACATTTGCCGGTTATGCATGGGGATCAGCTTTTTGGAATTCTTTCCGACCGCGACATTAAAATGGCGATGGCTTTTTTTGAAGCTGACTCCAAGCTTGTGAAGGTGGCCGATATTTGTAAGGAAAAACCTTTTGTGGTTGAGCCGGATTCTAAGCTGCATGAGGTTTTGGATGAAATGGCAGCGCATTGTTATGGTTCGGCACTCGTCGTTCAAAATCACAAGTTGGTGGGGATTTTTACAACAGTGGATGCTTGTCGCGGGTTTTCAAAAATTTTACAGCAGCGGTTTCACGAAGGCTAAGTGAGTTGTTAAAAATAAAAACCCCCGGGATTCAATCCCGGGGGTTTTGCTTTCAGGACAAATCAGTGGTGGCAGCATCCTTCGCCGTGTTTGTGTTCGCCTTTGTCTTGAGGCGCGTCTTTTTTCATTTCGCAGGAACCGCCGCCGCAGCATAGCGGGCAGTAGCCGATAGCAGCGGAGAGAATAGGAAGAACTCCCAGCGCACCGAACCAGCTTTTGTAATAAATGCCGGCTCCGATAATGGCGAGGCCGATCGCGGCGCGAATGACTCGATTTAAGGTGCTCATATTTGCTTTCATGGTCTTCCCCCGGTGTTGTGAACGGCCGTGATGAAGATAGATACTTTAAATTCAGCCGTTCTTTACGATATACTGGTACTATATTTGCTTGCGTTCAATGGGAAAATAAACCTATTTTAGACGGAACAGTATTTATGATTCAGAAAAAGAAGAAAACAGCGGTTTCTCAATCAAAAAAAGCGACACGCGCTAAGATCGTGAAAGGTGTTAAGTCTACCGTGAAAAAGAAGCCCGTTCCGTCCGCTGTGCCTGCTGCGAAAAAAAAATCAGTTGCTTCCGAGGCTCAAAAAAATTCACGCGCGGTATACCGCCCTACAAGCTATTTGCAATCCGCTGAGCGCGCTCATTCTGCTGATAAGGCCCCGCTCAATTTTATGTCTCAATCTCAAGCTTCATGGATTTCTGACTTTGACCGCTACTTGCTGGGTGAAGGAACTCATTTTAAAAGTTATGAGAAGCTTGGATCGCATTTGGGATTTAAAGACGGTGTTCCGGGAGTTTATTTCGGTGTTTGGTCGCCGAATGCGAAAGCGATCAGCGTGATCGGTGATTTTAACCGCTGGATACCCGGGGTGAATTATTTGGAGCGCTTGCCGGATTCTGAATTTTGGGTTGGATTTGTGCCCGGCCTTAACGAAGGCGATTACTATAAATATGCCGTGCACTCTTCGGACGACAAGATTCGTGAAAAGTCAGACCCGTATGCTTTTTACAGTGAGATTCGTCCTAAGACTGCTTCGGTTGTGACTTCGCTTGAACATCATGGCTGGCAAGATGCGGAATGGATGGCAACCCGTACTAAGCATAGCAGTCTTGAAGCGCCTATCTCGATTTATGAGGTGCATTTGGGATCATGGAAGCGCAGCGGGGAAGATGGCAGCCGTTTTAAAAACTACCGCGAATTAGCGCATGAGTTGGTTGAGTACGCAAAAAACCAAGGTTACACGCATATTGAATTGATGCCCATTATGGAACATCCTTTGGATGAATCTTGGGGCTATCAGGTTTTAAGTTATTTTGCTCCCACCAGCCGTTTTGGCTCGCCGCAAGACTTCATGTATTTCGTGGATTATTGCCATCGTCACAATGTCGGCGTGATTTTGGATTGGGTGCCGGCGCATTTTCCGCAGGATCCGCATGGGTTGGCTAATTTCGACGGCTGCGAAATTTATGCCTATGACGATTGGAAAAAACGCGAACATAAAGATTGGGGCACTTTTGTTTTTAATTACGCGAACCCCAAGGTGCGGAACTTTTTAACGGCCAACGCGCTGTTTTGGTTTGATAAATATCATATTGATGGTCTGCGTGTGGATGCCGTGGCTTCGATGATTTACCGTGACTATTCGCGCAAACCCGGCGAATGGGATGCGAATGAATATGGAGGTCGTGAAAATTTGGAAGCGATTGATTTTCTGAAGCGGCTCAATGAAACCGTACATTTGAATTATCCCGGGGTTTTGACCATGGCCGAAGAGTCGACTTCCTGGACTGGGGTTTCGCGCCCGACCTATACCGGCGGGTTGGGCTTTAGCATGAAATGGAATATGGGTTGGATGCATGACACGCTTGAATATTTTTGCAAGGAGCCGGTGCATCGCCGTTTTCATCAGAATATGCTGACGTTTTCAATGCTTTATGCTTTTACTGAAAACTTTGTGCTGCCGATTTCGCATGATGAGGTGGTGCACGGGAAGCGTTCTTTG
Organism: uncultured bacterium; assembly: GCA_964562525.1. Taxonomy (GTDB): domain Bacteria; phylum Omnitrophota; class Omnitrophia; order Omnitrophales; family Aquincolibacteriaceae; genus Multiplicimicrobium. Next base: position 44,995 of record CAZLTL010000016.1, read on the forward strand.
CTCGAAAAAATGCCCGGTGATGACTGGCAAAAATTTGCAAACTTGCGGCTTTTTCTCGGTTATATGTTTGGGCACCCGGGAAAGAAGCTGAATTTTATGACCAATGATATAGCGCAGCGTGATGAATGGTGCGCGACGAAATCAATGGATTGGCATTTGACGCAATGGCATCCGCATCAGCAAATTCAGCATTTTATGCGCGACTTAAACCGGCTCTATGTTCAGCATAAGCCGCTTTATGAAGTTGATTTTGAATGGCAAGGCTTTGAGTGGATTGATTTTCTTGATCATGAAAACAGTGTTTTGTCTTTCGTGCGCTGGTCAAAGGATCGGTCTGAGTCTGTCATCTTTACGCTTAATTTAACTCCGGTGCCTCGGTTTGAATACCGTATCGGAGTTCCTGTTGCCGGCTTTTATAAAGAACTGATTAACAGTGATGCCGCCGAATATGGCGGAAGCGGAATCGGTAATTTGGGCGGGGTTCAATCACAAGACTTTTCATGGCATGGACGCCCTCATTCGATTCAGGTTAACTTACCCCCGCTTTCGGTGAATATCTTTAAACCCCAGAATCCATGACGATCCAGGTCTGGCCAGGAAAATCTTATCCGCTTGGAGCTCATTGGGACGGCGCGGGCGTTAACTTTGCCATTTTTTCAGAGCATGCCGAAAAAATAGAGCCCTGTTTGTTTTACTCGCCTGAGTCCGAAAAAGAAAACTACGTTATTTCACTTCCGGAATGCACTAACTACATCTGGCATGGCTATATTCCTGGCTTACGGCCCGGCCAGCTTTATGGTTATCGTGTTCACGGACCTTATAAACCGCAGGACGGCCACCGATTTAATCCGCATAAGGTTTTGCTGGATCCTTATGCCAAAGCCATCGGCCGGCAAATTACGTGGAAGGAAGAGTTGTTCGGATACGATTTAAATAATCGTCGCAAAGATCTTTCCATGGATAAACGTGACAATGCTGCGTGGGCGCCTTTGGGTGTGGTGGTGGCGCCTTATTTTGACTGGGAAGGCGATACATTGCTGAAAACGCCCTGGCATGAAACGATTATTTATGAAATGCATGTGAAGGGCATGACCAAGCTTCATCCTTATGTTCCTGAGTCTTTGCGCGGAACTTATGCCGGATTAGCGAGTGAACCGGTTATCGGACATTTGAAGAGCTTGGGTGTGACGGCGGTGGAGCTGATGCCGATTCATTTTCATGCGAACGAGTGGCATTTGCTTGATAAAAAGCTTTCGAATTATTGGGGTTACAACAGCGTTTCTTATTTTTCTCCTGACCCAGAATACGCCAGTGCAAAAAACCCTCTTGAAGTGATTCGCGAATTTAAGCACATGGTGAAATCGTTTCACCGTGCGGGAATCGAAGTAATTTTAGACGTGGTCTATAACCACACGGCGGAAGGGAATCATTTGGGGCCTACGCTTTCATTCCGCGGCATTGATAATAAATCCTATTACCGGTTAATGGAATCAAGTCCGCGTTACTATGAAGATTTCACCGGCTGCGGCAATAGTTTAAGCGCGCGTCATCCGCGCGTTTTGCAATTGATTATGGATAGTTTGCGTTATTGGATTCAGGAAATGCATATTGACGGGTTCCGTTTTGATTTGGCCTCGACACTTGCGCGCGAATTATTTGCGGTTGATAAGCTGGGCAGTTTTTTTGACACGATTCATCAAGATCCGGTGATTAACCAGGTGAAGTTGATAGCGGAACCTTGGGATTTAGGTGAAGGCGGTTATCAAGTGGGCAATTTCCCCGTGGGCTGGGCGGAATGGAACGGGAAATACCGCGATTGTATGCGCAGTTTTTGGAAAGGGGATGGCGGAAAAGTTTCGGAGTTCGCCACGCGCCTTTGCGGTTCAAGTGATTTATATGAAGTCGGCGGAAGAAAACCGCATGCCAGTATCAATTTTATTACCAGCCATGATGGTTTTCCTTTACAGGATTTGGTGACTTATGACCGCAAGCACAATGAAGCCAATTTGGAAGAGAATCGGGACGGGACCGATGACAATTTAAGCTGGAATAGCGGACATGAAGGTCCGACGGAAGATGTTTTGATCGTGAAGTTGCGCGAACAGCAGAAGCGCAATTTTATAACCACGCTTTTACTTTCGCAGGGCGTTCCGATGCTGTTAGGCGGCGATGAATTGTCCCGCAGTCAAATGGGCAACAATAACGCTTATTGTCAGGATAATGAGCTGAGCTGGGTGCATTGGAATTTTAATGAGAACCAAATCGCATTTTTAGATTTTGTCAAAAAAGTAATTTGGCTGAGAAAAACGCAGCCTGTGTTCCGGCGGCGTAACTTTTTTGAAGGCCGCGATATCCGGGGCGCAGGAATCAGAGATGTTGTGTGGTTGGATTCGACCGGAAAAGAAATGGGTGACGCGGAGTGGAATAATCCGCATGTCCGCAGTGTTGGGATGCTGCTTTCAGGAAAAGCGATTGATGAACTGGATGAACGCGGTAACCGCATTGAAGGTGATACTTTACTTTTGATGATGAATGCGTATCATGACCGCGTTTCTTTTTTGCTGCCAAAGACAGTTGACGGGCATGTTTGGGAAAGTGTTTTGGATACCGCGGAAGTGAATCTTTTGGGATGGAAAATGCGCGGTGAAGAAACTTATACTTTGCATGGACGGTCAATGGCTGTCATGAAATTATCTTGAATTTATAATTTGATTTGAAAGGAAATTATTTATGTCGTTTTTGAGCCAGGAAGTGATCTCATATTTTTCAATGGAAATCGCGCTGCAGTCGGATATGCCGAGCTACAGCGGCGGTTTGGGTGTGTTGGCGGGAGATACTGTGCGCACCGCTGCGGATCTTGAAATTCCGATGGTTGCGGTGACTTTGCTGCATCGCAAAGGTTATTTTAATCAGAAACTCAATCCGGACGGAACGCAGATTGAATCCACCGCGGATTGGCGGATTGAAGATTTTCTTGAAGAATTGCGCTCTCGCGTCGCGGTGAACATTGAAGGCCGCACGGTTTATATTCGTGCTTATCGTTATTTGGTGAAGGGCGTTACTGGGTTCACGGTTCCGGTTTATTTTCTGGATACGGATTTACCCGAGAACTCAGAGTGGGATCGCAGTTTAACTCACTTTCTTTATGGTAAAGACCAAAAGTATCGTTTGTCGCAGGAAATTATTTTAGGCGTAGGCGGCGTTCGTATGCTGCGTGTGCGTCGTCATAATAATATCCGCCGCTTTCATATGAATGAAGGTCATGCGAGCCTTTTGACTTGGGAATTGATTCAGGAACGCCTCGGGCCCCAGCAAGACCGCCTTCTCACGCAGGAAGATATCGTCGCTCTGAAAGAAAAGTCGATTTTCACGACGCATACGCCGGTTCCGGCGGGACATGATAAATTTCCGATGGCGCTTGTGGCACAGGTTTTGGGGGAAAGCGCGGCGCGCATTATCGCGGATGTTGTTAAAGACCCTCAGTTTTTAAACATGACAACGCTGGGAATGAATTTGAGCCATTTTATTAACGCTGTGGCGCGCAAGCATGGCGAAGTATCCCGAAAAATGTTTCCTCAGCATAAAATTGATTACATCACGAATGGGGTTCACGCCGCGAGCTGGACCGCGCCGTCTTTTCAGGCGCTTTATGACCGCTATTTACCGGATTGGAAACGGGACAATTTATTGTTCCGCGAAGTTCAGAAAATTCCGCGTACTGAAATTTGGGAAGCGCATCAGGCGGCAAAGCGTGATTTGTTGGCTTTTGTAAAAAAAGAGTCCGGAGTCGATTTTAATCCCGATGTTTTTACGCTGGGGTTCGCGCGCCGTTCGGTGGCGTATAAGCGAGCGGATCTTTTTTTTGAAGATACAAATCGGTTGAAGCAAATTATCGGAAAATTTCCGGTTCAAATTGTGTTCGCGGGCAAAGCGCATCCGCAGGATACGGCCGGAAAAGAATTGATCAAAAATATTCATCGTGCGCGTGCCGCGCTTGAGCCGCAGGTGAAGGTGGTTTACCTGGAAGATTATGATATGAACATCGGCCGCTTGATGACTTCCGGCGTGGATGTTTGGCTCAATAATCCTGAGCGCCCGCTTGAAGCTTCCGGCACCAGCGGAATGAAATCCGCGCTCAACGGTGTTCCTTCGCTTTCTGTTTTGGATGGATGGTGGTGTGAAGGCTGTATTGAAGGGGTGACCGGTTGGGCAATCGGCGAACATTTGAATGAAACCAATCAAAACCGCAAAGATGATTCAGAGTCGTTGTATCACAAACTTGAGAATGTGGTTTTGCCGCTTTATTACAACGACCGCGCAAAATATCATGAGTTGATGGCGCAAGTGATTGCTTTGAATGGTACGGCGTTTAATACCCAACGCATGCTTTATCAGTACGCGCTCAAGGCGTATTTCCTCTAAGAGCGTTTTCTTTCCAGGGGCTAAGCTTAAGCTTAGCCCCTTTTTTTATTTTTCAGCCTCTTGATTTTATCTCCAAAGATGCTATTTTTTGACTAGTAATGCTATAAATAAATCTTAGTTAGCAATGAATAGATGCCGTCTGACCCTCGTCTTAAGCTTGGTTTAAACAATGTTATTTTAATTTTTAGGGAGGGGCTAACCGAAAGAACCCTGACAGTAGCAATACTGTTATGAACGCTTCATCAGCACTCAGGTAGCAGAGCATTGCTCTGACGGTAAACTCTAGTTACGTTTCTTATAATTTGATTTTTTGTCCATGAAACCTAATTTTAAGGAGATTTTATGAAAAAGTTTTGGATGCTTATTTTGGCGGCAGTTTTCGCAATGAATAGCGGAGTAGCAACTCTTTGGGCAGAAGAAGTTGTTCCGGCGGTAACCGAAGCTGTTGAAGAGGTTGCGGATGAAGCGCTGTTGACCGAAGAAACAGTGTTGGAAGAAGAGCAAAAGCCTGCAACTGCTGTGGTTGCTGAGAAAACCGGGGAAGCCGTTGAAGCTGTTGAAGATGAAGCGTTAGACGATGAGTTTTCGGACTCGATGGCTTTGGAAGATGATAAAGCGGAAGGTGCGCTGGAAGACATTACTGCCGGCACGTTGACTGCGGACGAAAAGGTTTATTAATTCGGGTTTTGTCTGCTGAAAAAGCGGCTTGGATTTGTCCAAGCCGCTTTTTTTTATGGTTTTTGCCGAGGGGAAAATCAGAAAGTTCTTTTCGAGGGCGCGGAAATCAGGCTATATTCTCACAAATATAAAGGTACGACGCTTGGGCGTTATGAAGGGGAATCAAGAATGCTTTGTGTTTGCGGCAAGAAAGAAGCCACCATCCATTTGACAGAAATTGTGAATGGCCAGGTTACGGAGATTCATTTGTGTGAGCTTTGCTCAAAGGACCACGGGGCTGACTTTAAACAGTTTTTGGCACCCCTCCAGGCGGGATTGCCGGATTTAGCCGGGATGTTTTCCAAAGCGATGGGGCTGGCACCCGGGCAGGATATGAAATGTTTGTCCTGCGGTATGACCATGCGGGATTTCGAAAAGGCCGGTCGGTTAGGCTGTGCGGGGTGTTATGAGACTTTTTCGCCTTATTTGCTGCCTTTAATTAAGCGTATTCACCGCCATGACCAGCATCAAGGGAAAATGGGACAAGTCACAGACGCAAAGAATGAGCCTCAGCCCGCAAAAAGAAAGCTTTCGGATTTAATGCTGTTGCGGAAGAAGCTTAATGAATGCATCAAGCATGAAGCGTATGAAGATGCCGCGAAGCTGCGTGATGAGATACAAAAGTATGAAAAAGCCGCAGCCAAGAAAAAGCCGGCTGCAAAAAGAGGTTCCGAATGAGCGGAAAATATAAAGCGTTAGTTGTGGTGGAGTCGCCGACTAAGGTTAAAAAAATCAGTTCCTTTCTTGGAAAAGATTACAAAGTGATGGCGAGTGTCGGCCATGTGCGCGATCTTCCCTCCAGCGCGGCGGATATTCCTGCGGCTTTGAAGAAAGAAAAGTGGACCACATTGGGTGTGAACGTGAATGATGATTTTAAGCCGCTTTATCTTGTTTCATCCGAAAAGAAAAAAGTCGTTTCTGAAATTAAAAAAGCCGCGGAAGAATCCGACGAGCTTTTAATCGCGACCGACGAAGACCGCGAAGGGGAAAGTATCGGCTGGCATTTAATTGAGGTGCTTAAGCCCGAAGTGCCGGTGAAGCGCATGGTTTTTTCTGAAATTACCAAAGAAGCAATTCAGAACGCGCTGACGCAGACCCGCCAGCTTGATATTCATCTTGTGAACGCGCAGGAAACGCGCCGTATTGTCGATCGCCTTTATGGCTACACATTGAGCCCTTTGCTTTGGAAGAAAATCGCGCGCGGACTTTCCGCCGGGCGAGTGCAGTCTGTGGCGGTTCGTTTGTTAGTTGAGCGTGAACTCGAGCGTCTTGCTTTCCGCAGCGGAACTTATTGGGATTTGAAAGCACAGCTCTCAAAACATAAAAATGATCGCATGTTTGAAGCTAACCTTTTTAAAGTAGGCGGCAAGCGTGTTGCCGAAGGCCGTGATTTTGACGAAGCAACAGGTAAACTGAAGGCTGACGCGGATGTTTTGTTGTTGGATCAAAAAACAGCAGAAGCGTTAGTCGAGAAAGTTAAAGTCAGTGATTGGACCATTACGAATATTGAAACGAAAGCCCAAATACGCCGGCCTTATCCGCCTTTTACGACCAGCAGTTTGCAGCAAGAGGGCAATCGCAAGCTGGGTTTTACCGCGCGCCGCACGATGCAGGTAGCGCAGGGGCTTTATGAAAACGGACATATCACTTATATGCGTACGGATAGCGTGAACCTTTCCGCTGAAGCTATGAAAGCCGCTCGTGATGCTGTTCTTGATCGTTATGGAAAAGAGTATTTAAGTCCTGAGCCGCGCCAATTTCAGAATAAATCGAAGAACGCTCAGGAAGCTCACGAGGCCATTCGTCCTGCGGGTACCGAAATGAAAAAGGGCGAAGAGCTCGGGCTTTCCGGCGAAGAGTTAAAGCTGTATGACATGATTTGGAAACGTACGATGGCAACGCAGATGGCTGAAGCGCGCGTGCAATTCGAAACCGTTTTTATTTCTGCTGCAGGCGCGGAGTTTCGCGCGACAGGGAAGAAGATTTTGTTTCCCGGATTTTTTAAAGCGTATGTAGAAGATTTGGATGATCCGGATGCCAAAGGCGATGACCAAGAAACCGAACTTCCTGAATTGGCTGTGGATGAAAAACTCGATTGCCACAAAGTGGATGCGACTTCGCATGAAACCAAGCCGCCCGCGCGTTATACCGAAGCATCTCTTGTCAAAGCGCTGGAAGAAAAAGGGATCGGACGTCCGAGTACTTACGCTTCGATTATCGGGACGATTCAGGATCGCGGATATGTCCGTAAAGCCGGAACGCAATTGATTCCGACTTTTGTCGCAATTGCAGTAACCAAACTTTTGGAACAAAATTTTCCGAAGCTTGTGGATTATAACTTTACCGCAAAAATGGAAGACTCCTTGGACGAAATTGCCGCGGGGCAAGCTGAAGAATTACCTTATCTTCAGAATTTTTATAACGGCGAAGAAGGTTTGGCTCAGCGCGTCAAAGTGGGTGAAGAGAAAATCGACGCGCGCGCTTCGTGTACGCTTCGTTTTCCTGATTTGGATTATGACATTCGCGTCGGCCGTTATGGTCCTTACTTCGAAGTGATTAACGGCGAAACGAAGGTAACGGCGGGCATTCCCGAAACTTGCGCGCCGGGAGATTTATCGAATGCCGTTGCGCAGCAAATTATCGCCGATAAAGAAAAAGGTCCGCAAAGTTTGGGAACTCATCCCGAAACCGGATTGCCGATCTTTTTGATGCGCGGACCTTATGGGCCTTATGTTCAAATGGGCGAAGTCAAAGAAGGTGAAAATAAGCCGAAGCGTGTCGGCATTCCCAAAACGATGGATGCTAATGCGGTTGATTTAGAGAAGTCGCTCGCTCTGTTGAAGTTGCCGCGTAATTTGGGACCGCATCCTGAGGGAGGAAAGCCGGTTTATGCGAATACAGGACGGTTCGGGCCTTATGTCAGCCATGACGGTAAATTTAAATCGATTCCCAAAGATCAGGATGTTTTGACTATTGAGTTGCCGGCGGCGGTGGAATTGATCGCTCAGGCCAAGGGGCGCGCGACGGCGAAACCGATTAAGGAATTGGGCAAGCATCCCGAAGATGGCGATATGATCGGAATTTATGAAGGTAAATATGGCGCTTATGTTAAACATAAGAAAACGAATGCCACGATTCCGAAAGAAACCGATATTCAAAGCGTGACGCTTGAGCAGGCGCTTGAGCTTTTGAAGGCTCGTGAGGCTAAAGGCAAGAAGAAGCCGGCCCGCGGTGGTAAAACGAAGCCCGCAAAGAAAAAAAGTAAAAAAGCTGCGGCGGAAGAACCCTCTGAATGAAGCTGAATAACGCGCTTGTTGTTTTGGATATTGAATCCACCGGGACTTGGGTTGAAAAAGACCGCATCATTGAAATTGCGCTGATTAAATATCATCCAGACGGGAAAAAAGAGATTTTTGAAAAACGTGCTAACCCCGGCATTCCGATCCCGCCTTTTGTCGCGCAGTTGACCGGCATCACGGATGAGATGGTGAAAGACGCCCCTGCTTTTAAAACCATGGCTCAGGATATCGTGAACTTTATCGGCGATGCGGATATGGGCGGGTTTAACATTGAGCGTTTTGATTTGCCTTTTTTAGAGCGTGAATGCGCGGACGCGGGTGTTCGTTTCGAATGGAAAAGCCGCCGGATTTATGACGCGCAGAAAGTTTTTCATTTGAATGAAAAACGAGATCTAACGGCGGCCTATCAGTTTTATTGCGGTAAAGATTTAATCGGCGCCCATTCCGCTAAAGCGGATAGTGAAGCCGTCTTTTCAATTTTGGAAAAGCAGGTTGAGAAGTATGGCGGTGGTTCGGATTCGATTACCTCGCTCGATCAGTTTGAATATTCTTCCGGGACCGATTTTTTCGACAATGAACGCAAGTTTTGCTGGTGGGATAACAAGCTTTATTTGATGTTCGGAAAATATGCCCGCAAATTATCTTTGGAAGAAATCGTTAAGACGGACAAAGGTTATTTGATGTGGATTCTGAAGTCAGATTTTTCGGAAGATGTGAAAAAGATTATCAGTAATGCGTTGAAGGGCGAGATTCCTGCCCGTGTGGCGAAAACTGCTGAGG